>JAEFDA010000088.1 GCA_016126025.1 Nitrososphaerota archaeon | reverse complement strand
GGGGGTCGCCCAGCCAGCGTCTTATGGCATGCACCATATGTTCGTCCAGCTGCCGCTTTTGGCCGGGGCGCTTCTTGTCAAACCGCCTTTTCAGGTCGCCGTCCTTCATGCGCTCAAGCCAGCCGCGCACGGTCGAATAGGACACCCGTATCCGTTCCGCTATGGCCCGTATGCCCATCGAACCCCTCCGCAGGAGGCAGGCTTCCAGCATGAACTTGGACTTGCCGACCCGCTCGGCCTTGAACGCATTGTAGAGCTGCTTGGTGCTCACGCGTGGCATGAACTCCTTGCCCTTGGGTATCGCCTCTTGCCGTTCTCCATCGGCGAAGTCTGCCATGGGGGTGCGGGGGAGGAGGCGGATCTAAACCTTCCGATTCAAACCGTCTTTACCGGCGTGCAGGATGATCGCTCATCTCTGACCGGCACTAGGGGTTAGTGTCTGCGCGTACGACTCCGAGCGCAGGCGCGCCACACCATCCCGCGTGCCATGGCGTCGGCGGTTCGCCAAAAGAACCATAAGCGGTCTTTCTCCGCCGCATGTCATGACATATGACAAGGACCGCCTCCGGGAGTGCCTCTTCGACGAGGAGACGGCCCCGGCCTTGGCGGCGCTGGAGGACGGCCCCAAGGACATATCCTACCTGGCGGGACAGTGTGGCATGCCCGAGGACGAGGTGCGCGAGCGGCTCTCGTATTTGGTGGAGCACGGCTTTCTGGTCGTGCGGGAGGGCGCGTACTCGGCCGACGCCGAGAAGATGGCCGGTGCCATGGAGGATGCCGACTACAGCGGGATAGTGGACAGCGTCACGGTGATGGACTCGTACCTAAACTAATGGCGCCGCCGCCACCACACCAGATATACGGTGGACACGATCATGCCCACCACCCCCACCAGCAGCATGTACAGCGAGACAAAGCCCAGGGAGGTCTTGCCGGCGTCCGGTATGGGGCCCAGGGCGCCCACCACGTTTACGGGACTGGTACTGTCTGACTCGACCACCAGCGTGTACTCGTAGCTCTCGTCCGTCTCGAACGTGCCCTCGTACTGGGCCGAGGTTATATCGACGGACGCCATCGTATACCCCAGCGGGCCCAGCACGTGCGCCCGCATCACCATTCCGTCCTCATAGTCTTGTATGTCCAGGGCGAATATCCCCATGCCCGGGGGTATGGGGGCGGTCACCTCCAGCGGTACACCCGCAGAGACGGTCGACTCGACCAGCACGATATCCTCGAACACCACCGTCCCGGCATATATGGAGAGTCCCAGCCCGGCGGCCAGCAGGCCTGCCATGCCGAGCAGTATGAGGGTGGGCCTTTCCACGACAATGTGATATGTGCGGGCGGATTAAAACCGTGCGGCCCATATCGCCAAAAAGTTAGCCTGTGCTAAAAAAGTTAGCCTAGGCTAAATTTTATATTGACCGCCCCGTACCGCATGATATGAGGCCCAGGATCATGATGGCCATATCGGTGGTGGCGATGGCGGCCCTGTGCGTGGCGGTGCTGCTGCCCGGCCCCACCACCGCCGTCACCGAGAAGCGGTTCATAACCCACTCGGGCGCCGTCATATCCACCACCGGCGAGGTGCTGGACCCGCTGTATACGGTGTCCACCGTCGAGTTTGACCCCGACGAGTACCTGCGCAACTTTGAGTACGGGAGGGTGTCGCAGGAGGGCGGCCAGACCGTACGGGAGTACACCATCATAGCCCGGGACGACCAGGTACAGGAGATCTCGCCGGGGGTGTTCTATAACGTCTGGACCTACAACGGGACGGTCCCCGGGCCCACCATCCGGGCCACCGAGGGGGACATAGTCCGGATACAGTTCATCAACCAGGGCTCCAAACAGCACACCATGCACTTCCACGGGATACACCCAGCCGAGATGGACGGAGTCTTTGAGATCGTGGGGCCCGGAGGGGGGCAGTTCACCTACGAGTTCGAGGCAGGGCCCGTGGGGGTCCACCCGTACCACTGCCATGTGATGCCGCTGGAGGAGCATATAGTGCACGGCCTGTACGGCGTCTTTATAGTGGACCCGGTGGGGGGCCGCCCGGCGGCCGACGAGATGGTGATGGTGCTGAACGGCTTTGACACCGACTTTGACGGCGAGAACAACTTTTACGCGGCGAATACGGTCCCCTTCTACTACCAGCACCACCCCATACGGATACAGCAGGGCGAGCTGGTGCGGGTGTATGCCGTAAATATGGTGGAGTTTGACCCCATAAACAACTTCCACCTGCACGGCAACCTGTACTATTATTATCCCACCGGGACGGACACCGTGCCCTCCCACTACACCGACATGGTGACGCTCTCGCAGACCGAGCGGGGCATACTGGAGTTTGTGTACCAGTATCCGGGCCAGTACGTCTTCCATGCCCACAAGGTGGAGTTCTCCGAGAAGGGCTGGGTGGGAACCTTTCTGGTAGACGGCTCGAGTTGACGCCCCGGGTCGTAGCGGCCGGACTGGTGCCGCTGGTTCTGGTGGCCGGACTGGTGGTATTCATAACCGGGCCGGGGGGGATAACGGCCGGGATCGACCCCCTCCCCGAGATCACCATAGAGCGGGTGGACTTTGTGGAGTCGGAGGTGCGCGTCGTGGTGCGCAATACCGGTTCCATACCCGTGGATATCGTACAAGGGGACATAAACGACCGGATACAGCCGTCTGCGGTGGAGCCGGACGGGCATCTGGAGCGCTTCGAGACGGCCATACTGAGGATACCATACGCGTGGAACGAGGCCGAGCCGTACGCCATCGGGGTTACCGTACACGACGGGACCCGCTTCGAGCGGGTGGTGGAGGCGGCGGCGCCCGCCGTCCCGGCGGACCTGGAGCAGGCGGGGCTGCTGGCGCTGGCCGGCACCTACATGGGGGTGATACCCGTGTTCATAGGACTGGCGTGGCTGCCCTTTATACGCCGCCTGAGCCAGAAGCGCATATCCTTCTTTTTGGCGCTGACGGCGGGGCTGCTGCTGTTCATAGGGGTGGACTCGGCCGAGGAGGCCTTGGAGGTGTCCGCCGAGAACCTGGCCGGGTCGATGAACGGGGCGCTGCTGGCGCTGGTCTCGGCGGGGTGCGCCTTTTTGGCGCTGCAGTACGTGTCGGGCCGGCTGGTCTCGACCGCCGGTTCCGGCTCGGCCATGGGGGCCGCCCTGATGGTGTCGGTGGGCATAGGGCTGCACAACTTCGGGGAGGGGCTGGCCTTGGGGGCTGCCATAAGCTTGGGGTCGGCGGTATTCTCCACATACCTGCTGGCCGGCTTTGCCATGCACAACACCACCGAGGGGATAGCCATAGCGTCGCCGCTGGCCGGCCAGGGGCGCGTGGCGCGCCGCTTGGCAGCGCTGGGGGTCATAGCAGGGTTCCCGGCAGTGCTGGGTGCTTGGGCGGGGGGCTTTGCGTACTCCCCGATATCCTCGGTGGTGTTCCTGGCGGTGGGCTCGGGGGCCGCGTTCCAGGTGGCCGTCACGGTGGCGCGGTGGGTGGCCCGGGGACCCGGCGGACTGGCCTCGCCATATGTGTGCGGGGGGCTGGCCGCTGGACTGGTAATCATGTACGTGACAAGCATCGTGCTGTAGGAGATCTTGGCATCTTCGCATATCCCGGCCGAGGGCCCGGCGGGTCCCTCATTTCCTGGGAGGGCGGACTCCGCTTCCGGCGGTTCGACACAGTATGGAATTGTGCCCGCTCGTCCCGCCTGGTATGTGACGTAATGGCGGACTTGGATTGGGGTGCCCGGGATATGGGAAAACCTATGAAGCCAAATTTTAAACCCGCCCATACCGGACCCCACCATACATGCAGGACAGGCGCGTCAGCGTGGGCGGCAACAGCATCAGGTATCTGGACGCGGGCTCTGGCAGTACCGTGCTGCTGCTGCACGGCCTGGGCGGATACGCCGACAAGTGGCGAGGGGTTATCGGCAGGCTCTCTGACTCGCACCGTGTCATAGCGCCCGACATGATAGGGTACGGCCTCAGCGACAAGCCGATGGCCGACTACACCCCGGGCTTCTTCGTGGAGTTTCTGAAGCGGTTCATCGAGGCTACGGGCCTAGAGCGGCCCCACATAGTGGGGGCCTCACTGGGGGGTCAGATCGCCGCCATATTTGCCGCCATGCATCAGGAGTGCCTCTCCCGGCTGGTGCTGGTGTCGCCGGCGGGCATCATGAAGATATCCACTCCGGCCTTGGATGCATATATCATGGCGGCCCTGTACCCCCGGCCCGGCAGTGTGGGCCATGCCCTCAGGCTGATGGAGGGATCCGGCAGGGATCCTAGCTGGACGCTGATCTCCTCGTTCATGGCCAACATGAGGAGGCCCAACGCGAAGATGGCGTTCATGTCC
>JAEFDA010000143.1 GCA_016126025.1 Nitrososphaerota archaeon | reverse complement strand
GTGGTGGGCCGCCGGGGACATAGACGACGAGTCGTTCCTGCAGTCCCTCGCGTTCCTGATCCGCGAGGGAATACTCGTGGTGGGTTAGAGTGACCCGGGACATCAACGACATCATGCCCAAGGTGAAGAACATGCGGTGGGGCGCCCTGATGAACCGCCCCCCCACGAGCCGGAGGGTCCAGGACATGAACCGCATATTCCCCCACAACGGCCGGTGGCACACCGTATTTGATGTGGACGACTCGGTGATAGTGGACGGCGTGGAGATCCGCAGGAAGGATCCCGACAGGTGGACCTGACATACGTGGCTGGGCGCCGACGGTCTCGTTCCGGCTCCTGTGACCCGAGTCGCTTGACGTATGGTGGTATTTTTGGGTGTGGGGGGCTGCGGCGGATGGTGGCCCGGCTATATGGGGGAGCGCATCCACTTGGCGGTATGCGCCGCACCGGCAGTCCTGTGCATGGCCGCGTTCGCTGTTCACGCGGCCCACGTCTATACCCTTCTGGTGCTGGGCGGCGAGTGGTCCCATGCGGACGGGACGGCAACACGCCTGGGCGACGGGCGATCATCGGACGCGGCCGGGATGCTGGTGCCCGCCACCGGGGTGTCCAACAGGTCTTTTTCGGCGGCCCGTAGGCCAGCCCGGGACAGTCCGGCATGCCTGGACGTCCACAGGATGTATCGGGCGCGGCGGCAAATTGAGGCGCTTCGCGGTGCGGCATCCGGACAGGCGCAACATGCGGTGCCGGCCATGCTACTCCGGGAGTGGGACGTCAATGCGGGCGCCAACATCCTATTCCGTACCATAGCGGTCCTCGTAATGGAATGCACCGGCAACACCGGATCGGCGGAGCGCCACGCTGCCGGCCGTCATGTCGCTGCTGAACGAGGCGGTTGCCGGTCCCCATATCACGGGACGTCAAAAATTACCACGTGCAACACCTTGCGGCTGTTAGAGGGCCGCAGCGCAGGCGCCGAATGGCGCCCGTCGGGGGCACAAACCAAGGCGCCGGAGTTCCGCCGGCGGCGAGCCGGTGGGCGGATCCGGGGTGGACGGTGCTGGCCATAACGGGCCGGGGCAGCCCAATGTTGCCAAGTTGTGCGTCTATGCATAATCCCTAATAATAAACTCCAAATGCCAATCAGTATATGATGCTACCAGCTTGGCCGGTACAAGGAGTGAGGTTCCAGCTCTGGCCCTCTGCGCCTGTCGGCGGCCCAATGGCCTCTGGCGCGCAGTATGGCACAGACGACGTGTGCTGGGTGCCTAAGGCAGCGATTCACCCGAACTCGGGGCCGTCTTGGCCGCTGCGACGTATCGCGCCTGTTCATACTGTGGACGGTAAGGCCGCCGCCCTGCAAGCGATATGACGCGCGTCTCCTTTCCGGGAACGAGGGGGACCTATAGTGAGAGTGCCGCCAAATCGTTCTTTGGCGAATCCGCTGTGACCGTACCCGCCGAGACCTTTGGCGAGGCGCTAGGGATGGTGGAGAGTGGAGAGTCCGAGTACGCGGCAATCCCGATCGAAAATATGCTGGAGGGTGCCGTCGGGCAATCCTATGACCTGCTACTCTCCACCTCGCTGACCATAGTAGGAGAGATTTACTACCCTATCCGGCACTGCCTGATAGGCTTGGGCGACATAGGCCAGGCGAGCACGATCTATTCCCACCCTCAGGCGCTGGAGCAGTGCAGGAAGTTCATAGAGGGTCACGGTCTGCGGCGGATGGTGGCATTCAGTACGGCAGACAGCGTCAAGATAGTAAGGGATCTGAACCGGACAGATACGGTCTGCATAGCCAGCGAGGGTGCAGCCGAGCTGTACGGCATCCCGGTGATGCTCAGGAACATAGCGGACCACCCGCGGAACTACACCCGGTTCTTTATGATGTCCAAAGAGGCGGCAGATCCCGCCAGACGTAACAAGACATCGTTGGTGGTCTCCGTACGGGACGAGCCCGGAGCCCTGCACAGCGTGCTCGGACACTTTCGGGACCACGGAATAAACATGACCAAGATGGTGTCGCGCCCCAAAAAGACCGGCTCTTGGGAGTACATTTTTTTCATTGATTTTGACGGCCATGACCGGAATGGCAACGTCCAAGAGATGATCGCGGAGATCAAGCAGCAAACCAGCTTTCTCAAACTGCTCGGCTCCTATCCGGCATCCCCAGCGCCCTGAAATGCATGCCACGAGGGCATCAGATCGGATCTGTGCCGACTAGCCATACGGCTGGGGATTGTGCGCATGACTTTGGGCCACTTCAGAAAACAAAACACTCCTCCCGGAGTCAGTAGGCTTCCTTGGAGAGGGCCATCTTGCCTCCGTGGAAGGTGCGCACCGCAGAGAGGTGCTCTACGATGGTGCTCTTTTCGGTGATCTTTTTGTCCGGGTTGAGTATCCCGTATGGATCAAAGTATCTCTTTGCCGCCTTGAATGCGTCGTAGTTCTGGCCCCCGTACTGCATCTCGATAAACTCTGACGAAGCGAATCCGTCCCCGTGCTCGGCTGTTATGGTGCCTCCAAGCTTACTGATCTCCCTGCAGTATGCGCCCGCGATCTCCTTTATGGCATCGGTCTTTGTGTTGTCCATCTCCAAGCGTGCATGGATGTTTCCGCTGCCCACGTGCCCGAACGTGATGATACTTGTGCCGTACTTTTTGTTTATGCCGTCTAGGATGTGAAGCATGTCCCCCATACGGTCCACCGGCACGGCCGCATCGTCGATCATGTGCGGTGTCCGCTTGTGCTTGTCGACAGCAATGAGGCTGTGGTGGAGCGCGGCGTTCCTGTGGTCCCACCACCAGTCCATCTCCTTCTGGTCGTCTGACTCGGCGACTATAGTACCGGTGATGATCGACCTGAGCATCGTGGCGCGCTCCTGTAGGCTGTCGTCATACTCCACCAAAAGTATGCAGTCTATTCCGGGATCCAGGCCCAGATCCGCCTGGGAGAGAATGTGGTGGTCTATGAACTCACATGCTGACGGATTCGTTCCGACCACCTTGGGGCAGTTGGCCATTGCGGTGTAGGCTGAGTCGTACCCCAGCACAAAAAGCATCTTGTCCTTGGGCTCGTCGATGATATTCAGATCAGCCGAGAGGATAACCCCGAGCGTCCCCTCAGAGCCAACCAACAGCTTGTGGGTCTCGCCGATGGATCCTACCCTGTCTAGCCTGTACCCGGAGGCGTTCTTTGCCACCTTTGGTAACTTTTCTCTGTCTATGAGGCCGGTGAGCTCCATTATATCCTGCCCTATACTCTCGTCGTCTGGGAGCGTGATCATCCTTCCGGTCCCGTCGACGAACGTGATCCTTGTCACATTGTCCACCATGCTGCCATACTTGACGCTTCTGCTTCCGCCAGCGTTGTTTGCAAGCATGCCGCCGACCGAGCAGAAGCCACCCACCGACGGGTTGGGACCGAGCATCTTGCCGTGCTTGCCAAGCACCCGGTCTAGGGATCCTCTGGATACGCCGGACCCCACAGTGGCACTGTCCCCATTCACGCTGACGGAGTTGAGGTTCTTCATGTCAAGGCAGATCCCGACATTTAGCGCACCGCCCACTAGTCCGGTACCGGATCCGCGTGGCGTGATCGGGATGTCCTCCTCTCCCGCAATTATCACGGCCCGGACCACGTCCACCTCGTCCTCTGGGACCACCACCACGTCCGGAACCACCTGGTATGCGCTTCCGTCCAGCGAGTACAGCAGTCTTATCGACTCTTGCACCATTACCTTGCCGCGTATCGCCGCCCTGAGGTCATCCAGAACCCCCCCGTCTATCTCTATAGGCGCATGCTCCATGTCACTGCCCCCCCGATAGCCGCAACGGCCGCGTATCCTTCATTGGGGTTTATTCGACAGCTCCATTATAAAACGTGACCGGTGGCGCGGCTCCACGCTGCCGCTGGAATCCACCGCCTAGGACAGCTCGTAGTCCAAGGCTAGTGTTCCATAACGATCACCGTGGGGGGCAGCATGACCACTGGGGGTGGCGGCCACGACCATTTCTCCCATTTGGCCCGCGCATCCGGTCAGGGCGGGTGTGTATTTAGGCGATTTGTTGTACAGGCAGAGATTTATTCCAATAACTAGACCTTGCCAGCTCACTTGGATTCCATACGATCGTATATCTGAATACACGGATAGCGATGCAAAATCCGAGCCGTGGCCTGTGGGGCCGTAAGGGCGCACGTCCGACAATTAGGGAGTATTCATAGCCGTCCCAAACCGTCGTGATCAGGCGTGGTTCTGCTGCCAAACGGAGAACTGAACAACCCATGCCATCTCAAACCCATCTGACCGGGCAGGTGCCTTTTCCGAGACCTGATTAGTTATTAGCTATAAGATCGACCCAGAACCGGCTCGAAAGATCCAAGTACCCCCA
>JAEFDA010000013.1 GCA_016126025.1 Nitrososphaerota archaeon | reverse complement strand
CCCTGCTCGTCGACGCCTCCGAGCAGGGAATATGCCGCCCCGCCGACGACGAGACGCAGAAAAAGCACTATTCGGGCAAGGCCAAACGGCACACGATAAAGACCCAGTACACGACCAGCGCCGGCGGCCTGATACTTCACACCTCGGCGCCGGTCGCCGGCAGCATGCACGACTTTGTGCGCTCTTCAAGATGGATCCGCCGTCGTTTCCGCAGAACCTGCCCGGAGATGGTGGTTCGGGGCGCAGGCGCACCTTGGATATCGTAGACAGCGCCTATACTGGTATGGATGCCCAATACCCGGACCGCGACTCGCGCGTGGCCCTAAAACGAAAGCCCGGCAAGAGCCTCACCCGGGAGGAGAAAGAGTATAACAGGGCGCTCTCGCGCATACGTATTCGCGTCGAGCACGCGATACGCCGGGTGAAGATATTTCGGATAATGGGGGACCGGTACCGCAACCCCCGCCACAAGTATGCCATAATATGTGATATCGTGTGCGGACTGGCAAACATGAAGTTGCTGGACGAGTCGCTAAACGCGGCATAGCGGCCGCGCATAAGACCGAAAATCTAGAGAGTGCGTCGCGGCTAATTTCGGATCGAGTCTATTTATGATCCCAACTAATACCAGTTGGCACACAAAGTCCGCCGCCTCGGCGGGGCTGAGATGATCCTTTAGGCAGGTGCTGAAAAAAGGGGTGGCATAGTAGAGATCAAACCTTTGCTTCAGATCCTGGCTTGCCTCCACGTAGATCCTGGCAAACTCATCCGGCTCCGGTATTGTCACCCCTGCACCGATCTGCGAGAGGAATACACTCGTTTTCTCCTCTTTGGTCTCGTTCTCGTTCCAACCTCTTCTGATGTGCTGGAATCTTTTGGCGTCAAACGCTACCACCTTCATGAATGCGGGTCGACGCGCTTCCTCAAGTTACTATTGCCCGCCGGCGCCTGCGATCGGGGGGAGGCGCTGTAGCATGTGGGGCGCCCGCTGCCGCTTCTGGAGAGCCGGGCGGGCCGCCGCGGCCGGGCACCTAGGGCTGATCGTGGCCGCGCCTCTCCCCGCCGGGGACGTCCTCCACCGGTCCGGCCGACGGGCCGTGGCCGGCGCCCTCCGCCTTGGCCATCCGGTCCATCTCGCGCCGCATCGCATCAATCTTGGCGCCGTACTCGGCCTTCATGCCGCGCATGGCCGCATCGTACTCGGCCCTCATCTCGCGTATCGCATTCTCATGCGCCGCCCCCAGCTGCCGCATCATGCCGGTGAACGACTCCGCCACCTCGCCGGGCACCCCGCCGGCCTTTGGCGACTTCAGAAACGCGTTGAGTATCTCGTCGGCCGTGGCGCCGCCCCGGTCGCGGATCTCGGCCACCTCCTCCCGCACGCGCTCCACCGCCTCGTCCTTCTCGCGCCGCACGCGCTCCACCTCCAGCCGCATCCGCTCCGCCTCGGCCTCCAGCCGCGTCATCTTGGCGTCCTTCTCGCCCTCCAATGCCTGTATGTTCTCGGCCATGCGCCTGTTGGACTGCTTCAGGCGCTCGGAGTCGTCTATGGTCAAATCCGCCACGACCTTGACGTACTCGACGGCCAGCTCCATCAGGTTGGTCTTGAAGTAGTTCTGGTCCAGCGCCACAAGCCCCCGGTGGCCCATCATGTACTCCTTTTTTATCAGCGAGGCCAGAGCCGACTCGCCGGACGCGGCCTCCTTGCACGTCTTGTTCCAGAAGCGCCGGAAGCCGTTCATGGAGGGGACGCTGAACCTCTTGCCGAGCTTGTCCCCGCGCAGCCCGGCCTTGACGGCCATCCTGTCCACCCTGTCTCGGAGTATCTTCGCGGACGCGCTGGCGCCCGTCTGCACCAAAAATATGGGATCCTTCGGCCCCGGCAGGTGCCCCCGCAGCTTGGCCCACGTGCGGCCGTACACCTGCAGGGCGTTGAACGCCTCCGGCGTGATAAACGCCAGGTAGCTCTCCGGCGAGCCGCGGTACACGCGCAGCACGGCGCACGCCACCGTGTCGTCGGGGCCCGGATCCAGCGTGAGGCCGCCGTCCTCCGCGCGGTATATGGGCGTGATGTCCTCCCAGATCAGGTCCAGGCCGCCGGCGCGCACGCCCGAGCTTGCCAGCACCAGCACCAGCGCCCTGTCCAGCGGGCCGTGCGCGTGCTTCAGCATCGTGGATATCTCCTCGCGGGTCCAGCCCCTGGACTCGGACACGTTGTCCCGCTCCGGATAGGTGGCATATATCCTCCTCCACGGTATGGACACGTCGTTCATGTCGAGCAGCTTCTTGATGGGCTTGAAGTAGTTCCCGATCGAGTCAGGATTGAGATAGTCCGGATCGTCCCTGGGAAGCTCGGTCCGCTCGCGCAGCTTTCTGGACAGGTTCAGCAGCAAGTCGCGCATCCACCCGGGGTCCTCCCGGCCTATGGCGACCATCTGCCGCACCCTCTCCTCAAAGGTGCCCTCCAGCACGTCCTCCAGAACATCGCAGGTGATCCTCCGGAGCATCCCGGTGTACTTGTCCAGCGTCTTTTTGGACTTGATGCCCTGCCCGAAGAGATCAAGCGGCGAGCCGTCTTTCACCCGCACGATGTCCTCCTTGGTGAGCTTCACGTATATTCATACATGTAGAACCTATAAAAGCACTATTAAATGTGTGTATCTCCCAGGGTATGAACGAGGGCCTCTCGGTCCCCGCCACTATGTCAAAGCCCATGCTGCGAAGAAACCCGCGG
The DNA here is from genome assembly GCA_016126025.1 of Nitrososphaerota archaeon. Taxonomy (GTDB): domain Archaea; phylum Thermoproteota; class Nitrososphaeria; order Nitrososphaerales; family Nitrosopumilaceae; genus VYCS01. Next base: position 21,748 of record JAEFDA010000013.1, on the reverse strand, counting down.
ACGGCCGTGCCGTCCATGGGTCCGGACACGGTGCGGTCCCCCCGGGAGTAGTCATAGGGATCCGCCACCACCACGCGCCGGGCAGCCCGGGAGGCCATGGCGCCGAGCAGCGTACGGGGCTCCATGATCTCCAACATGTTCAGTGACACCACCACGTCGAACATGCCGCACGAGAGCGAGGCTGAGTCCGCCGCCACATACCGTATGTCATGGCCCTGGCGCGCGGCCATGCTCAGCGCCGGAAACGAGGCATCCACGCCGGTCACCTCGGCGCCATCATCCCTCAGCAGGCGCGAGAAGGTCCCCACCGAGCACCCGTGCTCCAGCACCGTATGGCCCGAGACCGGAGGCGCCACATCCAGGATGTGGCGGTACATTCCGGCGTCGGCGCCGGACTGGTATATGGCTGCCCACCGCCGCTCTGATGCGCCCCGGGAGTCGCACCCCGCATCCGCGGGCATCGCAGCAGCCACCATCTCCCGGGCATCCCGGCCGCACGACCGCATCATCTGGACTCCCACCGAGTGCCTCTCGGCCAGGTATCCCCGCAGGTCGCCAAACAGTACCGGAATGCCCGAGACCACCGGGTATGAGGCGCCGCACGCCACACACCGCTCCATATCCCCACGCCGCACTATACCTGAGGAACACGCGGTGCACGCTATCACGCCGGCGGGGCACGCCATTCCGGCGGTATGGGGGGCGGCATAGTAATAAATTGGCAGGGGGGAGATCCAGCCCAGTTGTCCGAGTTCGACGAGTTCGCCGAGGCGCTCTTCGGCCAGCTGGACGTGGAGCTGAGCGAGGAAAAAGAGATAGCCAGGCTCGCCGAGGAGGCGCCGCACAACGACGCGTTTGACGACATCAAGGACTTGTGCGACCGCATGCAGCCGGAGATGGCCGGCCGGGCGGCAGACCTACTGGGGCTCCGGCAGAACCCCGACGTCCGCATCGAGTACCCGGAGCTGCATGATCTCAAGATGGTAAAGGGCAGAAAGGTCTTCTGCCCGTCCGAGTCCCGCAGCTTCGTGGAGGGGCTCTTCGGGGCCGTGGCCGCCGAGGATCGGGGCGGCGTCGTAGATGCCATGCGGGCAGATCCGGCCAAGTACCTGGTCTACTCCACCTATGCCATACAGTACATATCCAAGATAACCACCACGTACGGCGACTACCTGGACGGGACCATATTCGTCAACAGGTTCGTCCTTTCCAGATACCCGGACATAATACTGCACAAGATGGGCGGAGGCCCCGTCGGGCAGGTCAGGTCCGGTTATGTGGGCGCCGCCAAGATGACCATACTGGAGGAGAGCGTCCACTCCATACAGGAGCCGCTCCAGCGGGCCAACCGGCTGGCCGCCGCCGAGGTCAACACCATAAACGAGAAGCTGGCCGGCATCGTGCTGGACATGGACGAGGGAAGCGTCAAGGAGCTCTCTGACTACCTACAGCTGCAGGCGGTTCCAGACGACTTTCCGTTCGCCAGAAAGGCCAACCTGTTCTTCTTCCTGAACCCGGATCACTTTCTGACCGGCCAGATAGGGCCGGACGTCATGACGTACACGCACGTGGAGGTGGATCCGGCCATAGAGCGGCACCTGCCCGAGCTCTCCGACACGTACATGGAATGGCTCTCTCCCATACAGCGCCACCACGCCGCATTCTCGGTCATGGAAGGGATGGCCGGGTATGCAGTACACCATATACTCGGCGATGACCCCGACTTTGCGCAGTACTCGGCAACCTTCTCGGGATCCGGGGCCGGCTCGTACCAGACCCGCAAGGACATGGGACGGGACTTTGTCGAGCATGCGGGTGGGGAGATGGGCGCCGGGGCGTTCCGCACCATGATCGAGTCGCCCCCGACAACCACTGAGCTGAAGGACCCTCCCAGGTATGTCCGGCGGTTCGCTTCCCTTTGATGCCTGGGCGGCGGAATGGATAGCGTACGCGGCCGTCCCCTCCGTATCCCTGGCGCAAAAGTGCCTCAAGATGTCCCAGGTGCTGGAGCGCCCTGATCTGGACATCTCCTCGCAGATGGCGACCATACGCGAGCTGGCTATGCTGGGCGGGCGGCGGCCGATGTACGGGGGATTGGACGCGAACATGTCCGGGGATGCGGCCGGCACCGGCGGCGCGCTCCGGCACATACTGCTGGACTCGGTTATGGAGCGGGGGTACGGATACCCGCTGGCTGTGGCCGTTATATGCCGCGAGGCCTTGGGATATGCAGGATATGCGGCTGCCATAACCGCCTCGCCGGAGCGCCCTCACTTGGAGGTGAACAGCCGGGCCCTGGACATGGTGGGCAACCGCCCCGTCGAGCCGGGCCGGCCCCCGCTGCCCGAGCCGTACATACTGGCCCACCTGTTGCACATATTGCGGAGAGCATACATGCGGCTGCCCGACCACCAAAGGGTGCTGCGCTGCATAGCCATGGCCCGGGGGATGGGCGCGGATCACCCGTGCCATGACCGGGACATAGGCATTATACTGCACCGCCGGGGCGATGAGCGGGCCGCTTGGTGGCTGAAAAGATACCTTCGGGCCAACCCCGACGCACACGACATTGAGCAGGTTGAGGACCTGATTGCGTCAATGGAGCGGCGCTAGTAGCTACCGTCCTTGATCTTTTTAATCTCCAGCTTGGCCAGCTTGTTCTTGTGAAACTCGTTTATGACATCCATCTCTCTCCGGAGGGCTGCCACATCGTCCTCCAGCTTGGCCACCCGGTCGTATATGGTATCTTCACTCATGCCCCCATGCGGGAGGGGCGCATTTAAAAAGATATTGTCGATCCCAATAAATTGCTGTCCTGATCCGTCTGGATCCGGCGGATCCGCCCCGCCGGAAAGGTGTCGGTATGTGTCTGTGCGGAGCGCCGGTGGCCGGGGCGCGTACGGCGCCGCGACCCCCGTCACCACACTCGGGCATCTAGGCGGCATGGCGGCGATACTGCACGGCGGGCCGCGGCCGAATGGCGCCGGGAGCCACGGACGTACGCATGCGCGCAGCGCCGCGCGATCTTGTGACGGTCCCTACCACACTTAAATTGATACGCCGCCCATCCCGGGCAGATGGCGGGGGCCCGGCTAAAGTGCATCCACCCGGACTGCGGCCTGGAATATCCGGTAGACGGCGTGGCGTTCCGGTGCGAGAGGGGCCATCCCACCGACGTCGTGTACGACAAGGCTCCCAGCACCGACCTAAAGGAGACCTTCTATGCGCGCCGGAACCACCGGGGAAACATATTCAACGTGAGCGGCGTGTGGCGCTTCCGGGATCTCTTCAACTTTTGCCAGGTGGACACCGAGGATATCGACGCGTGCGCCCGGCGCTTCGTGTCGCTGGACGGCGCCGAGGGAAGGCAGACCGGGCCATACCACATGAAGCAGGCCTCCGAGTTCGCCGGGATGGACGAGGGGTGCATGTGGCTGCAGACCGAAGGGTACAACCCCAGCGGCTCCTTCAAGGACAACGGGATGGCGACGGCGGTAACCCACGCCAGGATGGTGGGCGCCAAAAGGATAGTATGCGCCTCCACCGGCAACACGTCCGCGTCGGCAGGCATGTTCGCGGCCAACGAGGAGATGGACTGCGACGTGTACATACCCGCCGGACAGATAGCCCCGGGCAAGCTCAGCCAAGCGTACCAGTTCGGGGCGCAGATCGTGGAGGTGGACGGCAACTTTGATGACGCCCTCTCCCAGTCCCTGCATGACGCCCAGACCGGAGGGGGGTACACCGTAAACTCGGTGAACCCGTTCCGCATAGAGGGCCAAAAGACCATACCGTATAGGGCACTGGAGTATCTGGAGTGGGACGCCCCCGACTGGATCGTCTACCCGGGCGGCGCCCTGGGAAACACGTCCAGCTGCGGAAAGGCCCTGATGGAGCTGTACGAGTGGGGGTGGATCAAGAAGGTTCCCCGGATAGCGGTCATCAATGCCGAGGGTGCCTCAACACTCTCGGACATGTACAACGGCAGGTACGGCGCCCCGCTGCGGTGGAACGGGGGCAGGGTAGACACCGGCATAATAGACGAATATTACGGCAGGAACGGGCGGCCGGCCACCGGAGCTACTGCCATACAGATAGGCCGCCCGGCCAACATACTCAAAGGTCTCCGGGCGCTGGACTTTACCGGCGGGGTGGTGGTAACCGTGTCGGACGCCGAGATGCTGGACGCCATGTCGGTGGTGGGGCTCAACGGGTTTGACTGCGAGATGGCGTCGGGCGCGGCGTTGGCCGGCATCAGGAAGCTGGTGCGGGACGGCATCATGATGCGGGACGACCGGGTGGTGGGCATACTCACCGGCCGACAGAAGGATCCCATGCTGTCGGTGGAGTACCACAACAACCCGGCCAACCGCTTTGCCCGCCCGCCCAAGAACCAAGGTAAAAGTTAAATGGCAAACGCGCGTACCAACCATGCCAAATGATGGTGGTATTGCACTAAATGACGGCGGATGATTCCATGGCGGGCGCGGGGTTGCCGTGGTAGATCTCTGGGTGGAGATCCTGGGGCTGGGCCTGCTCATAGGGCTCTCGTCGTTCTTCAGCGGCCTTGAGGTGGCGCTGGTGGGGACCCGGGACGCCAAGGTCAACCAGATGAGAAAGAGCGGCGTCAAGGGCGCCGAGGCCCTCTACAAGCTAAAGTCCAACCCCGGCTGGATGATGTCCAGCGTCAACCTGGGAAACAACCTGGCCAACGTGGGCTCCTCGGCCCTGGCCACCAGCGTGGCGCTGCGCATCTTCGGCGAGGCCGGGCTGGCCGTCGCGGTGGGTGTCATGACGTTTCTGATACTGATATTCGGCGAGATCACCCCCAAGACGTACTGCAATGCCAACTCTACCAAGGTGGCACTGCGGTTCGCCGGGGTGCTTCTGGTGTTCAGCTATGCGATGTGGCCCATAGTAAAGATGTTCGAGATCATCGCAAAACGCGTGGTGAGGCTGACCGGAAGCAGCTACAACTCGCCCCCCATCACCGAGGACGACATACGCGGCATGGTGGAGCAGGGCCTCAAGGACAAGGCTCTGGAGAAGGAGGAGACCGAGATGGTCCACGGGGCCTTGCGCTTTGACGACATCACCATACGGCGCGTGATGACCCCTAGGGCTAAGATGGTGTCCATGCCAGAGAGCACCCTCCTGATAGACGCCCTGCCCGAGATAAACAAAACGTCCCACTCCCGCATACCCATATACGGCAGGGACCTTGACGACATCACCGGGTTCGTGCACCTAAAGGACGTACTGGTGACCATCGAGGGGGACTACCAGCTCAAGTCGCTGGCGGACATAGCGCGCAAGCCGGTATTTGTTCCGCAGGAGAGGACCGTCAGCCTGCTGCTCAAGGAGATGAGGGACCTCAAGACCCACATGGCCATAGTGATAGACGAGCACGGTGGCGTGGACGGCCTGGTCACCATGGAGGACCTGCTGGAGACCATAGTGGGCGAGATAGAGGACGAGACCGACGCGGCGGAGCCGGCCGGGTACCATAAGGTGGACAAGGACACCATACTGGCCAGCGGCGACATGAAGATAGCGAAGGTGAACAAGATACTGGGCTCATCCATACCCGAGGGCGCCGACTACGTCACGCTGAACGGCCTGCTGTACGCCCATCTCAAGAAGATACCGGCGACGGGCGACAGCGTTGCGGTCGGGGGCGTGAGTATGGAGGTGGAGGCGGCGTCCAACAACAGGACCGAGAAGGTCCGTGTGCGGCGCGCCTGACCGCCGACGGCCCGGATATGCCGCATGCTATCCGAAGTGACTCTCCAGGCGCTCCTTGCGCTCTGCCATGCCGAACACGGACTCGGTGCGGGCGGCGGCCGCGTCATACGGCACGCCGAGGAGCATGGCCTGCATCAGCATGTGGTTCTCTGGGATGACGATTCCGGTCTGGTCGTCGGAGTACATGATCTGCAGCGTGTCGCCGCGCGACGCGGTCATGGCGGCGTGGATGTGTATCATGTTGGTGTCGGTGAAGTGGAACCCCATCGAGCCGGCAAACTCCCGAACCTCGCGGGTGCCTCCGGCGGTGTGCAGGACGGCCACGCCCCGCTCATTTCTGAATATGCGGTGCGCGTCGGACGGATCCGGGGCTATACCATCAAAGCGCACGTCCATTATGTGCAGGTGCATCTGCCGGGTGGGCACCTTGACGGCGCGGACGTACAATGGTATGGCGTCCCCCAGATAGCTGCGGGCATCTGCGCCGTGGTGCGGGTTGGGCGACATCTCAATAGAGTCGGGGAACGTCTTGTCGGTCTGTTCCATGTCCGCCCACCGGCGCACCAGCGTCACGTCGATGCGGCGTATATGGCCGCCGTAGGCCTCCCGCAGCGGCCCTATCACCCGGCCCATCCCGGTGACGTTGCAGCTGCCCTGAATGGCGTCGCGGCGGCCCACCGCCTCATCGTAGTTTATGCGGGAGTTGAAGATAAAATCCGAGACCGCCCCGGGGCCGGAGCTGGACTCCCCGCCTTGGTATATGACCGGCAGGCCGTACCTGTCGTATAGTGACACTTTGTTGGAGTGGCCCGTGCCTCCCGGCGAGGCGTCTATGACCATGTCGGAGCTGTCCAGGGCAGATTCGATGCTGCCCGACGCCGAGGCGCCGAACCTGTCCAGGCGGTCTGCGGGCGCGTACACCTTCAGTCCCCGGTTCAGCGCCTTTTGCACGTCTGCATCGGGGGAGTATTTGCCGACGCCGGTCACCTCTATGTTGGCGTCGTCCTGCAGGAAGGCGGCTATGCGGCTGCCTATGGAGCCGTACCCGTTGACGAACACCCGCTTCATGTGGAACGGGTGCGCCGGCGGCATTATTTAGTGATGCGAAATCCGCACGAACATCAGGCTATCGGCACCCTGTCCATAGATGCAGTTAGAACGGACGCCCCGCGCCGACCCCCAGCTTGCGACCAGTGTGGTCGAGTACTGCTCTCTCGATCTACTGGTAGCTCTTCTATACCGCGCATCAAAAAATTGAACTGCTGGAATGGGCGTCGACGGTAATTCTGTACGCGCGGTCATCCTTCGATATGATCTTGAAGATTCTCATAACAATTTATGCCGGGAGAGGTCAAGATCTTGCGGTCGCTTACCGGGTAGCCATCTTGTGGCTAATTATGCACCAAGTCTCCGATACCTGCACACGAACGCGGGGCACGACTATTCCAGACTGGCTGCTACATCGATCCCTTCATCTCATTCCAGGAGAGTTTCTCGTTTTTTACCCACAGAAACTTTTTCTGAAGGGCTGCCGTGTACAACTTCTCCCACGGCGCGCCCATCTCGTCCGTCCACGCCTTGAATATGCGGGGGTCTATGTAGTTGCGCAGCGAGGTGCCCAGGTTGTAGTCGCGGGTCTTTTCGGCCAGCTTTATCTGCAGCGACAGCCTTTCGACCCGCTCTGTGTGCCTTTCCTTCTTTTGTTTTATGGACTTTCTGGTGCGCCTCATGCGCGCAAGGCGGGTCTTCTTCTGCTTTTCGGTCCGGGGTTTGGACGACTTGACTTTTTCAAGGGTTTCGGTGGCCTTGGCCCACGGAACCTGAGACTTTACCTTCTTTAGGTTATCCCTCTTCTTTTGGATGGACTGGCGGAACGTCTTGGGTATGGTTCTTTTGTGGTTGCAGCGTATGGCGGCCTGCAGGTTGGCCATCTTGGCATGATGGATTTTTTTGCTGGGGGACGCGTCCCTGAGGTCGTCGTTCTCTGCGAGGTACTCGGTAACCACCTTGGTTGCCAGATATGTCCGGAACACCTTGGCGGTCACGCCCTTTACTATGCCGGACAGGTACTTGTTTACCGTCTGGGATCTTATGCCGTCGAATATCTCGTCGGCGTCCCTCTTGTCGCGCATCAGTTTGATCATATTCTTCTGGAACTGCACCTCCCGTTCGTTTATGAGGATGGTCTCCTGCCACCTCACGCTGTCCTTTCCCAGAAAGTCCAGCTCGATGCGGTCCCCGGCCACCTTGACGTGCTCCTTGCGCAGGGTGGTGGCCCCGACCGTGTCGGCCTCTTCGGGGTCCTTTTCGTCGCCCACCCTCATGGCGGTACGGTATATCATATAGCAGGCGGTGGAGATCTTGAACAGGCTGTCGTCGGCCATGTCCCGGCGCAGGGCCTCCTCCACGTTGCATATCTTCTCGGCCAGAATGGCGGCCTTTTCGTACTTTGCCTTGTCCATCTCCTGCTTGAGGTCTGCGGTGTCGGCAAGCCACACGTACTTGACCTTGCCGGTGAGCCTGTCCGTCCACTTTGCCACCCACACCGAATCGTTCTCGTGCGCCACGCCGGCCCACTTACCGGGGGGCGCCCTGGCCTTTTTGTCCATGTTTAGTGTCACGTCGCCGATCTCTATGCGGGGCTTCCACCTGCCCCGGAGTGGGTGCTTGCCCCTTCCGATGAATATGCCGGGGGGCTCGACCATGTAGTTTCCCAAATCCACCCTCTTGCCGTCGATCGCGGCGCTGCCATACTTTTCTTTAAGCTCCTCCCTTACGGCCTTGCGCCTGGCGGCCAGCTCTTTCCTCTCCTCTTTGGTCATGAGGAGCTTGGCCTCCTTCTCCCTGTCCACCAGTGTATACGCGTCTGCAAAGTCGAGATCCTTGTAGGCGAATCTGATCTTTGGCCTGAAGGTGGCCACAAAGTCGGCGACAAAATTCTTGCGGAATGTGGGATCCTGCACATAGGGGGTGTCCTTCTTTTTTGCCCACTGGTATACCATCTCCTCCTGCAGAATGGTGAGTTTGACCTCTCTGCCCTTTATTCTGAATTTTATTCCCTGCGGGGTATATTCGGGGGGAAAGAGCACGCCATTGTGCCGCAGCGTCTTCCACTTCATGTGCGCGTGCACCGCTACCGGGAAAGGACCTCTCGCTTCATGTATCTTTCGAACTCCATGTCGGTTCTGCTGCTCTTTGCCTCCATGAACATGGCCGCGTCGGCCCCCGCATGGTACCTGGGCAGCATCTCTGTGTCATGGAGCGCCTTTATGACGACGCTGGCCACCGCGCCGGGATCGGTCCCCATGCTCACCATCATCTGCAACCCGGACATTATGTGGTTCATCATCTTCTGGTATTCGGGTTCCTTGGGTTCTGTGATCTTCATGGAGGAGAAGAAGGGCGTCTTTACCACACCCGGCTCTATTATGGTGGCCTGTATGCCGAACGGCTCCAGCTCGTACCTGAGGCACTCGGTGAGCCCCTCCAGGGCGAACTTTGAGCTGATGTATGCCGGCGAGCCGGGCAGGCCCATCCTGCCGGCCACCGATCCCATGTTTATGATCCTGCCGGCCTTTTTGGCCCGCATGGACGGCAGCACCTTTTGCGTCAGCGACACCAATCCAAAGAGGTTCACCTCGAACTGGGCCCTGAAGTCGTCCACGGGCGTCTCCTCGGCCGTGCCAAAGTGCCCGTACCCGGCGTTGTTCACCAGCACGTCCACCCCGCCGCTCATCTCCAGCACGCGGCCGGCCGCCCCATCTATGGAGTCTTCTCGGCGCAGGTCTAGGGGTACCACCGTCACGTCCGCCCCGGCCTTGGCGGCGGCCTCGCGCAGCGGGCCGTCCTTAGCCTCGTCCCTCATGCTGCCGTACACCTCATAGCCGTCCTGCGCCAGGGCCAGGCAGGTCCGCAGCCCTATTCCCGACGAGCATCCGGTGACAAAGGCGGTCTTCACGGACCGGATGGGTCCGGCAGCCATATTTATTCCCAGAGGAGGTGCCAAGAACGCTGTACCCGACCAGACCGCCTGCGGCACACGCCCGCGAGCCATTCCGGCCGCGGGATTTCCGGCTGGTATCTATACCAGCGTCCTGTGGGTCTCCCGGGGTATGTCCAGCTCGCACCTCTGCCCGTCCATCATTCTGGTGAGCACCTCCAGGGCGGCAGCCTTGTTCAGAAACTCGTTGTTGTTGCCGCACCTGTACGAGTGCGTGCACCGGGGGCACCCCGACATACTGCCGCATGGGCACAGGCGGAGTATCTGGGCGCTCCTCTCTATGGCCGCTGCCATCCTGTCGTAGAGCGCCCGGCTGGCCCCGTTCCCCCCTATGGCCGAGTCGTACACGAATATGGCGCCCGTCTCCCCCAGCGATATGCCGCCCAAGTCCTTGGCCACGCCGCCGGTTATCATGTTGCTCCCCTCTATTATGGTGTGCTCGGCGGCGTGGTACGCCCCGGCCGCCGCATCGGCCGAGTCGGCGGCATCCTCCGGGTACGGGGCGCAGAAAACCACCCCCTTCGTCTCAAAGTCGAAGGACGCGGGGGCATCCAAATATGTGGTCCTGCCGGCATAGTCTCCGAACTCCTCCACGTACCCGGTGACGGTCTTGCGTATCATAAGGTTGCAGTGGGCCACCTGCGTGCCCCACACCGTCTTGGTGTCTATGGTGGAGCGGACGGTGGGCTGGTCCACGATCAGGGGCCGGGTGCGGGGGTGGTCCCCGCGTATGGGCTCCAGCACGGCCCGGCGCAGGCCCGGCACCTCCAGCGATTCCACGCGGTACGCCGAGCCGGCCATGTAGTATGTGGCCCCAGGGTGCAGCTCGCCCAGGGCCATGGGCAGGGAGCGTTCCCCGACGCTCCTCCCATCCAGCACTATGTCCACGGTCCTCCCCATGCCCCGTATGTTGTACTCGCGCAGAATCTTGGCCATCTTTTCCATGTTGGGCACCAGGACGCCGCCGCGGTTGTCCACCAGGCCCGAGTCTATACACTCCTGCACGGCCTCTTGGTGCTGCACGGGAATGTCTCCGGCCCGGAGGGGCGCGTCGCATGACATGGCCGCCAGGTGATACCTCCGCACCATGGGGTTGCCGGGGTCGATATACGGCACCTCCATATCCTCAAAGTAGTCGCCGGGCCTGTTCTTGTAATACTGGGATATGGGGTCGTCTCCCAGGGCCAGCAGGGCGTAGCCCCTCTGGCCCTTCCGGGCCGCCCTGCCCACCCTCTGGAGCAGCCGGTTGACGGGCACCACCGCTGACACCACCCCGTCCACCGCGCCTATGTCGATTCCCAGCTCCAGCGTGGGCGTGCAGGATATGGCCATCAGGCCGCCTCTCCTGAACATCTCCTCGGTCTGCCGGCGGTGCCGGGCCGGGAGGCCGGCGCGGTGCACCCTGACGTCCATTCCACTCCTCTTAGCATCTATGGCGAGGAGCTCGGCGCCGCGGTGCGAGTTGCTGAAGACCAGGGTCTTGTGGTTTTGCCTGGTCAGCCGGCGGGCCATGTCCAGCATCATCTGGCGCTGCGGGCGCGTGGCGGGGAACAGCATCACCGTATCGATGCGGCCCCGCCTCCCTTCGGTCTGCACCACCCTGGCGTCCCTGTCCAGCAGGTGGGAGCAGAACCGGGCCGGCTCGCTTATGGTGGCCGAGGCGGCGACCATCTGCAGCCGGCCGCACACCCTGGCCAGCCGGCGCAGTACGTGGTGCACGTTGCTCCCGAATATGCCCGAGTAGGTGTGCACCTCGTCTATAACCAGTATGCGCGCGGTGCGCAGGAGCGCCGCAAACGCCGTGCGGCGGGGAAGGTGGTAGTTCATCACGTCAAAGTTGGTGACCATAATGTGGGGAGGGGAGTCGAGTATCTGCTGCCGCCGGCCCGGCGGCGTGTCGCCGTCAAAGACCGCAGAGCTGGCGCCGACGCTGGAGGCCATCCCCTCTATCTTGGAGTGCTGGTCCCGGGCCAGGGCCTTTGTGGGGTATGCCACAATGGCAAAGACGGCCCGCCGGCCCTCGGCGAGCATCTGCATTATGGGGATGAGAAAGGCCTCGGTCTTGCCCGAGGCGGTGGGCGCCACTATCACGGTGTCCTCCCCGCGCACTATGCTATACAGGGCATCCTGCTGGAACCTGTATAGCCTCCGGATGCCTGACCCTTCCAGGTATGCGGCCAGCCTCGCGTCCAGACCCGCGTCGCATATGGCGTCCCCCGGCGGCGGGCCCGGGGAGTCGGAGGCCCGGTACCAGCAGACGTAGTCGTGCTTGGTGTGCAGGATGTCCAGCATGGTGTCGTCCGGGTCCGCCCCGCCGATCATCTCTTTTATCTCGGCATCGCTCCTGACCAACTTCTCAATGCGGGGGCGCTCCCCCTGGTCGTACCCGTGCAGAAACCTCAGGAAGGCGGAGTTTGTCTCGCCGTCCCACTCCATCTCGCTTCCCAGCCCGCACCGGCAGGCTATGCGTATGTTCCCGCCTATGCGGCCCACCGACATGGACCCGCCGCATTCGGGACACCTGTATCTGGGCACGGGGGCGGTGGGCCGCTGCCTTATTTACGTGGCATGCTACGCGGGGCCGCCGATCTTGTCCTGTATGGCGCGGCGCAGCTCGTCGGTGTCCATGCCGGCGGGGTCTATCCCGACGGACTTGGCCATGGCCTCGAGTTTTTGGCGCTCGCTCTGGACCGGGCCGCTCACGCGTATGGTGTGCTCCGGGGACATCTGCTGGCGGATGTCGTTTTTGGCCTTCTCGAACTCGGCGGCGGCCCTGCCCATCTTCCTGGCGGCCGCCGGAAGCTTGCCGGTTCCCAGTATGAGCACCAAAGCCACGAACACCACTATTATCCACTCGGTGCCCATTATGTTCAGGGACAGCCACTCCAACGAGAAGCATACCGGGCCGAAGAGAATTAAATTTTTGTATTATGCGCAGGTCAGCGCGTGTGTGGTCTGGACGGACCGGATCCACCTACTTGTAGGCGGCGACCATTATGGCCCCGCCCATCATGCCCTTTTGGAACTCCACCCGGTCGTACTTTTCCAGCAGTATGCCCTCCAGTTTGCCGTTGGCCGGCCACCTCCTGTACGTGTCGTATAGTGTGGCAAACTTGAGGCCCAGCCTCCCCCCGGCGGCCAGGGCCAGGACCGGCAGTATCGCCCTTAGATAGAACGAGACGCCGGCCCGGACCGCCGCGTTGTCGGGCTTTCCAAGATCTACCACAACCAGCCTGCCACCCTTTTTGGTCACGCGGTGCATCTCGGCGACGGCCACCCTCAGATTTATGGCGTCGCGGAGCGAGTAGCCGCACATCACCGCGTCGAACGTCCCGTCGGGGAACGGCATGTGCTCGAATACGCCGCTGGCCATAGACGGCGCCGTGCCGAATCTTCCGGCCGTGTTGCGCAGCATGGGCAGCAGCGGATCATACAATACTATGGATATGTCGCCGAACATGCCGGCGGCGGTGATAGACATGTTTCCGAATCCGGAGCCGGCGTCCAGCACCATATCACCGGGGCCGACGCCGCCCGCTATGCCCCTCCTGCGGTACTCCGTATCCTTGCCCAGCGATATGTACGAGTTCACCCTGTCGTACACGGGTATTATGTCCCGCAGTACGTCGATAACCCGGCCCCATCCTTCTTCGAGGCCCAAGGCGCCTCAGGATCCGGACTGCTGGGCGTACGCCGCCAGATCCTCGTCGCTTATCCTCTCAAACGTCTTGGTCTTGGTGGTTATCTTGGCCATCTTGATGTTGGTGGTATCCCCGAACTTCTCGGACTTTTTGTTTATGGCGCGTATGGTGAGTTTGGCCGCCTCATCGAGGCTGCACTCGGGCGAGTAGTTCTGCTCCAGAAACAGGTTGACCTCGTCGGATCCGGCCCCTATGGCCATGGCCGAGTACGCACCGAATGCGCCGCTGGGGTCGGTCACGTACAGTGAGGCCGCCTGGTCCACGCCGCCTATTATGAGGGCTACGCCGTTGGGCCTCCCCCCGCCGTACTGGGTGAACTGGTGCGAGTTGTCGGCCAGGTACTTTGCCACCATGCCCACCCCGGCCGTGTCGTCGTACGATATGCGGTTGTTCTGGGCAAAGAGGCGGGCGTTGTCTACCATGATGCGGGCGTCGGGTATGTAGCCGGCCGCCGCCACCCCTATGTGCGAGTCCACCTGGAATATCTTGTGCGTCTTGCCGGCGGTCTGCAGGGCGCGGGCCTTCTCTTCCACGGCCATGACCACCCCCTCGGCCCCCACCACCCCTATGGCCAGCGTGCCCTTCTTTACAGTCTCCATGGCATACTCCACTTGGTATATGCGGCCATCCGGGGAGTACATGGTGGGGGTCATGTCGTAGCCGCGGGATGACATCATGGTATCCCTGCTGCCCCGGCCAGCCAATTTAAGGGTAAGCCGGTTGGGTCCAGCCGCGCGGGGCAGGTATGCGGCCCTTCGGAGTATGCGCAATGGCCCGGCCGGGACGCTCCCGGTTGCATACAGCCGTGTACCATTCGGAATATTAACGGAATGTGAGGAGGTGATATCCGTGAACACCAGGATATGGGCGGTTCTGGTCGCCGCCGCCTTCTGTATCATACTGCTCAACGCCCTGTACGGGCACCACGTGTACGGCTCCCCGTACGGCCAGGCCCTCACCAAGTATTCGGTGTATGTGCACCTGCAGCCGGGGTGGGACAGCGCACCGGCCAACATACTGTACGATGTCACCATATCCTGGAATGGTGCCCCCGCGGAGGGGGAGTCGTACAACTCCAACCACGTACTGGCCCAGCGGGGGCGGGAGGCGGTGGTGCTCCAGCACGGGTTCTCGGACTGCAGCCGGGGCTGGAGCCCCCCTCTGTATCGGTATGGGGCCGACGTGCTGCGCAGCTACATCCGCCACGCCCAGGGCCTGCAGCTGAACCTGGACCCGTACGCGCCCGTCCTGCCGGACGTTCCCAACGTATCATACCCCGACGATACACAGGCCTCGCTGGTGCGGGACGGCTTCGTCCAGTTCGTACCTGTGTGCGGCGACGGTGATACGGCATCATTCCAGTATGCGGTGTCGGTGAACGACCCGGACGCGGCCTTTGACGTGCACTTTGTGCCGTCGGGTGTGGCGCTGGACGACTACCTGCGGGGAGGCGAATTCCCCGAGTATGCGTCCGGCTCCTGCGGGGCGGCCAACCGCATAAGCTACACGGGGTTCTGCGACAGCGTGGGGCCGGACTCGGGCCTGCTCATCATACTCCCGGACATACTGGACCAGAGCCTCACCAAGGTGTCGGTGAGCATCCGCCAGGTCACATCCAGCCCAGGCGCCTAAAGTAGGCCGCCATCACCCCGGCGGGAACAGCCGAGGCCAGCAGTATCCCCACGAATGTGGTATAGTCGTCGGCGCCGGCCCCGGGCAGGGCCACGTTCATACCATAAAATGTACCCACCACGGTGGCCGGTATGGCCAGTGCGAATATTATGGTGAGCACGGCCAGCACCTTGTTGGTCTTTTCGGTGCTGAGCATAAAGTCGGTGTCCTTGTAGATCTCCATCGTCTCCCTGGACTCTTCGAGGGTCTCCAGCACCTTGTTTATGTGGTCCAGGACGTCGTCAAAGTACAGCTCCAGTGTGGTCTCCGGCTCGAACCTCTTGATGTCGTTGGCTATGCCGTCGATGAACTTTTGGAGCGGGCTCACCATCCGCCGGAGCTTGTTGATGTCGCGGCGCAGCAGGGATATGTCCCGGGCCACCGACTTTGTGTCGTCGAAGACCTGGTCCTCCAGGTCCTCGAGGTTGGCGATTATCTTCCTTGACATGTGCATCAGGTCGTCCACCAGCACGTCCACTATCTCGTGGACCAGAAATCCGGGCGACTTCACCAGGCGCCTGTCCTTCTCCTCTTGGCAGGCGGCGACCAGATCGTTGAGCGGCTGCAGATCCCCCTGGTGTATGGTCACCAGGTAGTCGCGCCCCACGAACATGGACAGCTGGCTGTATCCCAGGTAGCCCTTCTCGGCCAGCGGCGGGAAGCTTAGTATCACAAAGAAGTGGTTGTCGTAGCTGTCCAGCTTGGGCAGCTCGAATTTTGCCATGCAGTCCTCCACGTTGAGGCTGTGCAAACCAAACTCGGCGGCCAGCTTCTCCACGTCTCCTCTCTGGGGGCTCTGGACGTCTATCCACCGGAACCCGTCGCCCTGTATGGTCTGTATATGCGTCTTGGCTCCGGCGCTCTTGTGGTCACGCCTGCCGGCCAGCAGCCGCTTTGCGAACCCCTTCTTCATGGGAGGCGGTCGGACGCCTTTCATATAATTATGGTGTGGAATGGGGCAAGCGGCGCGCATGCGGACGTAGCCCGTTGTGGAACGGGGGCTACTGGCCCGCCTCGGCGATGTGCCATATGTGGTGGAACGTCATCGCCAGGCGGCCGTCGGGGTTTGCTGCAAACCAGCGGTTACAGTACGAACATTTTACCATGGTTGTCGTTCCAGTACGGGGTTTATAAAGTATTCGACTGTATCATACGGTACGGGAATGCTATGCGCATATCCTGCCCGGTCAGATACCCCAGGGCTTGTCTCATCACCGTCAGTCCACCCGATCATCACTCCGGGACGGTTCCACTGCGGCGGGGTTCCATATATGCACGCCGTCATCATCCAAGCCACCATGATGGCGTACCTCATACCTTCGTGCTTGAGCATCTCTGCGTCATGCGCCCGGCCTGGGGCGCTGAAACCTCCGGACCGTGGAACACGGTAGAGGTGGGACCCGCCCGCCAACCACTGGCTTCACTTGCCGGCGGTATGCAGCAAACCACACACGGCCGTAGCCACGATAGTCCCAAACAGAGTACATGTCCGTGTTTCCATGGGCGCGGCGTGGCTGTTTATTAATCGTCGATACGGTATGTGGGGCGTCTATGGAAGATGCCTTTGCGTATATGGCGCCCGGCAAGGTGATACTGTTCGGAGAGCACTTCGTGGTGCATGGCGCCCGGGCGGTCATGTGCGCCATAGACCGACGGGTGGTGGCCGAGTCGTACCGGCGGGAAGGAAACACGCTGTCGGTCAGATCCGGACTGGAGTCGGCTGACCTGCCCCTGGGCGTGCCCACCGGATCCATAGCGCCCGCCCTCCGCCCGTTCCACCACATAGTGAGGTCGCTGGGATGCGGGGGCGCCACGCTCCGCATACGCTCGGAGATACCCCCGGGGGCCGGCCTGGGCTCCTCGTCGGCGTGCTGCGTGGCGGCGGCAGGCTCCCTGGCGGCCCTCCGCGGCATATCTGTAGACATCATGGATGTGGCAGTATCGGCGGAGAGGAGCGCGTACCCGGGATCCTCGGGGGCGGACTGCGCCGCCTGCGCGCTCGGCGGAGTCGTATCATATGTCCGGGGGACCCCGCCGGCCGGGGTGCGTCCGGGCGACGTCCCGCCGGATCTGAGGCTGGTGATAGCCGACTCGGGCATCATCCATAACACCGGGGAGATGGTGGATATAGTCGGGAGGGGGGCCCGGGCCGACCCTGCGGGGTTTGCCGCGTTCATGGCCAGGGCCGACGCGATATCGGCCGAGGCGCTGGAGAGGTTGGCGGCCGGCGACATCCCGGGGCTGGGCCGCCTGGCCTCGGACAACCAGGCACTTTTGGAGGCGCTGGGCGTCTCTAACGACATACTGCGCCGCATGGTGCGGGTGGCCGACCGCCACTCGTACGGCTCCAAGATAACCGGGGCCGGCGGAGGGGGGTGCATAGTGGCCATAGCCGACCCGTCCAACGCTGCGGCGACCGTATCTGCCCTGGCCGGGGAGGGGTACCGCACGTTCGAGGCGCAGATAAGCGGTGGGGCGCATCCGGTAAATACTTTATAATTGGCGGCGGGCGCCCGATACCCCGTGATTTTGCTAAAGCTGGGCGGCTCGATAATTACGGACAAGTCCGTCCCCCTCTCCTTCCGGAGGGACGCAGTGGTGGCCCTGGCCGGGGCCGTATCCACGGTGGCCGAGTCCGAGCCCGTAATACTGGTGCACGGCGGCGGCTCCTTCGGGCATCACTACTCGGTGATACACGACATGCATACGGCGCCGGCCCGCTACGACCTGAAGGGGTTCTGCACGGTAAAAAACTCGATGGTGCACCTGCACCACCTGGTACTGGACGCCCTGTACGAAGGGGGCATACTGCCGTACAGCTGCCCGCCGTCGATACTGGTACACAGCTCCGACGTGCCATATACGGAGCCGGCCGCGCCCGGCGGTATGGCGCGGGAGCGGGTGCTGGAGACATACACCATAGCCAGCTCCGGCCTGTGCCCGGTGGTGTACGGGGACGCGATGTGGTGCGGGAATGGCACCTCCCACATACTGTCTGGCGACGCCATAATGACCATGCTGGCAAAACTGCTGGACATACGGCTGGCCATATTTGCCACCGACGTGGACGGGCTGTACACCGGCCCGGACCTCGGGCAGCTCATCCGGCGCGCCGACGCGAAGACGGCATACGCCATGGCCGGCTCCGGCCGGGGGGCGGCGCCGGCGCGGAGCGACGGGGGGAGCGACGTGACCGGGGGCATGGCTAGAAAGGTGAGGGCGGCCGGCGACATATCCAGGATGGGGACCGACGTGTTCTTCGTGAACGGCAACAGGCCGCACCGCATATCCGACATCACGCGGGGCATATACGAGGGCACGCTCTTTGCGGGAAAATCGCGCGGGGTGGAGGCGTGACCGAGAACCTCGTCCTGGTGGATGGCGACGACAGGCCGGTGGGATACGCCGAGAAGCGCCTGTGCCACGCCAGCCGGGGCATGCTACACAGGGCGTTCACCGCCCTGCTGTTCGATGATGCGGGGCGCCTGCTGCTCACCCGCCGATCGCCGGACAAGATGCTGTGGCCGGGCAAGTGGGACGGCACGGTGGCCAGCCACCCCCGGGACGGCGAGACGTTCGTATCTGCCGCCGAGCGGCGCCTCCCAGAGGAGCTGGGCGTCAGCTGTACTCTGGAATACCTCTTCAAGTTCGAGTACCATGTCAGCGACGGCCACCGCGGATCCGAGAACGAGGTATGTGGCACGCTGATCGGTACCATAACATCTGCTCCCGACCCCGACCCCGCCGAGATAGTCCAGACCAAGTTTGTATCTCCGCACCAGATGAATGTGGCAGACTCTATGGAGTACTGCCCGTGGATGCTCCTGGCGCTGGCACTGCTTCCCCGCGCCCATATGTCAGGCTCGTACCACATCTCGGAGTGGACATCCTCCCGGACCTCCGACACCATGTTGCAGATGACCGGACGCCACATGTCAGACGACGACTGGAGGCTGGTACCATGAGGCCGCCGGAGGACTCGGTACGGGAGATAACCGCGTACCTGCGCCGGTCTGTCTCCGGCAGCCCCGACCGGCTGTACGAGGCGGCCACCCACCTCATAGAGCACGGAGGCAAGAGGCTGCGGCCCTACATGCTGATACAGACATGCCAAATGCTGGGCGGCGGCATGCGGGACGCCATGGCCGCCGCCGGCGCCGTGGAGATGATACACAACTTCTCGCTGGTCCACGACGACATCATGGACAACGACGAGACCCGGCACGGTGTCCCCACCACACACGTCAAATATGGCACGCCCCTGGCCATACTTGCCGGTGACACGCTCTTCTCCAAGGCGTACCGCACCCTCTCTGAGTCGCCGCTGGACCCCCGGACCCGGGCAGATCTGGTGTACCGGCTGTCGGGGGCCTGCGTGGACATCTGCGAGGGCCAGTGGATGGACATAGCCATGAGCATGAGTGATGCGGTCCCCCAGCCCTCCGAGTACGTGGCCATGATCCGCAAGAAGACATCCGCCCTCTTCGAGGTCTCCTGCTCCATGGGGGCCGTCTGCGCCGGGGCCGACGCCCAGGACGTCTCCAACGCCGCATCGTTCGGCCTGAACATGGGCACGGCATTCCAGATAACCGACGACCTGCTGGGGGTGGTGGGGGACCCCGCCATAACCAAGAAGCCGGTGGGCAACGACATCCGCGAGGGAAAAAAGTCGCTCCCCATACTCATGGCCCTCGAAGAGGCAAAACCCGGCGACCGGGATGCCATACTGGGCGTGTTCGGGCGGCGGGACGCGCCCGCCGAGTCCGCCGACGCGGCGGTCCGGGCGATACGCAGGATGGGCATAGAGGAGACGGTCCGCAACCGGGCCGCATCGTATGCCGACGCGGCCCGGCGCTCGCTGGCCAAGTATGATGGGGTGCACCGCCAGAACCTGGAGTCGCTGCTGGAGTTTGTGGTAAAGAGGAGCCTCTAGTTGGAAGACGACACGCCTGAGGCGCGCGAGGGCATAATATCTGACATACGCCGCATCGCCCTGGCCAGCGCCGCTACGCACGGCTCCACCACGGCCCGGATCGTTACCGCCAAGCTCCTGGGGACCCGGCCGGATCTGCGGCGTCGGGCCGCCGAGGTGGCGCATATGGTGGAGGAGGTGGTCTCGGAGGTCAATGCCATGGATCCTGCAGATCTGGCCGCGTTCCGCCCCGAACAGAAGAAGGCGCCCCCCCGCGGCCCCCTGCCGGAGCTGCCCGGCGCCGAGCCCGGCGGGGTGGTGACGCGCTTTCCGCCGGAGCCCAACGGCTACCCCCACATAGGCCACGCCAAGGCGGCGGTCATAAACCACGAGTATGCCCGCATGTACGGCGGCAGGCTCATACTCCGCATGGACGACACCAACCCGGCCGCCGAGCGGCTGGAGTTCTACGCGGCCATAAAGGTGGATCTGGAGTGGCTGGGGATACGGTTCGATACCATAAAGAACACCTCTGACGACATGGACATACTACACCAGAAGGCGGCCGAGCTCATACACCGGGGAAGGGCGTACGTCTGCACCTGCGACCGCCAGAGGTCCTCGGAGAACAGGCGCGCCATGGTGTCCTGTGAGTGCAGCCGGCTCAACCCCGAGCAGAACCACTCCAGGTGGACTAGAATGCGCACCAAGTACAAGTCCGGCGAGGCCGTACTGCGGTACCGCGGGGATATGAAATCGCCCAACACCACGATGCGGGATCCGGTGCTCTTCCGTATAATAGACGAGAGGCACCCGCTTCTGGGGGACAAATACCGCACCTGGCCCAGCTACGACCTGGCCATCGCCGTGGAGGACAGCATAGACGGCGTGACGCACGCCTTCCGCTCCAAGGAGTACGAGATGCGCAACGAACTGTACCACTCCATCCAGGAGTCGCTGGACCTCCGTAAGCCGCGCATCGACGTGTTCTCGCGCCTGTCGCTGCGCGACATGCCCGTATCCAAACGGCTCATCCGGCCCCTCTTGGAGCGCGGCCACATAGCCGGGTACGACGACCCGCGCCTCCCCACCCTGTCCGGGCTGCGGCGGCGGGGGATAACGCCCGAGGCCATACGCAAGTTCGTCCTTTCGCTGGGCTTTACAAAGTCGGACACGGTGGCTCCCTTCGAGTCGCTGGAGTCCTTCAACCGCACGGTGGTGGACCCGCGCAGCGTGAGACTGCACATGGTGAACGATCCGGCGCGGTTCTCGCTGCGCGGCATGCCCGATGTGGTGCGGCTGCCGGCCCTGCCGGGATCCGAGAAGACGCCCCGGGCCCTGGACTGCTCCGGGGACATCCTGGTGGAGTCGGGGGACGCACCGGCCCTGCGGGAGGGGGTGGCGCGGCTGCTGGGGCTGGGCTGCGTGCGCATGGCATCAGACGGTGCGCTGGAACGCACCGAGGATCAAAAGACGGCGCCCGGCATACACTGGGTCCCGGCCGCCCGGTCTCTAGCGGTGTCGCTGGTGGTGGCCAAGCCCCCATTCCGCGGCGAGGAGTTTGACGAGGGCAGCCTGACGGCCGTCGACTGCAGGGTGGAGCCGTACTATGCCGAGCTGCCAGACTATGCCATGATCCAGTTCGTGCGGTTTGGATATGCGCGCAAGGAGTCCGCCCGGCAGGCGATATTCGCCCACAAGTAGGGATGTGTGCCGCCC
>JAEFDA010000093.1 GCA_016126025.1 Nitrososphaerota archaeon | reverse complement strand
ACCGCGTGCGGACGGAGGCCGCCTTCAGGGGAGGTGCCGACGTCATGGTTGCCACCGATGCGGTCGGCGAGGGCATCAACGTGCAGTTCTGCAGCAACATGATCAACTATGACATGCCTTGGGAGCCCGGCCGGGCCGCCCGGCGGCTGGCATACCTGCGCAGGTACGGAAACGCCTCAGACATCTCCATACTGAATATGCTGATCACCGATACTCCAGAGGGCCGGGTGATGAAGGGCCTCTTGGACTGCATGACACGCATAAGGGACGATACTGGAAACGACCGCATATTAGACTATATCGGAATGGCGCTCCCCGATGGTGCGTTCCATGCCATGATGGGAGACGCGGCGACGGGCGCCCGCGACCCGGACACCATATCTGAGGACCTGAACGTGAGGGTGGCCGAATGGTACCACAATGACGGGCGCCGCGCCATATCGGACGGACTGGCCGCCCGGCCCATGGACCTTGCGGCGCTATCTCTGATGGCCGAGGACTCCCGCACGCACAAGGCGTCCCCCGAGTACACCGGCGACATGATATCCCGGGCGCTCGACGTGCTGGGGGGAAGGGTGCGCCGGCGCCCCGACGGACTGGACGCCATAGACTTTATTCCACCGGAGCTGCGCCGGTCGGCCCCCGCCATGCCGGACAGCTATCCAAAGATCACTTTTGATCCGTCCCGGAGTATGGACGCCGAGCTGGTGGCCCCCGGCCACCCCGTATTTGAGGCGGTCGTGTCATGGATCTCTGACAACTGCGCCGGAGATGCCGGACGGGGGGCCATATTCACGGATCCGGACGGCATGATGGACGGGTACGTGCTGTTCCACGAGCTGGAGATAAGGGACGGGACCGGCGCCGTCGCCGGCAGGAGGCTTGTATCCCACTTCGTGGACCTGAACGCCGGCAAGACAACACACCGCCACCCCTCCATACTGTGGGATGTGCAGCCCGGCGGCGATGATCCGGGGGAGCTCCGCCTCCGCGCCGCCGAGGCCCGCGCCACAGAGGCCGTGTTCGGCGCCGCCGAGCGGTACCGGGACGAGCTGCTGATGGAGAGGCGCCGGCAGGCCGACGTGCGTGAGAGGTACGGGCTGGCCTCCTTGGATGGACTGATCCTACACACTGCCAACACCATGGAACGGGCGGGCGACCCGGACGGGGCGGCGCGGGCCGCCGCGCAGAAGGCGCAGTACGAGGGGCATCGCCGGGACCTGCGCGCCCGGATATCACAAGAGCAGGAGCTGAGCATGTCGGCGCCGCGCCTGGCGTGCTGGGCCAGGGTGGTGCCCGGCGCCGCCGAACCGCCCGACCCCAAGACACGCGCATCGGGCATCAGGGCGGCGATGGAGTATGAGCGCCGGCACGGCCGGCTTCCGGTGGACGTGTCCGGGCGTTCCATGGGGTACGACATAGAGTCCCGGGACGCCGAGGGCAGGGCCATATACATAGCGGTTCGGGCGCGGGAGGGGGTCGGCGGCGTATCCATCACGCCTAACGAGATGCGCGTGGCCCGCAACGCCGGGCCCAACTACTACCTGTACGTGGCGTACGGCGACAGACTGGCGCGCGTGCGTGGCCCCGGCCACATACTGGCTGCGCGCCGGACCGACATACGCCACGCCGTGTCTGCAGACGAGATACAGGCCCACGCCGAGCCCTAGAACGGCCGGTTCACGTCCCGGGTGAAGGTCCACCCGGCCACCACCACCACAACCGCCACGAACGCCCCCAGTATGCCCAGGCTCAGGGCAGCCGGCACGCCGGAGGGCACCCCCGTCATCATCTCCCGCACCATGAGTATGGTGTATGTGGCCGGGTTGAGCTTGGCCAGGCTGGCCAGCCACTCGGGGAGCAGCTCCAGCGGGAAGAGCGCCGGGCTTATCATGAAGAGGGGCATGCCCAGAAAATTTATGATCCCCCAGAAGGCCTCCTGGGACTTGGCCGTCGCGGCCACCATCACCGATATGCCCGAGAAACCCAGCGAGAACAGCAGCACCACCGCCATTATGGGGACTATCATGGCATAGTCGCTGAACTGCACCCCTATGGCCAGCGATATTCCTATGATGAGGCTGGCCTGCAGCACCGACACCGTGGATATGGCCAGCATCTTGCCCAGGGCCAGCGACGAGCGGGATATGGGAGATACCAGGGCCTTGTTCATGAACCCGTACCGGCGGTCCCAGAGGGTGTTCACCCCGCCGAATATGCTGGTGAAGATGGCCGTCAGCACTATCACCCCGGCGGCCATGAACTCGATGTACTCGCCGTCGAAGCCGGCGGCCTGTATGAGCGGCTTTGTTCCGGCGAAGGTGTTTCCCACCACTATGATCCAGACGGCCGGCTGTATCAGCCGTATCAGCACGCCGCTCTTGGACTTGCGGTACCTCTTCATCTCGCGCCAGAATATGGCGTAGACGTCCGGGCCGAAGCTCAAATCCCCCTCTTCCTCCTGCGGGGCTCGGGGCCATGCTCGCGGATCTGGTGGCCCGTGTACGATATGTACACGTCGTCCATGCTGGGCTTGGACATGGAGACGGCCCGTATCGTAACGCCCAGCGAGTCGGCCTCCCCGAATATGGCCGGCATCATCCCGGCGCCGTCCTGCACGTACGCCGTCACGCTGTCCCCCCGCACGTCCACCGACTTGACCCCCCGCATGGTCCCCATGCGGTCGGCCAGCCGCCGGGCCGAGCCGCCGGCCTCCATGGTTATGACGTCCCTGCCCATCCTGCCCTTCATCTCGCCGGGCCGGCCCACAGCCCTTATCTTGCCCTCGTCTATTATGCAGACCCGGTCGCAGAGCTCGTCGGCCTCCTCCATGTAGTGGGTCGACAGGAACACCGTCATGCCGTGCTCGCGGTGCATCCGGCGTATGCTCTCCCATATGCGCCGGCGGGTCTGTATGTCCAGGCCCACGGTGGGCTCGTCCAGGAACAGGACGGAGGGCCGGTGCAGCAGGCCGCAGGCTATGTCCAGGCGCTTCTTCATGCCGCCCGAGTACGTGACGGCGGCATCGTGCTGCCGGTCGGCCAGCCCTATGGTGTCGAGCAGCTCGTCTATGCGGACCTTGGCATCGCTCCGCTCCACGCGGCTCAGCTTGGCCTGCAGCGCCAGGTTCTCGCGGCCGGTCAGGTACTCGTCGACGGCGTTCTCCTGCTGCACGAAGCCTATGTGGCTCCGGACCCGGGAGGCCTCCCGCACCACGTCGAACCCGGCGACGCGGGCCGACCCAGAGGTGGGCCGCAGCAGGGTGGTGAGCATCATCATGGTGGTGCTCTTCCCGGCGCCGTTGGAGCCCAGGAACCCGTATATCTCCGACTCCTCCACGCGGAAGGTTATGCCGTCTACCGACTTGGTCTCCCCGAACGACTTTGAGAGGGATTCGGCCTCTATGGCTCCTGTCATGGAATGGCGGGGATGCCCCAAATTATAAACCGCAGTACTGGAGCGGGCCCGAAGGGCTTCGATCCCTTGACCACTGGATTAGAAGTCCAACACTCTGTCCATGCTGAGCTACGGGCCCGGCCGCCGTCGCACTCTACCATCTTAAGGGTTTATCGGCGGTGTCCCGGGCCATCTTGAAGAGGTACTGCTGGGCGTACCCGGCGTACGGGCCCAGCCTCTTCACCACCATGTCGTGTATGGCATCGTAGGCGGCGTGCGAGTGGGGCGCCTTGCCGGAGCCTATCCCGTATGTGTCGTGGATGGTGCGGACCAGCCACCTGTCCAGCGGGAACGCCTCCAGGTACCCGCACGAGAAGAGCAGTATGCAGTCGGCAACCTTGCTTCCCACCCCCGGCATCTCGCAGAGGCGCCGCCGCGCCGCCGGGTAGGGCTGCCCGTCCGGCCCGGCCCCCTCCAGTATGGCCCGGGCCGCGTCCCGCACGTATGCGGCGCGGTACCCTGTACCGCACGCCCGTATGTCGGGTATGTCCAGCCCGGCGATCCTCTCCGGCGGGGGGAACGTCCGGAACTCCATCCCGTCGAACCGCACCATGTCGCCGAACCGCCGGCAGATCTCCCGGAGGCTCCTGCGTATCCGGGGGATGTTGGAGTTGGCCGAGACCACAAACGATATGGCGCACTGGGCAAAGTCCTGCTGTGTTATGCGCAGCCCCGGGTACCGTTCCATGGCCCGCCTCAGGAGCGGGTCGGCCGACAGCGAGGCGCGTATCGAGTCCACATCGTCGGAGTCGCGGAAGAAGTCGGGCACACCGCCGCTGGCGTCCACCACGCCGGTGTCGTCCACCTTGAGTACGTTGTCGCCGTCTATGCCGTACCAGAACCCGCCGGCATACTCCCACAAGAAGACCTGCCCGCTTAGTATGGTCTGCCTGGCGTTCACGCCTGCACGGTCTGGCCCGCCTGGGCGGCCTCCGCCTCCAGCCCGAACTCCTGCCGTATCTGCTCGGCGAACATGGTGCAGGAGTCCTGGTCACCGTGGACCGTGAGCACCTTGGGGCTGCCCCGTATCCCCCGCACCATATCGAACAGGTCGCGCCGGTCCGAGTGCCCCGAGAACTGGAACTGCCGCACCTCGGCGGTGACGGTGTGGTCGTTTCCCCGGTACGAGACCTTTCCCTCGTCGAGCAGCCGGCGGCCGGGGGTGTCCTCGCCCTGGTACGAGACCATGGCTATGCCGTTTCTTTTGTCGGTGGCCAGCTCCTGAAGGTAGAAGACGGCGTTGCCCCCCACCAGCATCCCCGCCGGCGATATCACCACGCAGGGCTCCTTTATCAGCCTCTTGCGTTCCTCGTGGCGCCGCACCGAGACGGCAGACTCGACGGCGTCCCGGAAGGTGTCCGGGTCCCGGTGGAACCGGGGATGCCTCAGCAGTATCTCGTTGACCTTCAGGGCCATGCCGTCCATTATGATGCGGTGCTTGAACCCGGCGGCCTTGAGTATGCAGAGCATCTCCTGCGCCCGCTCCACCGAGAACGAGGGCACGAAGAGCACCCCCTTGTTGTCTATCGTCTCGTTGGCGAACTCCACCAGGCCCCGCTCGGACTCCTCCCGGGGAACCTGCTCGGTCTGGGAGTAGGTGCTCTCGGTGATCAGCAGGTCTATCTCGCCTATGTCCATGTCGGCCTCCTGGAGCAGCCGGGATCCGGGGATCTTGATGTCGCCAGTGTAGAATATCCGCTTCCCGCCGCCCTCGGCCAGCACGGTGGCGCCGCCCACCACATGGCCGGACCGGCGCAGCTCAAAGGATATGTCGCCCTTCCTGACGCTCTGGCCGTACTCCAGGGGGATGGCGTTCCTCATCATGTTGTACAGCTCCGGCTCCCCGAAGGGGTACTGCTTGGACTTTTGCAGCTTCAGCATGTCCTTTATGAGCAGCTCGCTGAGGTCGAAGGTGGGGTCGGTGGCGTACGAGTCCACGTCGCCGGTCTGGTACAGCGAGGGGACGTTGCCGGAGTGGTCCAGGTGGGCGTGCGTTATGATTGCGCCGGCCAAGCCCCGCGACTGCACCGGCAGGGGAAACTTGGGGGGCTCCCCCCTCCTCTCGAACATGACCCCATAATCCATGAGTATCCTGGTGCCGTCGTGCTCCACCAGGAATCCGGAGCGGCCCACCTCTCCGGCGGCCCCCAGTACTGTGACCTTCAAGGGATGTGGTCGCTCCGGGACGTGTTAAAACCCTACCGATATGGGCCGGCGCGGGAGTTTTGCGGACGAATGGGCCGGCGCGGGAGTTTTGCGGACGAATGGTCTGGAGCGACCGGCCGCCGTCCTGCGTGGTGCGGCCTTCGAGCCGCGGGGCGGCCGGGGTTGGGGCCTGTATGGTGTGGTACCGTGTATCCTGCCGGCCGCTGTCTCGCGGCTATATGGCCGGCGGCCCTCAGGCCCGTTCCCGCAGGGCCTCGGTTATCTCCAGCAGTCTCTGCCGCGCCAGCCGGGCGTCCCTCAGTATCTCCCTCATGCCGTTCCGGTCGTACGTGTACGCCTTGCCCATGGACGTGAAGGTGTTGGTGTCATCGGGATCCACCTCGCAGTGGGCCAGCTTGTTGCGCTTGCCCTGCAGCTCCGATATCCTCCCGCTCATCCCCGTCCACATCTCTCCCAGGCCCACATCCTTCAGTATGCTGCCCAGGGCCCGCTTCTTGCCCTCCAGCATGTACATCGGGTTCTCCAGTATGTACTCCTCAAACCGGCGGCCCCGCGGAGTGGACGGCTCCAAACGGAAGTGGGCGGCCAAGGCATCGTTGATGCGCCCCTCGACGTCCACTATCTGGGATATGACCATCCCCCGCAGGAATATCACGTCGTTCCACTTCTGCCTGTGCATGCGTATGAGCGAGACGGCCCTCTCCACGTAGTCGGCCCCCGGCTGCGTCCATATCGCCGTGTACAGGGAGCGGTCGTGGACGGTGCGGGGCTCTACTTTTCCGGCGCCGTACAGCAGCACGTCGATCAGCGGGTTTCGGCGTATGACGCGCCGCGCAAACTCCACGCCGGCCTCCGCCCCGCCGGGATGGTTGCCCGTCACCAGGACGTCTATCTCGTTGCTGTCAAATATGTCGTCCCAGGACCCGCCGTCGGGTATGGCGGTCCGCCTGATGCCGAACCCCTCGGCCTCCATGTACTGGTACACCTTCCCGGTCTGGTCCGGCCGGCCCCCCGCCTGCAGTATGCCCATGCCCTCGTCGTCCCGGGAGCACCAGGCGATCTCGCCCTCCAGCCCCCGGGGTATCTCTCCCAGCCGCACGCATGGCGTGGCGTGGCGGCCTATATGGCCCTGCCGGGGGATCCGGTGGCTGGGCGTTGCGCCACCCCTGCAATCCGCAGAAGCTTTAATTACCCACATTGAGAACGGGGCAACCATGGGAAGAAGTTTCCAAGAGTGGCTGAACCAGCAGGACGGTGCCTTGGTATCCAAGGTACGATCCGGAGACGAGTCCAACAAGCCCCTTTTGAACCAGATCAACTGGATCTGGGTTCAGAATCTGATGAACAAGAGAGCCGACTTGAATCCGTCCTCGGCGGAGCTGCTTGACTGGGTCACGTCTGGTCAGATAGACGCAATGAGAAGGTAGAACGTATGGCGTTCTTTTTTGTTTGTTGTCTGTGTGGGGGAGCCTGCGCTGGGCGCCCGCCGGGTCCGGGCGGCGCATAACGGGGTTTTGAAATTGAATCATGGTTTAAATATAATGCCGGGGGAACCATACCTATAATGCCAATCGCGATACTGCCAGACGTCGACGAGCAGAGATGTATAGGCTGCGCCCTGTGCGTGGAGATCTGTACGTCCCTGGGACCCGACGTCCTCAGAGTAAAGCCCGTAGAGGGCTGGAAGAGGGGCAAGGCGTTCGTGTTCTATCCCGAGAGGTGCATCTCTGATGGTGCATGCATCGGGGTGTGCCCGACAAAGTCCATCTTTTGGATGAGGCCAATGAACTACACCGCCGGACAGCCGGTGCCTCTCCACAAGAACGGTGTCTTCGTAAAGGGCTGGGCCGAGGACGCAGGCCTCTAGGCTATCCGCCTTTTTCTTATTTTTGCTGCGCGACGGGTTGGTTGCGCGCCTTTCGTATGTGGTATGCCAGGAACCGGTCTGACTCGTCGTAGCGTATATCCTCAAAGGCATTGTTGGCCAGCAGGTCCCTCAGCGATGCGGTGAATGTGGGGAATGCCGCCGGCTCGTGGATGCCGCGGACGCTCAGGTGGTGGGCGGCCGGGTACAGGTCTGTCAGCTCCAGAGGTATCACGCCGAGGAACGGGTTGTACACGCAGACCTGCACGTCGGGGTCCTCTGCGGCGCGGCACGCCCCGGACAGGTACGCGGGCTTGGCCTCCGGCTCGGGGAGTATGCGGAGGATGGGCTTGGGGGTGCGGAACGAGGTTATGGCGCGGCGGAGGGCCACGGCCTCGGGCCTGTACTGGTCGGTACGGTCGTACAGGAATGCCGCCTTGGCCTTGAAGAGGGGCGTCCCCCCGGCCAGCACCGCATTGTCATGCAGGACCGGCGTGGCCTCGTACAGGCGGGGGTGGGCCCGGGCCTTCTTGGTGACGTGCTCCCAGAGCCGGCCTTCGTGGATGGCCTGCTTGGTGGCGTCCACCTCCAGCTTGATGGCCGCCAAATTGTGCAGCGCCAGCAGGTCGACGCGCCGCTCGTCGCCCGCTATGTCGGCGGGGGTGCGGGAGGCGCACACCGCGCAGGAGCAGGGCAGGTGGCGCAGCTCGGACAGGCGGCGGGTGCCGTCGGGGGTGATGTAGCGGTCCTGCTTGGCGTACAGTATGTACGAGGCCGAGTCGAAGGTGTCGCAGCCCAGAGCCACGGCCAGCGGTATGGTGAGCGGGTGGCCGGCGCCGAAGAGGTGCATGGGGATGCGGGGGGGAACGGCGCCGCGGGCCTCCGTTATCATCTGCGCCAGCAGCCTGTACTCGTACGACTCCATGAACTCGACGGGACTGCCCAGCGCCACCATGGTGTGGCCTGCCTCCAGAAGCCCCCGCGCCGAGCGCCGCACCAGGTCGGCGTGCTCGCCGCCCTGTATGGGGCCCACCCATATCTGGCCGTTGTCGGGCGCCGCCCCGAGGGTCTGCCGGCAGGCCTCCAGTGTGCGGTCCACGTAGGATGACGCCGTATCGTGCGGGAGCCCGAACCCGGTGGGCTTGTCCAGGGGGACGGGCACGTCGGACATGATGGCCGTCTCGAATCCGGCCATGCGGGCAGGCTCTATGTCGATGTCGCCGTACTCCAGCACCTGGTACCCGCCAGAATCGGTCATTATGGGGCCGTCGAACCCTATGATGTCGTGGATGCCCCGCCGCTCGGCCTCTTCCCCGTACCGCTTCATGGTTATGTACGCGTTGGTGATGACCATCTCAAAGCCCATCTCGCGTATGGTATCACATCCTATGGACTGCTTTACGGGGTGCACGACGGGCACGTAGGCGGGGGTCTCCACCGTGCCGTGGTTGGTGTGTAGCCGGCCTATCCGCCCGCCCAGATCCGACTTTATGATCTCGAACACGGTATGCGGCGTGGCCAATGCCACTTATTTGTCCAGCTCAAAGAACCGGGGGACGTCCCCGTTGCGGTGTATGACCCCCAGCCAGTCCACCCTGTCGGAGGGGTAGTGTCCCCGCACGGCCCCGGCGACCTTGCGGGAGCTGCCCTCCGGCGTGTCGCCGGTCACGTCCACCTGGGTTATGCGGCCGAAGGCGGCGGCCGCCTCGCCGGCCACCACGTCCAGTATCTCGGCGCCCAGGTTCGCCAGGGCCTTGGGGCGGGCATAGCCCCGGCGGCGGTACACCGCCTCCAGCTCGTAGGGGCTGCGGCGCAGCACTATAGCGCTCGCCACCGTCTCCGGCGCGGCCACGTGGGGGGCCAGGTGGCCCACCAGCAGCGTATCGCCCGACGGCCGGCCTATCATGCGCGCCAGCTCGTCGGTGTCCGTGCCCTCCGGCCCGGCCAGCCCCGCCTCGACTGCGGCCCGGGTTATGTCCAACACGGGCATGCGCAGGGCGGCGGCCAGCATCCCGGATATGGTGTGCTTGCCGGTTCCCGGGCTCCCGGTGATTACGTGGAACACTGTACGGGTGTGGGATGTGGCGCGATTAAACCGTTTGAGTCGGTGTCCCGCCGTCCCGTATATGCGCGCCGCCCCCGCCTCCAGGGCCGCCCCCGGACATGACCGGAGCCTCCCCGCATACAATCCCTATTAATAGACCGTCCATTCCCCGGATGCCATGGATCCGGTGAGGTTTGTGATCCCCAAGGGGAGCCTGGAGCAGGCCACCTTCAAGCTTCTGGGCCAGGCCTGGGCCCGGGTGACCCGCAAGGAGCGCAGCTACCACGTGTACCTGGACGACCCGGGCATACGGGTCAAGATGATGCGGCCGCAGGAGATACCCACCCTGGTGGCCGACGGCCTGTACGACATAGGGATCACCGGGCTCGACTGGGTGCGGGAGACATCCGCCCGGGTGACCGAGATGGCCGACTTGGAGTACGGCCGGATAAAGCTGGTTACGGCATTTCCGGACTCGCTCCCCCACCGCTCCTTGGACCAGATGCTGTCCCAGTACATATCACAGAAGCGGATATTCCGGGTCTCCTCGGAGTATCTGACGACGGCCTCCGCATTCATCAAGAAGTGCCCGTCGTATATGGACGCGTACGGGGACGCGGATCCGCTCATAGTGACCCCGTGGCTCCGGCGGGGCGACAACGAGATGGTGCAGATCCTGCTTTCGTTCGGCGCCACCGAGGCAAAGCCGCCCGACGACGTGGACGCCATCATAGACGTGACCGAGACGGGCACCACCTTGGTACAGAACAAGCTGCAGATAGCCGACACCGTGACGACATCGTCGGCCCGGCTTATAGCCAACCCCGAGTCGCTGGCCGACGGTACCAAGTCGCAGAAGATGGGGGATATCGCCTCGCTGCTGGCCGGGGCGGTGCAGGCCCGCAAGCACCTCCACATCTACTTCAACGTGCGCAAGGAGAACCTGGGGGCCGTGCTGGAGCAGCTCAGTTCCCTGAAGAGGCCCACCGTCAGCCCCCTGAGCGATCCGAACTGGTACGCGATAAACACGATAATCCGCAAGGAGGAGTATCACTCGCTGGTGCCCCGCCTCTCTAGGATGGGGCAGGGGCTGGTGGTACACGAGCCCCGACAGATCCTGGACATGGGGCAATGATGCGGATACTGTCCGGAGACGACCCGGCCGTATTCGGGGAGCGCCGGCCCGCCGGCCCCGACCCCTCCGCGGTCCGGGGCATCATGCAGGACGTGCGGGAGCGGGGGGACGAGGCCCTGCTCGAGTACGAGAAGCGCTTCACCGGATATGCGGGCCCGCTGCGGGTCTCGTCCGGGGAGATACGGCGGGCGTACCGGGAGGTCCGGCCCGATGTGCTGGACGCCATACGGGCCATGGCCTCGCTCCTGCGGGAGACCGAGCAGTCGCTGCTGGACTCGCTGAACGGGGCGCCGGCGCCGTCCGGCATGAGCCGCGCCTTCCGGCCCATCCCCAGCGTGGGATGCTACGTGCCGGGGGGACGGGCCCGGTACCCCAGCTCGGCCGTAATGTCGGTGGTGCCCGCGTCGGTGGCGGGGGTGGGCCGCATAGTGGTGGTTACGCCGCCGCCGCCCGGCGGCTTTGACGCGGCCACCGTGGTGGCGGCCGACCACTGCGGGGCCCACGAGATATACTGGACCGGCGGGGCACAGGCGGTGGCCGCCCTGGCGTACGGCACCGCGACCATACCCCGCGTGGCCAAGATAGTGGGGCCGGGCGGGGCTATAGTGACGGCGGCCAAGCGCATGGCGTCGGCCGACATACCGGTGGACATGGAGGCCGGACCCACCGAGCTGGGCATCGTAGCCGACGGCGCGGCGGATCCGGATACGGTGGCCCTGGACCTGATATCGCAGGCCGAGCACAGCCCCGACACCCTCTGCTTCATGCTGACCGACTCGGAGGCCCTGGCCCGGAGGGTCGCAGACGCGGTGGAGTCCAGGCTGGAGACGATAGGGCGCTCGGAGATAGTGCGGGAGAGCCTGTACGGGAACGGCTTTCTGGCCGTCTTTGGCGACATACAATCGGCGGTATCGGCGGCCGAGCGGCTGGCACCCGAGCACCTGGAGGTTTTGACCGCCGACCCGGAACTGGACGCGGCCCCCCTCAACTCGCCGGGGCTCATACTGCTCTGCCCCGAGACGCCCTCGGCGGCCAGCGACTACATGCTGGGCTCCAACCACATACTGCCCACCGGCCGCCAGGGCAGGCTCCGCGGCCCCCTCTCGGTGCTGGACTACACCAAGATGCGCGTCACGGCCCGGGCCGACCACTCCCGTATGGCCGACATACTGGAGAGGGTGGGGGCCATAACCCGCGCCGAGGGGCTCCCCAACCACTACGAGGCGGTGAGGGGGAGAGTGCCGTGAACCTGCAGGAGAGGCTGGAGGCCCTCTCCAGACTGCCCGGGTACAAGACACCGCCCCCGCACTCGGGGCTCCGGATGGACTCCAACGAGAACATGGCCCTGCCGGAGCGGTTCCAGCGGGATATCATGGAGGCAGCACGCCGCCGCGTCGACGCGCGGCAGTATCCGGCCGGGGCGATAGAGAGGGTGGCCCGCGCCGTATCCTCGTACCTCCGGGTGCCGGCCCAGATGATCACGGTGGGGCACGGGTCCGACCAGATACTGGACCTGCTGCTGGCGCACCTGGTGGAGCGGGGGGATACGGTGCTGGCCCCCGACCCGGCCTTCTCGCTATTCATAGACAGGTGCGCCCTGCACGGCTTGGAGACGGTCCGGGTGCCGTACGGCCCGGACATGACCGTATCTGTGGATGACATGCTGGATGCGTCGGCCCGCGCCGACATGATATACATAGACTCGCCCAACAACCCCACCGGGCACCAGATCCGCCGGGCGGACCTGCGACGCCTGGCCGAGTCGTTCGGGGGTATCATAATACTGGACGAGGCATATGCGGAGTTCGGGGGGTACTCGGCGTACCGCATGCCCAAGAAGTACCCCAACGTAGTGGTGGTGCGGACGCTCTCCAAGTCGTTCGGCATGGCCGGCCTGCGGGTGGGGTACATGGTGGCCGACCGCGCCATATCAGATGTGTTCGGCCGCGTGCTGCAGTATCCATACCCGATATCCTCCGTATCGACCGAGGCGGCCGTGCTGGCGCTGGAGCGGGCCGGCGAGGCGGCCGCCACCTGGGACGTGGTGCGGGAGGAGCGGAGTCGCATGATATCCACGCTGCGTGGGTACGGGGCGTTCCGGGTGTTCGACTCGGATGCCAACTTTGTGCTGTTCGACGCGGGCCGCGCCTGCCGCCGCATACACAAGGCGCTGGCCGAGCAGGGGATAGCGGTAAGGCTGCTGGGGAGGGTCGGCGGGGCGTCCGGGTGCCTCCGGGTGAGCGTGGGCACCAAGTCGATGAACTCGCGATTCCTGCTGGCGGTGCGGGACCTGCTGAAATGAGTCCTCCCTCGCTGGGCGGGTATCTGGCGGGCATACTGCACGGCCGCTCCGATGGCGGCGCGGAGCCTGCCGAGAAGGGCGGGCGGCCCGACGGCATAATATTCGACTGCGACGGGGTGCTGGTGGACGTGGCCGAGTCGTACGGCGCCACCATAGTGCGGACCGTCGGACACGTTCTGGACTGGCTGGGGGTGCGGGGCATGCCGTCCCTTCCGCCCCGCGTGATACAGACGTTCAAGGACACGGGGGCCTTCAACAACGAGGTGGATTTAGCGTACGCGGCCATACTCATGATGGCCGCCTCGGCCCGCGCCCGCATGGATGTGGGGAGGGCGGAGGCCGCGTTCGCCGACTGCCGGGGGGTGAGGGACGCCGACGACATAGCCGCCGGCCTGTGCGGCATGTCCGACGTGGTGGACCGGCTGAAATATCCGGGCCCCGGCAGCATAGTGCAGGAGGTCTTTGACCAGCTGTTTTATGGGCCGGATCTATACAAAAAGATCAGCGGAAAGGAGTCGCGGTTTGCCGAGCCCGGACTCATAGAGCGCGAGCATATACTGCTGGATGACACAACGCGGGAGTGGCTGCCCCGGAGGTTCGGCCCCCGCATAGGGATGGTCACCGGCAGGGGGTACGAGTCGGCGCGGCACACCTTGGGGGATATGATGGATATGTTCAACATGGACGGGTCTGCGTTTCTGGAGGACGAGCCCCGCTCCATGGCAAAGCCCAACCCCAAACCGCTGGTCTCGGCAATAGACGCGATGGGCATACGCCGCTGCGTGTACGTGGGGGACTCGGCCGAGGATCTTATGATGGCCCGCGCCGCCGACCGCGACGTGGTGTTCGTGGGGGTGTGGGGGACGGCCGCCGACACGCGCAGGCGGCAGGAGATGTTCCTGGACAGGAAGGCGGACCATATGGTGAAGCTCGTCACCGGGCTGCCGGGCCTGCTGGAGTGAGGGGCGGACCCGGCGCCATGGCAAGGCCGCCGGCGCCTTGAGTGTGTGGTTTGCGCTAGTCCGTTCCGCTGCGCCATGAGTACCGAAAGGTTATCCGTGTCTCTCGTACCGACATCACTCAGACCCATTGTACTTGTATTACATCTTCGGGATGGGTTTCACGTCCAAGCCCATGAACGAGTGTGCCGGTTATTCTGGGGCGAAGCCAGTGATTTTCTTGACCCGGCCCACCTGGCCATCCTGCAGTCTGACTTTGATCCCGTGCGGGTGCGACCGGCTTGACGTGAGGATTTCAGATATCATTCCAGAGGTCAGCTTGCCGGTCCTCTGGTCCTTCTTTTTCACTATCTCCACCCTCAATCCTGCCTTCAGATCGTTTCTGGTTGGGAGTCCTGTCATGGGCTGCGTTGAACGACCGTCTAATTATCCCTGCTGGCAGATCCGGGGTTGGGTGACTACGAGACGCCGATGACGGCCTTCAAGGAGACCGACGACGAGACGAGGCTGTGCAATCCGGACTAGATGGAGGTATACATCGTTGGTTGGCGGCCAAAACGGGGCGCGACATGATTCTCTGATACCACAAGACTACGTGCGTTCCGCAGTTCCAAACCGCTGGCGGCCCTATCTGGTGGCCATCTCGCCGGACAGGCGGGTTATCTCCCCTATGATCCTCTGGCGGAGGGCCGGATCCGTCGTCGACCCCAGCTGCCTGGTGAGCTCCAGCACCTGCTGCTCCACGCTGGGCTCCGGATCTGGCGAAGGGACATTCTCCGGCTCGCTCCCGCACGAGGCGCACAGGGCGCGCCCGTCCTTCATGACCCGTACCCCCGAACAGTAGGGGCACGGCTGCGCCAGCAGCGTGGCTCCCCGCAGCAGCATCTCGGCGGCGCGCCTGATGTTGCCCTCGGACATGACCATACTAGAGTGGCCCCGCCTAAAAAGCATGCAGGGAGGCTAGGCGGCCAGACGGTACCCTGCATGTGTACGGCCGCCCCTCGCACGATATTTAACCATCGTATTGGGGTGTCGACACCGTGGCGGACATAGACTATGATGTCATCGTGTGCGGATCGGGGCTGGCCGGCCTGCGCGCCGCCATAGAGGCGGCCGAGACCTCCAACTCCCTGCGCATAGGGGTGGTCTCCAAGCTCCAGGTGATGCGCTCGCACTCCGTCTCGGCCGAGGGTGGCACGGCCGCCGTCATATTCCCCGACGAGGGCGACACCATAGAGTCCCACATCTACGACACCGTCAAGGGCAGCGACTTTCTGGCCGACCAGGACGTGGCCGAGCGCCTGTGCAACGAGATGCCCGCCGAGATATACAGGCTGGACCACTGGGGGATGCCCTGGTCCAGGCGGGAGAACGGCCGCATAGACCAGCGGGCCTTTGGGGGGTACAGCCACCCGCGGGCCACCTACGCCTCCGACAAGGTGGGCTTCTTTGAGATGCAGACATTGTATGACACCTGCCAAAAGTACGACAACATCGAGTACCTGAACGAGTGGTTCGCCACCTCCATACTGCACGACGGCCACCGGTTCCGGGGCATCACCGCCATCGAGCTCTCCTCCGGAGAGTTCAACACCATACGGGCCAAATCCCTCATACTGGCCACCGGCGGGGCCGGGCGGCTCTACAGCTTCTCCACGTATGCGCTGTCCTCTACCCCAGACGGCCTGGACATGGCGTACCGGGCGGGCCTGGCCCTCAAGGACATGGAGTTCGTGCAGTTCCACCCCACCGGAATAATGCCGTCGGGCATACTGATAACGGAGGGCGCCCGGGGCGAGGGCGGGTACCTGCTGAACAGCGAGGGGGAGCGGTTCATGAAAAAGTACGCCCCCGGCAAGATGGAACTGGCGCCCCGGGACATCGTGTCGCGCTCCATGATGACGGAGATAAACGAGGGCCGGGGCTTCGTCAACGAGACGGGCGCCTCCTGCGTCAAGCTGGACCTGCGCCACATCGGCGATGAGCGCATAAAGGAGAAGCTGGGCGGCATCCGGGAGATATCCATCAAGTTCTCGGGGGTGGATCCGGCCACCGACCTGCTGGACGTGCGGCCCGTCTGCCACTACATGATGGGCGGCATACACGCCGACATAGACGGGGCCACCGAGCTGGCCGGGGTGTGGACCGCCGGCGAGGCGGCCTGCAACTCCACCCACGGATCCAACCGCCTGGGGGCCAACTCCACCTCCGAGTGCATAGTGTGGGGCAGGATAACCGGCCGCCTGGCCGCCGAGTACGCCCTGCGGGGCACCCCCTCCGAGCCGTTCCCCCACGATTTGGTGGCGCTGGAGGAGAAGCGCATCTACGACGGCATATTCCGCGGGCGGGGGGACGTCAACCCGTACGAGGCCCGCCAAGAGCTCTCCGACACCATGAACGAGAAGGCATACGTGTACAGGAACGGGCGCGACCTGGCCGACGGGCTGAGGCGCATCAGGGAACTGCGGGACTCGGCCTGGAAGCACGTGGACGACTCGGCCCGGGAGTACAACACCAACTTTACCAACGTGATGGAGCTGGACTCGATGTTCCGGGCCGCCGAGACCATACTGGTGGGGGCCATCAACCGCCAGGAGTCGCGGGGGGCACACGCCCGCACCGACTATCCCCGGCGCGATGACGAGAACTTTTTGCACCACACCCTGGCGTACTGGGGGCCTGGCGAGCCCATCATGAAGTCCCATCCAGTAACAATTACAAGATACAAGCCGGTGGAGAGGAAGTACTAGATGGAACCCCGCGACGAGAACAGGGAAGGGCTGGGCGGAATGGCCAACCCGGGACGCTACGGCATAGAGCGGGTCGCCTACTGGCTCATGAGGCTGAGCGGGCTGGGCCTGCTGGCCTACTTTATAGGCCACATATACGAGACCAGCAGCATACTCCGCGGCGAGGCCGGCTGGGACGAGCTGCTGGAGCTGACCAGCACCCCCGAGCTGCACATCATGCTGGTCATCGTGATAGGCATGTGCGTCTTCCATACGGTGAACGGCATCCGGGTCATGCTGGGCCACGGCGGGGTGGGCGTGGGGCGCCCAACGCGCCCGGACTACCCGTACCCGCCGGCCTCCCAGAACGCCCGCCACAAGATAGCCATATACTCGGCCATAGTGCTGGCCGCCATAGCCATGGTGTACGGGTCCACGGTACTGTTTGGTGTGTGACATGAGGGAGAGCCACATCATGAAGATACACTACGGCACGGCCCTGGCCGCCGTGGGGCTGGTGGCCGTGCACATACTGATGCGGATGGCCGACGGGTACGCCGAGTCGCTGGAGTTCGCCAACGTGGTGGCCAACTACCAGTTCCTGCCATACGCGGGCCTGCTGGAGATAATGCTGATACTGCTCTCGGTGCACGGCTTCAACGGCCTCCGGGTGATACTGCTGGAGCTGCGGCAGGGCCCCTCATACGAGAAGGCCGTCTCGTACGGCTGCGTGGCGGCCATGATAGGTTTAATTGCGTACGGGACGCGCACCATAGTAATGGTTAACGTGGGGATGATATGAGAGATACCATAACACTCCGCGTGAAGCGCTCAGAGAGCGGCGGCTTCGATACGTTTGAGGTGCCGGTCCAGAAGTGGACCACCGTCCTGGAGTGCATCCTGTATGCCAAGCACTACATGGACACATCCATAGCGGTGCGGTACTCCTGCCGCCAGGCCACCTGCGGCAGCTGCGGCATGCGCATCAACGGGAGGCCGGCGCTGGCCTGCTTCACAAAGGTGTCCGAGCTGGACTCGGACACCATTACGGTCGAGCCGATGAGCAACTTTCCCATAATACGCGACCTGGCGGTGAGGTTCGACCGGCTCTTCGAGAACCACCACCGTATACGTCCATATCTGGAGCCCGGGGATGCCGACGACAAAAGGGAGCACCTCCAAAGCCCCGCCGAGCTGGACCGGTACATACAGTTCGCCAACTGCATCAAGTGCGGCCTCTGCAACTCGGCCTGCCCCACCATGGCCACCGATACCACCTTTGTGGGGCCGCAGGCCCTGGCCCAGGCGTACCGGTACGTGGCCGACAGCCGGGACACCGGCAAGGACAAGCGCCTGAGCATAATAGACGACTCCCACGGAATATGGCGCTGCCACTTTGCCGGCTCCTGCAGCCAGGTCTGCCCCAAGGGCGTGGACCCGGCCATGGGAATACAGCTGCTCCGCGGGTACATGCTGGGCTTTCGCGGCTGACCGGGACGGCGCCTAGAGTATGGTTTGGGTGTGAATGATCCGGGCGCCCGCTAGGCTTTCTTGGGATTGGGGCTGTTGTTCACCTGGTTGTTGATCTGCTCTGCCATGAAGTGGTTGGAGACGTTCACCTTGACGTCGTCCACCCCGTCGATCATCAGCAGGTTGTCGTGTATGTCTTGGCATATCTTGAACCCGAAGACGGCCGGACAGAAGGGGCTGGTCAGGTGCAGGTCCACCCTCACGTCGCCCTCGCCTATGTCCACCTCGTCTATCAGCTCCAGATCCGTGATGGAGGTGTCTATCTCCGGGTCCTTTATCTTGGAGAGCTCGTCGAATATGCGCACCCGCAGCTTCTTGATGTCTTGGGACATGTGCTGTGTGGTACCGGTCCACCATATTTATAGTAATTTGAGGCGCAGGTTCCAAGTCTGCTTGATCCGCCCGCACTACCAAGTGGCCTAGGGTTCCTGAGTCGCGGTTTTCGCTCCATGTGCGGACCGGTTCCAGTGAGGTACCAGAGCCGTGGGGTTCTATTGTAAAGTCGGTTGATACCAGTCATCTCCCGACCCAGACAATTTTTCCGTCAGCCATAATGGACATACCATCATTCCTGAGGTCCCCGTAACAGAGCTTTTTCACCGGGGACCGCACGGCTTCGTCCGGACGGGCCCGAACCGCGGGCCCAAAGAGCGCTGCGGCGGTTGTTCGCCGCACGTTATGCGGCGCGTTCACGTCTCTGTCCACGCAAACATTGCACCGCCGACAGTATCTCAAATGGTAGTCCCTGCCTTCCAGGGCATACCTGCACGCCGCGCACAGCTTCGACGTGTTGCGTGGGTTCATGTATATTGCCCACACGCCGGCCCAACGGGCCTTGTAATGTATCATGTCGGATAACTTGAGCATGGCGGCAGAGTACAGCCTGCGCCGCATCCCCCTGCCGAACCGCTTGTTCTCGCGCATCCAGCCGCTCGCCATGTTTCGGAGGTCCTCCAGCGCTATGACGCTGCCGGTCACCGCCGCCCAGCTTACTATGAACAGCGACACCAAATGCAGCGTGTTCTCCAGGTTGCGCGAGGCGCGCGCCGCCCCGCGCATCTTGGCGTTGTTTTGTGCCTGTTTCTGCAGCGGCGACGCGCCGTCGTCACTTTTTTGGTTCTGCGGAGCAATACACCGCTTCATCTCGCGCTTGAGGCGGCCGAGCTCCTGCCTGCACTTATAGTCGGCGTCCTTCTTGAGGCGGCGCGTCTCTGCCTTGAGCTCCTTCGTGACTGCCTTGCGCTCCGCTTTTATGGCTTCCTGCTTTTCTGGGTTCCCCTTTGCATCCCGGATTCCCTTGCGCCACGCCTTTCTGGGCTCCGCCAGCGCCTCCTTCTCCAGCTTGGTGATCTCCCCCTTTTTCTCGTCGCGGCGCCGCTCGACGCCCCTTGAGTCCCGCTTCAGCTTGTTGTGTTTTTTGGGGCCGCCGCGCCTGACGCGCTGCGCCCCCTCCCTGGCCTCCTCCTTTGCGCGTGTTATGGGCCTGCCCTTTTTGGCTTCCCACCTGGCGTGGTCGCGCTTTGCCGCCTCAACCTGCCGCGTCTTGGCATTAACCACCTCTTCTACCTCGCTGGAGGTGTCTATCCAGAACGTGGTGCTCCCGGACGTCGTTGTGGTGTTGGTCGCGTTGATGTCGGTGCCAAGCACGTTTCTTGGCGGGCCCGCAACGCGGTCGACGCCGGACGCCAGCTCGCTGACGGTGTACGTGTCCCCGAGCGACGGGTCGCGCTCTGGCATCGGCTCCACGGCTTTCGTGTATGATATGACGTATTTTTCAGGGGTGATGGTGAGCTCGCCCAGACGGCATTCCAGCACGCGCCTGGCGACACTTGCCGGGACGTTTATCGCCATGCATACTGGGTGCTTGCCGGAGCCGATGTTTGCGGTGGCCACGTAGCCGTCGGCGACCCTGTTGAGCCGCCAGCATTTGTTGTTCAGTTTTATCGTTGGAACTTTGAACTCCGGCTCCGTGTCTTTTCCGATTGTCCTGGCTGCCTTCATTGCGGCGACGCCGGTCTTGATGGCTGCCTGCGTGGCGTCTGCCTTGACGCGGTCACTCTTGACCATGTGATACATCATGGTGTCTATCGTGTGCGTGTCAGTTATGCCGGTCTGCCGGGACACCATCGCGGCGGTCTCGGCCACGAGCAGCACGTGTTGGAACACACCCTTTATCCCTTTGGATGCCGGCCCCAGCTTGCCGCGGTGGAACCGCGAGACGGCCTTGGGGCGCCTGTCGGGTTTTGGCCCGTCGCGCCCGATGTTCTGTTCCATGCCAGATACCTGTGAATCGGTGATATAAAAATACGGTCCCTGACTGTATGCAGCCGGTTTTTTGCCGACCGTGGTATGTGATGTGGTATGCGTGGTGTGCCGCTGCCGGGCGCGTGCGATGTGCGGATGCGCGGACATCACATACGAAAGTCGGGTATCCACCGACTTTGCAAGCGAACCCATGATATGTGGTAGTGGCAGGCGTTTAACACCGACACTTCCTTTGGTTGGGGCATCCGCGTGACCTGAAACGGACTGGGACAAAAGCGACCTGGGGCGGAAATGGATGTCCATTCTAGCGGAGCGGAAACGGAGGTCGGAGCGGAAACACACATCGGGAGCATCATCGAGCCACTTTTGATATGGTCTGTGTTAGGTTGCCAAAGCGTTACAGTTTATGGACAATTTCAAAGCAAAACACTCTGGCAGATCTAATTCAGGATTGTATGATATCTATGGCTTCCCGCGCAAGCCTAGCACCCTCATGGTAGCCGCTCTTCTCTAAGCGTTCTGCAATCCCCTGCAACTCCTCCACATGTCCCATCATATATGATACGTGGAACACTTTAATAAAATATTCGGCGAATATGGGCTGGAAAGTTAGTGGCGCCTGGAAAAATTTGGCGCCTGCTGCCCGCGCGCCGATTGCGATATTCGCGCGAATCGACCACGCTGGATGCGAATTTTTAGGTGGATCGTGTTCCGGGCCGCGATTCGTCGGCGTGTCCAGGCGCCAGTTTTTTCCAGGCGCCATCAACTTTCCACCTCAGGCGAATACCATCATGGGTCTAAACCAAGACCAGAGAGATGAGATGGAGCGAATGTATGAGGTCATAATGATCGAATTGGAGGTGGCGCAAGAAGACTATAGTGAAGCCGCCGCCCGCGTAACGCGTCTTATCGCAATAGCCAATACGATTAGGGCCATTTTGGACTCCTGATGACGGTGTCGAGAACTAGTGACCTGAATACAGCCGTCAACAAAGTAACCTGTGCGCGTCTTTCCGCTACGACCTCCGCTTCCACCCTAGGTCGCTTTTGTCCCAGTCCGTTTCAGGTCACGCGGATGTCCCAGTTCATCAAGCGGCGGGCCGCCGTCAACGGCCCGGCGACGCGCCCTGGCATGCGGCCCCGGACGGCCGTCCAGCCCCCAAAACCCCGGGCCGCTACTCGTCGGGGGTGATCCTCCGCACCAGCGAGTCGGGCAGCGGCATCTCCAGCAGGTCGCCCATGCGGAGCCGCTTCAGCCCGGCGGCCACGTCCCGGGCCTGCTGGTCGCTGCCCTCCAAACCCAGTATGGACATCAGGTGCCCGGCCCCCGTCTTTCCGGAGAGCTCCCCAAAGACGATGGTGCGCCGGTTGCCCACCACGTCGGGGGGGACCGGCTCGTAGGCGGCAGGATTTCTTAGTATGGCTGCCAGGTGGGTGCCGGCCTTGTGCTTGTATGCGGAGGAGCCCACCACCGGCTTGGACTCGGGTATGGGTATTCCGGTGTACATCTCTATGTGCTTGGAGAGGTCGCGCAGCTGGTACAGCTTGAGACGGTTGGGGGACTTGTACAGCCGGGTTATGACCACGGCGGCCTCGGCCAGGGACGGTATCCCGGTGCGTTCCCCTATGCCGTCTATGGTGGTGTGTATCTGGTCGGCCCCCGCGTCCACCCCCGCCAAGGAGTTGGCCAGAGCCAGACCCATGTCGTTGTGGGTGTGCACGTCCAGGGGGGTGTCCACCGTATCCCGCACCATCCCCACGAACCTGGCCATGCCCGCCGGCCTCATCACGCCCACCGTGTCCGGCAGCGATATGCGGTCGACCCCCGCGTCGCGTATGGCCACGCACACCTCCCGGACGAACTCCGGATCCGCCCGGGACCCGTCCTCCAGCGTAAACCGCACCTTGAGGCCGTGGGACTTGGCGTACTGCACCGTATCTATGGCCCTCTCCATGGCCTCCTCGCGCGTTATGCGGAGCTTGTCGGCCATGTGCACCTCCGATATCCCCAGGTAGGCGGCGCACCACTCCGCCCCGCAGTCTATGGACACGTCCACATCCCGGCGCAGGGCCCGGCCGTGCGAGACTATGTCGGCCTCCAGGCCCAGCCCTATTATGGTCCGGGTGGCCTCGCGGTGGTCGGGGGAGACCACCGGGGATATCTCGATCTGGTCCACCCCGAAGCTGTCCAGCTCCCAGGCTATCTGTATCCGCTGCTTGTTGGTGAACGATACTCCCGGGTGCTGCTCGCCCTCGCGCAGCGTGCTGTCCAGAATCCGTATCTTCTGCGCCGG
This sequence comes from Nitrososphaerota archaeon, assembly GCA_016126025.1. Lineage (GTDB taxonomy): Archaea > Thermoproteota > Nitrososphaeria > Nitrososphaerales > Nitrosopumilaceae > VYCS01. The sequence continues at coordinate 1,753 of JAEFDA010000093.1, read as the reverse complement.
CTGGCCGTTGTGCGCCTCGGCGTGTGCGTTGGGGTCCATGCGCAGCGCAAACCGGCCGTACCGTATATAAGCGCAGATGGATCCCGTGTTCCAGCCGTAGGGCGCGGCGGCGCCAGCGTAGCTTTTTGTAAGGGGGGCGTGGTTCTGGCGGCATGGACGCGATGTGGGTGGAGAAGTACAGGCCCACCACACTGGGCGATATAGTGGGACAGAAGGACACGGTGGGCAGCATAGCCCGCCTTCTGGAGAATGTGGCGCAGATGCCCCACCTACTCTTCTCCGGTTCGGCCGGGGTGGGCAAGACCACCGCGGCGCTCTGCATAGCGCGGCAGGTGCTGGGGGAGCACCGCTCCGACTACACCCTGGAGCTGAACGCCTCCGACGAGCGGGGCATAGACATGGTCCGCGAGAAGGTCAAAAAGTTCTCCCGGTTCGCCGGGATGGGGGACATACCCTTCAAGATAATAATACTGGACGAGGCCGACGAGATGACCTCCGGGGCGCAGACGGCACTGCGGCGCATAATAGAGGACGCCGCAGAATACTGCCGGTTCATCATAATCGCCAACAACATCTCCAAGATCATAGCCCCCATACAATCCCGGTGCGCCGTGTTCAGGTTCGCAGCGGTCTCCGAGGCCGAGGCGGTGGCCCGGCTGGCCCAGATAGCCGAGGCAGAGGGCGTCGAGGCCGAGGCGGGGGCCCTGAACGCCATATACGCATATGCGGAGGGGGACATGCGCCACTCCATAAACATGATGCAGGCATCGGTCTCTGACGGCCGCATAACCGAGTCGGCGGTCGAGGCCGTCGCCGGCCTGGCCCGAACCTCGGAGGTGGAGGGCGTGCTGCGCGCCGCCCTGGACGGCGACTTCCGGGACGCCCGCAACAAGATGGTGGATCTGATAAAGGTGTACGGGATGTCAGAGTCGGACTTTCTAAAGTACGCGGCCTCGGCCGCATTCGGGCTGGAACGGCCGGACACGTCACGCATCATGACCATAATAGCCGAGTACGACTACCGCATACTGTCGGGAGCCAACCCCGAGATACAGCTCTCCGCGATGCTCGCCCAACTGGGCTCCGAGGGGTAGGGCCGTCCAGCCTGTATATCCGAAGCCTTGCGCGTTCGCAGCGTTGAGGGGTACTGCAGCCCCGCGAACGTTCGGTAGCCAGATCCGGCGGTTTTACCACTCAAAACTGCCGCGGGGCGGTGCTGTGTGTCGATCGTACAGTCTCCAAACCAGTTCAGTTAAGCATTATATTTGAGGTCGCAGTGGAACATACCGTTGAGCCAGACCGCAACAACCCCCGCGTACGGGATTGGCATCATGACCATAATGATCGCGGTGGCCGCCAGCATCGTATTCTATCAGGTCTTCTACCTGCCCGAGAGCCTGCTCAAGCCCAGCGTGGACGCGCACATCCTGCATCCCACCGAGCCGCGGATCATAAACATGATACTGGGCTCTTCGGATGCCGCGCAGCAGGACAACTTCGTGCCAAAGCGGGTAGACATCCAGCTGGGGATAGACAACCATGTCACTTGGGATAATCTGGACGACATTGCGCATACCGTCACGCCGGATCACCGGCACGCCGACTCGTACAGCGGCGAGTTCGGCAGCGATGGGGTGGTGATGCCCGGAGAAAAGTACGAGTTCCTCTTCACCGAGTCCGCCGAGATATCATACTTTTGCATACCGCACCCCTGGATGACCGGCGAGCTGGTGATTACAAAGCAGCGGTTCTA
>JAEFDA010000090.1 GCA_016126025.1 Nitrososphaerota archaeon | reverse complement strand
GCCCTTCGCTGTATGTCTTTGTCAATGGGAGGGATGGCCAAATTATGTGATCATTGCGCCTTTCGGCCCGTACGGGCGGCGCTCAGGCGCTATTAGGACGAGTCGGAATTAGGGGCGTTTAGGCTAAGCGCGAGTGCCCACCGATTTTCATCGGCCTATTTGGCATGATCCGCATGATTTAACGGCCATATGGCCGGATCGTGGCCGGCACGTCTGCAAAGACTGCCATACCGGTGCCATAAAAACCCCGAATATTCAACATCGCGATGAGCCTTAGCGCGTACGAAACGGTGGCGACTCGGTTTTTATAGCCACGCCAGTTGGCTCAGGCGTGAAGATTACGGTGGGCCACACGCCCGATGCTGACGACGCGTTCATGTTTTATGGCATGCTCTCAGGAAAGGTGCCGTCCCCCGGCTTCGAGGTGGAGCAGGTAGTAGAGGACATAGAGGCACTGAATCGTCGTGCCCAGAACTGTGAGCTGGACGTTACGGCAGTCTCTGTACACGCATGCGCCTACATACCGGGATACACCGTACTGCGGAGCGGGGGCAGCTTCGGCCTGGGGTACGGGCCGCGGGTGGTTGCCCGCGACGCCATCGACGTGCGTTCCCTGGGAAGCTGCCGGATTGCCGTGCCGGGCAAGATGACATCGGCGTTCCTGCTTTTACAACTGATCATAGGCAGGTTCGACCATGTAGAGATGGACTTTGACAGGATTCCGGAGGCCGTCCGCAGCGGCGCGGTGGATGCGGGTCTGGTGATACACGAGGCCCAGATAACGTACCAGCAGGAGGGACTGGCAAGCATACTGGACGTGGGGGAGTGGTGGGACGGCGCCACCGGCGGCCTGCCTGTTCCTTTGGGGATAAACGTGATGAGAACGGGGTTGGGCGGCGACTCGATCCGCAGGTTCGATCGGTTCCTGCAAGAGTCCATCAGGTACGGACTGGAGCATTCCGATGATGCGGTCAAATACGCCATGAAGTATGGCCGCGGCAACCCCAAGCCGCTGATAGACAAGTTTGTCAGGATGTACGTCAATCCGACCACGGTGGACATGGGCGACGCCGGCGAGGCGTCCATCCGCAGGATGTTTGGAATGACCAAGGAGCGGGGGCTGGTCCCAGACTTTGACCTGCGGATCGCCGGTTCGTGACCCGCCGGCGTGGCCAGAGCGGGCGCTGGATGCGGTGGCGGGGTTTATTTAGCTGGGTATGGGTGTGGGACTCGTGGGACCCGGCGGCATCGAATACTTGGTGGCTGGCGACGGATCCGGCGTCGTGCTGGAATCGCTGGCACACTACATCCGCAGGCTGAGGGCGATGGGGGACGACCCGGGCAGCGGCGCGGGAATGTTCGGCGCCGTCATCCGGCAGGCCGCCATCAAGCGCCATCCGATGGCACGCCAGACGCAGCAGAGTGTCTCCAACTTTCTGGCGGGTGGACCGGTCCCCACCGAGGACGAGATGCAGATCATAAAAAGTGCTCTTGATTGCTACGAGTCCGACATAAGGCAGGCGGCAGAGGGCTCCCAATACCATGCGGGGTTGTTGGGCGTTGACACCGTTCCGGATGCCAAGGTCCGGGCGGTGCGCGAGGCGAGGGCGGCCATCTGCGGAACGGGTTAGCCGCCGGAGAGGTACCAGTCCAGATACGGCAGGAGGTTCCTGCACATCTCGCGACGCTCTGACGGGTCGGCAAGTCGCGCCGCCTCCAGCTTTTTGCCCAGATACTCCCGGGTCTGCTGGGTGTGCAGCCTGTCATGTATGCGGGATATGATCTCCAAAAATTCCGCCGTGTCGGCCGAGTCGAATCTGGAGCGGATCCGGGCTGCGTCTTCCGTCAGTGTCAACGGGGAGGCGTGCGTCCGCCGCCATTTTATCTGTTGACCGTTGGATATCTAACCCAGATGTACCCCGGCCGGCAGCGCATTATCTGAGAAGGACGTAGATCGGCCCACGTCCGTACCCATACCATCTTGGCTATCTGCGGCTAGCCGCTAAATTAGAACCTGCTATGATCACGTTTGGGTTAGCCGTTGAGGAGACGCGGCGGGCGCGCCTTTAGGCCGTACGGGCACCAGCTGACTTTTGCCGGCCAGCCTCACACCGGCCCGCATGGCTTGACGTGTAGTATGGCCAGATCACGGCCTGCATGTCTGCAAAGACTGCCGGGTCGGTACTATTCCCTTGGCTTTTTGGAGCCACGCTGGGACCAGGCGCGCACAGCCAGAATGGATATTGCTATAAGACGGGCTGCCCGCCCCGCACCATGAACGCAGGTATCCGGCGTACGCTGGAGAGGCTCGACGCCGCCTCCAAACTGGAGAACTCTCGCGCCGTGAGGGTGCCCGCTGACGAGTTGATGTCGGCCATCACCTGGGAGACCGGCGAGTTCTTCAATATCATGCTGCGCGCCATGGGAGCCAAAAGCGCCCTGGAGATCGGAATGTCCACCGGGTTTTCAACCATATGGCTGGCCGAGGCGGTCATGGAGGCCGGCGGCAGGGTGACCGCCATAGAGATGGATGATAAAAAGATCCGGCGGGCATCGGACAACTTTGAGGATGCCGGGGTGCGGGATGCCATAGACATCGTGCAGGGTAGGGCGCTGGATGTGCTCAAAGACCTGAGTGGGTCGTCCCCGGCGTACGACTTTGTGCTCATAGATGCGGACAAAGAGAACATCCCCCACTACTTTGACATGGTTCTGCCCATGGTGCGAAGGGGAGGCATAATCGCCACCGACAACATGCTGTACCCGGAGAGGTTCTCCGACATGATGGGGGAGTTCGCCAGGCTGGTGCGCCAGAACGCCTCGGTCCGGACCGTGACGTTGCCTATAGGAAACGGCGAGGAGATCACCGTAAAGCTCTAGTCTGCGGCGCGGTGCCGCCAAAGACTGCCTAGCCGGAGGCGCGGTTCCGCGACTCTTGGAGGACCTTCTCGGCCAGCTTTATACTCCGCTTGTTCTTGCTCCTCTGCATCTCTATATCTCCCAGCTTGGCGGTCTCTTGCTCTAGGCTCTTTCTCAGGGCCACCTGTTCCTCCAGCTTCGACTTCTCCTCCTCAAGTTTCTTGGCCACCTTCTCGCGCTCCTTTTGGATGCTGCGGTTTACCTTTTCAACATCCTTGCGGGACTTTGTCAGGCTGCGTTCCTTCTCCTTTAGTGCGCGGTTCTCCCTGCGGGCGGCGGCGAGCTTCTTGCGCTCCTCGGCAAGCTCGGCGGAGACGCCCACCAGGCGCCGGGAGTCGTCCTCCAGCTGCATCCTCTCGCTTCTTATTGCCTCCAGCGCCCGTACCTGCTCGTCCATGTTGTCGTTCTGATCCCTGACCAGCTCCTTGACGCTCTGCAGCTCCGCCCTTATCTCCTGGAGTAGTTTCTGGTGCGCCTCCATCCGGTCGGCCAGCCGGTCCTTGTAATCGGACATGTCCTCCAGCTCCCGTTCGTCCTCCTCCACCAGGCGCCGGGCCTTCTCCAGCTCTGTCCTTACCGCCTCCAGCTCCTGCATCTTTCTGGATACGGCCTCTGCGGACTCGGATGCCGCCTCCAGCTCTGTCCTTACTGCCTCCAGCTCCTCCTCTGCCTGCAGGAGTTCGGGGTCCGCCGGGGTGTCCGGCGTCTCCGGCCGCCGCATGGCGGCTGCGTCCGGTTCTTCCACTGCGGCTTGGGCCGGTTCTGGCATGTACCCATGCTCGCATTCTGCGTACTTGGCGCGGAGATACTCCGCGTCAGACATACGCAGCAGGCCGCCGCCTTCCAGCGTTCTGAGCATGTACTCCAGTCTGCCTTGGTCGCCCGGGCCTCTCCGTACGAGGCTGCGTACCATATCGATCTCACCGACCTCCGGGGCCGGGGCATCGTCTACCGCCGGGCTATCGGTGGTTGCAGGCTCCTTGGCAGCCAGCATCCTTACGTATCTCATGTCCGACTCGTACGGGGTCCTGCCGTCTGCCATGCACCGGCGTATGAATGTCAGTCTGCCTTGGTCGCCTTGGCCGGACTCCAACAGGCCATCCACAATCTTGATGTCCCGGGCAGTAGGATCGTAACCCATCACACTGCCCCCATCGGGCCCATATTAAAGCACATGGGACACCGTGGACGGCCGGACGTCCAAAGTCCCCAATGCTCCGACGTCCATGCGTGGGCCGGACGGCCGGGCATATTTTTTTAGTGTACGTGTGCCCCATATGCCCCATGGTGACCCGCACCGAGTACCTCAAGGGCATGCTGGGGCAGGCCCTGGAGTCGTGCCAGAACATTGGGGATCTGAAGGACAAACCCGGTGACCTCGCCGTAATGCGGCAGGACCTGCTCCGCATACGGGGCATACTCCAGGTCATCGTAAACAAGATAAATCCCAGGGACTACCCCGACGCGGACATATCCGGCTTGGTCTCCAGATCCAGGGGGTTTTTGGACAACTACTACTTCGAGCGGGAGATGGACATCATGGAGCCGCTGTATGGGGACGACCCTGGAAGGCTCAGGCACCTGCGGTTCAAGATTCTGGAAGCCCTGCATGATAAAGGATTAAGTGAGAAGATGCGTGACGTGTTCTCGGATCTGTAGATGGCCAAAAAGTGCATTTTATGCGGCTGTAGGGACCATCGGCTGGTGGGGTGCTATATGCACGTCTCCAGGAAATGCAGCTGCTACGCTGACACGCGGTGACTTTACGTCTTCGGACCGGACCTGATGTGAAAGTTCAGGCAGCACACGCATTCCTTCTTTATGCAGTCCTCCATGTCGCGATGGCCGCATATGCCGCATTGGCAGCTGTGCATGGTGTTGCCTGTTCTGTCCCCCGTTACAGCAAGTGTCATGCTTTAATATACAGCATCGGTATTATAACCCGGTCAGGCATATACTATATATTCTATATAGCTAATTTTAACGCTTTTTCCGTGATGTCTGTTTTTCTGTGCCTGCCTTGAGGTTGTCGGCCGTCTTGATTATCATCTGGACAACGCCGTCCAAGTCATCGCTGGATGCCTGGGGCTCTATGGAGTCGGCAATCTCTGATACCACCTCTGATATGCGGGAGCTGATCTCCTCAAACCCCTCCGGATCCTCGTACACCAACGCGTACAGCTCCTTGAGGGATTCTACTTGGGACATAAGCTGGTTTGTAAGGGCGAACTTATAGACGGAGCCGTTGACGGACACCTCGTTGACTATCATGGAGTGATGTGCCCGTTCATGTCCATATAGGTTTTAACCCGGGGCGCCGGCAGCCCGGGGAGCGCCCCTCAAACACAGCATTCCAGAAGATGGGGCGGCCGGGGGCTAAAATATGATGTAATCCAGGGCCACTGCGTCGCTGACCAGCGAAGTGTGGCGGGTGCCGGCCACGTAGCCGTTTTTGATGTCGGTGGTGGGTATCCAGCGGTTGGTGGAGGTGTAGTGACGTTTCTCGGCCAGCTCCCTCTCTATGGATTCAATGTCGAACTCGGCCTCCTCCACCTCCTGGGTTGCCAGGTGCTTGATGGTGACCAGGATCTTTGTTATCTTGACCCGATCCCCAAACCTCCACTGGACGGGTGGGTGCTCGTCGGAGACCTCCAAGACCTTTATCTTCATCTGCTTGTTGCCCAGCGCGTCGGTGCTCACCAACAGCCGCTCGTCCACAAACTCCTCGAATCTGGTGCGGCGGCGTGTGGGTTCGGACTCCGATACGGTGGCCAAGAGGCTCTTGGTGGCTGCCTCGGCCTCCTCTGCTATGACCTGGGGCTCCTCTGCCACGCCCTCGTCCTCCACGGGCACCTCTTCGTCGGAGGGCACCTCCTCCTCTGCCACGCCCTCGTCCTCCACGGGCACCTCTTCGTCGGGGTGTGCCTTCTTGGAACCGAATGCATCCCGGCGCAGCTTTCCGAATAGCCCCATACATGCTGTGGGCATGCGCCGCTTAAAAAGGTAGGCAACGGCGTCTACTAGTGCCTAAACCGTACAGACTGGTGTCCAACCAGTCCTCTTCACGCCGGATCTCCGGGGGAAGGTGGGCGCGTCGGGGTTTTGGTCAGGCCGACGGCATGGAATAGTCGTCCATCTCCATCTGCTGCCGTGTCCCGTCTATGAGGGCGTACGTCTGCCCGTCGTACGTACACACGCACTCCACCGGCTCAACTGCCGGATCCCACACCTTGTAGTACTCACGCATGATTCTGTACTTGTACGTGCCCGAATCCAGCCGTTTTTTTGAGAGAAACTTGAAGGCGAGCACGACGGTGCGTGCGTCGTATATGTCGAATGTATCGCACCAGTCCAGACACCGCTGGATCTGGTTGGGGGGGACCGAGAGGCTGGTCTTTGCTCCTGATTTTGCCTCCACAACCAGTATGGCTCTGCTTCTGGTGTTGACCGCCAAGACGTCGGGCAGCGCCACGCTGGGCGAGCCTAGGCGGAAAGCCCTCCAGCCACCGGCGCCGTTGAGCCGCTTTACCAGGCCGTCTTCCCAGCGGTACCCGCGCCGTCTTCTCAACCTGGCGCTCTTGGCCTTCTGGTCGTTGGCGGCTTCCATGCGTGTCGATTGGCTAGGCATATTATCTATATTTTGGACGGTCGACCCTACGGCCGGCGGCGCCCGTACCGCCCGCCGATCGGGGTTCGTCGCGCCCCGAGGGGACGGTAAAAATACAGCGGCATCGGGGGTCTGTCACTTGCTGCTGCCGAACTGCATCAGGAGCCAGCAGATCTTGCACATCCATACCCCAACGTGCAGTCCGTCCGGCGGCGCTGTGCCGCGGTTTGCCGCCGGCGGTATGTAGCCTACGTGTTCGCTTTGGAGCCGGTCGTTGGCTCCGCAGCAGGAACACTTGCTTTTTGGGGGCATGAGCACCCTGACCGGGATCTGCATACTTAAGTGCCAATTCCCCGCCACGATTCATGCACTTTTGCATACGTGATGAAGATTGTGTAATCTCGAAGGTAGTTCGCGCTTGGAGTGCCACGGCCCGAATTTGCAGATGACCCGCTATAGTGACGCGCAAAAGTAATTTCCGCAAAAACTGTCTGCCGTGGCAAAGCGTATAGATCCCACATCTTCCATACTTATCATGAACCGACTTGACGAACTCGACTCAGCAATACGCACGGAAGGATCTGAAGGTCAGGACCAGGTTGATAACTGCGCGTGCCGTGCTTGAATTGGGACACTCCACCGAGACCGTGACAGCAGTTTTTGATGTCACCGCGCGATGCATCCGGCAATGGGTGGAACGGTTCAATAGGGACGGACACGAAGGACTGCGGGACAAGCCAAAATCCGGCAGGCCCAGGGCCGTCCCGGCCGGCAACATACGGCGGGCTGCTGCCGAGCTACAGAAAGCCAGCCTGACTCCCAAGAGACTGCGCGAAAAGATTACTCTCCTGGCGGGCGTCAGGTACGCCGCCTCATGCGTCAGGAAGATGCTGTGCGCCTTGGGCTTTTTCAGGAGAATTTCCGACCCGGTGCACGTGAACGCGAGCACCAAACAGTGCGAGGGGCGGTACGAGGAGACGTGGCGCAGATCCGAGCTGGGCACCCGAGTGTGTGAATATCATGGCCCGCTGGAGGGCATGAAAAAGCGACTAGCAGAGTACTTTAGAACGGCAAGGTTCAATCGGCCTGTTCAAGTATTTGCGGAGACGTCTTTTACCGAAAATAACACAGTCGCGTCGCTAACCCAAACATTTGGAATATGAACGTATTACAATAGAATCGATAGTCCCTTAATACTATATATTGAACAGACGATACAGCATAGACAATGAACAAGGTATACGTTACCGAAGACGAGCACTTTCCGGCACAGAGTATCGATGCTTATAGGAGCATACCTATGGGGACTATCAAGAGTATTGAGGAGGCCCTGTACTCTATGGAGAAGGCTGTTACTGACATCTACGCTAAATCTGGCCATACTATGCCCGTGACTTCTACATATGGTGTCTATGCAGTACCGACTGAGGATATGAATGATACTAAGGTGCAGTCATTCGACAATAAGTCTGAGATCCATAGGGTCGTGCAGACTAACTATCCTGAAGGAATTACTAAGATCAACGTTAGTAGTTCGGAGTAACTTTTCACTTTATCTGTGTGATAGAGTTTACCGCCTGACGGTATATAGAGCGGATCCGGTGCCGCCCCGCGATGGTCCGGGGAGGTGAACGGCACGCAAGGACAGAAAGAACCAGTCTCACAGGCAATTCGAGAGCACCTGATCATTGAATGGAATCATGGAGATAAGGGGTCGACATTCTGGTATTCGGATGCCGGGAATGTGGACAGCGGAGTGGTGCACCCGGTGTGCTCCAGCGGCGTCCGCACTGCCGATGTGGGGGCGCCGGGGAGGGGGAGATCTTCACGCGCGCCAGCCCGGAACTGAACGCGCTCCTAGGGAGCGTTGAGGATGAAAAAGCTGCCCGAATGCGAGTCGGGCCGCAGCACCGACTCGGATATGGCGTAAACCGTGAAGCTGGCGGCCCCCGGAGCGAAGCGGGCGGCATCCAGGTATATGGCCGCACCTTCTTCCCCGACGGCGGCTTCGCCGCTGATGGTCTTGCCCGCGGAGTCCCTGACAAAGTACTTGAGGGCGCTGGCCCCCTCTGCGGCAACAGAGACAGTGATGTTTTGGCTGGCTAGGACTAGGGCCGGCATGATGACATGTGTTATGAGAGGCGTCTTGGCGTTCTCAAACCCCGACCAGGCGCCGGCCGCAAACGGATACGATTCGTCCGCAAACTGGCGGACCGTCATGGTGGCAGATTCGGGGGAGTATCCGCCCATGGTGTACGGGCCATTGCTGATTACGGCGTGGCCGGTGCGGTCAATCCATGAGAGGGCAGCGGCGTACCGCTCTCTGTGCATCGTATCTGTCCCGGCCAGCGAATCGGGCACATCCCCGGCGGCGGCGTACCCTGCCAAATACTCCCGCACGATGGCCGCATCGGCGGGTATGATCAGGGAGAGCCAGCTCACCTCCTTGTTGGTGGATTCGGGCCTGGAGAAGGCGGTCTTCCCTTCCAGAACGGCCTGCTCCATGGCGCGGTACATCTCCCAAGGCATGAGGGCCTCGACGGCAGCCCATCCGGCTATCTCGCCGTGGTCAAAGTGCCAGTAGTCCACGTATACCTCTATGGAGTCGGGACCGATCACCCGGACTCCCTGAAACGTCTTCATAAACTGGTTGGTTCTAGAGGTGTACTCGGGGTCGTAGGTGCGGTCTCCCCCGCCGTCGTCTGTGCCCCACTCTGTCATAAAACTGATCATATACAATATGTCATCCATCCCCATGGGTATGCCGTGGTGCCAGCTGCCGAACTTGTAGTGGTATGTGACCATGCTGGTTGCGTTGGCCCCCTCGCCCACCGGCACCCACGCGGCAGCCTCCACGTCCCATACCATGGCGTCGGGGGGCACCTCCAAGGTCCCGTCCGGACCGCCCGTCGCGACCTCGAATTCGGCCGCCAGGGGTATGACGGTCCCGGAGTGCGGGTGGCGGAAGACGGGCGGATCGTGTATAATCGACCATATGTGCTGGCTGTACAAGTCGGCGAACCCGGCCACCGGGTTCCAAGACCCTTGGTAAATGTGCTTGACACCCACCCTCAGTACGTCGTCGGCGGAGTGGGCGTTTATGGCGGTGAATCGGCTGGCTATGCCCACACCAAAGTCGTTTATGACGCCTTCCACCCCATCTCGGGCCACCTGCAGCTGCTTGTCGGCGACCGTGAAGACGCGGACCGACTCGTCCACCCCGATGGTAACCGCCTCCTGCACCAGAGCGGTGCGCTCCTCCTCGGACCTGAAGTCGCCCGAGAATACGGCCTGGGTAAGTTCGTCCAGGCGCGGGTGCTCGTAGTTCCAGAATTGGGGATCGTTGAGTCCGGGCAGCCGGGCAAACCATGGACCGTACATCTCGGCCAGCGTCTGCGAGTCGTATCTCTTGAAGTCGGAGCGGCCCCATCCCTCCGTGTACAGGTGCCAGCCTAGGTTGGCCGGATCCGCGCCGTATACGACCGCCAGCGCCTTGTTCAGGTCCCCGTAGTCGCGGCGCACCTCAAAGCCCGCCTTCTCCAGATCCCGAGCCAGTATCTCCCCGGCATTGCTCCTGAACGGGTCGTCGCTCCGTATGAAGAACCGCAACTCGACGGGCTGGCCATCCAGCATCCATACGCCGGCGCCGTTCCTAGTCGCGCCGCTCTCCGTCATGGCGCCGTCTATCAGCGCTTGGGCCCGGCCGGGGTCGTAGCGGAAGTCGTAGGACTCCAGCAGTTCAACGTGGTCTATATATTCGGGATCAAAGGGGCTGATGCTGGACACCATGGGCGCCCCCAGCCCGTTCAGCAGCTCGTTTACCATCAGGTTGCGGTCCACCAGGTAGTTTAGCGCAAACCGCATGTCCCGCAGGGAGAACGGGTTGAACTCCTCTGTCTCGGCGGGGTTGGCCAGTATACTGTATGTCGCCGGAGTGGTTTCGTACACCACCAGTCCCTCCCGGTCCTGCTCGCTGGACAGCCGCTCGGAGGGTATCCTCCAAAAGTACATGTCTATGTTGCCATTGCGTATGTCGCCCAAGGCGGCGTTCTCGTCCAGATACCTGATGAACTGTACGGTGTCAAAGTTGGTCTGGGCATGGGCGGCGCCGGCCGCAGACAGCGCCAGCACCGCCGCCAGCATGACATACACCCTCATGTGCCCGCATGACGTTTTGTGTTTTAAAAACAATTCGACTGGATTTAAGATCATATAGGACGGTTTTGGTTCCCGCCTGCACGGCTGGACCAAAAGAGATCCATATCCTGGCATCCGTACCATATACTTCGGCTGCGCCGCAATATGGCAGGGGCCGTTGTACAAAAGACGCAGACGGGGCGGGCCCGCCTCTGGCATCTGGCGCCGCTTCCGCCGTTCGCCGACGGCGCGGCGGCGTACGGTGTCCGGACCCGCGTACGCGCTTAGGCTCGGTGTGACGCCAGAACATATGCAAGATGGGGTTTTGTGGTATTGATCTGGCAGCTTTTGGAGCATAACAGGTATGATCTGGCCACATGGTATGCCAAACCGTGTGGATCATACTAAACAAGCCAGTAAAATTCGTAAGATGCTCGCACCAAACCTGAACGCATACGGACCTGTACAGGATTGATTTATTATCGTGGGCACAGAAGGGGTGTGGTTGAGCGGTTACGGCGGAGCGGACAACTATGCGGGCAACATTATATCTACACTGGCGGGGCTTCCGGACTTTCTACGAAAGCCCATCCTCAGGAGGCGTATGTCCGAATTTCCTGCGCTGCCAGCCGACGAGCAGGATGAGATCGTCGGTAATGCTTTGGAGGCCAGCCCGGAGATACCGTTTCCGACGTTCGCCAAGCTCTTTGGGACGTGGCTTGACGTTCTGGCCGGGATGGACGAGGCGGAGAGGGGGGCTCTGCTGGGGGCGTACGCTCGGGGTATCGCGGCGGTGCCTAACCGGGTGGCTGCCCTGCACATGGATGGCTTGGTGGCCGTCTTTGCGCGCATGGAGCCGGCAGGCCGGGAGGCGCTGTCCTCGTCGACGCGCCGGATTCTGATCGGAATGGATCCCGAGTCCAGAAGGCGCATACTGCTGATGACTCCGGATGCGGCCAAGTATATGCTGGGCATCTAGGCGTCGGGATTGCGGTTGTCCTCGTTGGCGTAGTCGACCATGCCGCCGTCGGGCGCCATGACGCCGGCGAACATCTTTTCGTGCTTCTTGAGCACCTTGCGGTGGTCCGGCATGGACATATCCAGCCGCATCTCGTTTATGACCATCACGCGGTACTCCTTCCATTCGCTCCAGCACTTGTTGCAGCAGGGATACCGGGCGGCAAACGGATCCAGGGACTCGGCCTGGGGTATGTCGTTCTTGCATTTGGTGCAGGTGCTCATAGTCGGTCTTTTGTGGCAGTGAATTTATCCCTTTGCGCATGCAGGCCGCCCACGCTGTCCGGAAGGTGATCCACATTTCGCCTGGCGGAACCGTACCATGCGGGTGTGGATGCCGGCCCGGGCAACGGCTCCCACCCTGGCCGTAGCGGCTGGAGGTGTGGCGAGGAGCATCTAGTATCCGTGGATGGGCTGTGGACCGGCCCGCCAGGATGTGTGGTTTGCCCGGCGGTTTCGGCGCGCCTCCTGCCAGTGCGCCATGGGATGCCATATCAAAACGGATGCTGCTGGCATCCGGATGCCTGGCGCCGCATTACGCATGGAGCGGGATCTTGGCCGGTGCGGCGCTAGGATGCATAAAATACCGGCGCGATAGTAGGTGGGGGAAGGCGATGCGCCACATGCATAGAAACCTGGGCAATGCCCTGGACCGCCGCATGGCTACGGGGTGCAGGCATGTTTCGGTTTTATCCGATTTTTGCAAATAGCCATGCACGCGCCACGACCAAGGATGGATTGACAGTATGGACCACAAGATCAGCATTCTGCGTGACGCTCCACACTTGAATTTGATTTTAGTTTTGTCGACGTCGTGTTTTTTGAATTTTGCGCCCGATTTAATCCGCAGCAACTGCATTTCTTCAACACGGGCTAGTGGCGGGGAGTTACATAGATAATAAATAATAAAAGAGATCGTAGTTGGCCTGCCACGCAAAAAATTCTGGATATGCAGGCCAGCGGGGACACCCATTCCGTGCCGCAGTATATCGATATCCCAAGAGTGGTCGGATCATGATCTTGCGTGGGAGCCGACGGTGCGTGGCCTCTCGGGGCATGGGGGCCCCTGCGCGCAATCGTCTGTGCCACTGCGGCGACACGGCATATGCCTTCGTGAGCCAGACCGCCCCGGGGTTGGCCTGCTCTACCCCGCCGGGAACGGGCGGGGGGATCCGGCGCCAACCCGGAAGCCCCAAGGCAGGTCCCTCCATAGTATGCCTCCACATCGAGTACCGTCAGGAGGGCCAGAATACTCCGCGCCGTGGGGTGGGCACGAGAGCAGGATGGAAGGATACGGTCGCACCCGAGGCACCGTCTGCGAAGTGGCCGACCCCGCCGTCCTGGTTGTGAGATTCGGGACCCGCTGAAGGGTCACGATCGGCCGGGCGGAGCCGCCTGATTTCTAATCTTGGCGCGTGCCTAGGGCGTCCTGCACAACCTAAACTGGACTGGACATCCAGCAGTCGGTGCCCAGAAGTTGAGGGGGGGACGTCGGGAGGGCGCCGTCGTCATGGAATGCAGATCCGGCACGCAAACCGGCGCCGTCTGGTACTGCACTACTGGCAAACCGGCCGAAGGATATTCTCGGATGCAATACACAGATTCGACGCGTTTGTTAGATCAACCGGGGTTCTCTAGGGTGCGAGACGGTCTAGTTGCACGTGCGGTCACACCGTCTCCATTCTTCCACCGGCGCCGGTACCTGACTTGGTGCTTGTGTATCCCCCCAAGAACCAGTGACTTCGCGGTGAGGCCATACCCCCGTGCACATTCGGGCGGTGTCCTGGGCTACAGGCACGCGGACCGGCTGGACAACCCATAATAGAGTAGGCGGGCACTAGTAGTTACAATGAAGATAAAGTGTCCGCGGTGCAAGGAGACAGCCGATCTCTCCCCGGACTTTTCTCTGGTCACGTGCTCCGAGTGCGATCTTGAGATGTCGTACGGTGAGTATGTTAGGTATGTGGCACACAATGACGCTACTTACTCGGATATACTGGGGGACTATGCGGGAAGCGCGGCCACTCAGGCGGGCGGTACGCTGGACGAGTGGGACTAGGAAGAGGCCGCGCCGGTACCATCTCTCCAATCCGATAGCCGTCTTGTGTATGCTGGAGGGGGATCCACGGAGACTGTCTAGTTGAATATGGCAAAACCCTTGGCGGCACCGTCCGGCCGCGGGTACGCGCGTGCGTTCTCAGAGGTTTGGGAATCTTGCTGTATGGACAGGAGCAGGGTTCGTCTGCACCGAAGGGTAATTCTGCGCTTGCCGAGAATCGCCGTGCGTCGGCATCGGGATATGTAGTTACACACCGGGCTTTTCCCAGCCGGTCCCAGGCCTCATTGCGGTTCATACCTGGAGGCTATTCTGCACCCGGCCGCACCCGCATCCTGTAGCCACGTTCGGCAACCCCGCAATGTCTGTGTGGGGGCCCTGCAGCGAGCCGACCATCAAACCAGATCCGCGAAGGCATCCGTCAGTGCGGCAGCGCCCGTGGTGTCCGCTGCCGGCGTTGCGAGGGATGCGCCCCATGGCCCGTTCCAAGACACCCGGCGGCTGCCTCCGGTGCCGGACACATAATCTGACAATTTTTCTGCTCTTATTTCTAAATGAAAAGAAACACTGCATCTGGTGGTTTGTCTAATCCATGTGGGCTGGGACTCAAAAAATGGCCCGACACGACACGTGGCTTGAATTTCAACCCGGGCCGTCCGTGTGCGGGCAGTCCGGAGCGCCGCTGGCGATACTTTCCAAGCGACGGATTCTAGGCGCCAAACGTCAACAATTATAAAACGATTATGAGACGGCCGCTTACTTGTCGAATATTCCGGAACCGACCATAAGCAGCGTCGAGGATCTGGAGAGGGATCAGGCCCTGGGCAAGGCGGTGGACCTGTTCAGAAAGATGATGGAGAAGGACGACCTGACCGACGAGCAGCGCGAAGAGATAGAGGAGCGCGTCAGGGCCATGGAGACACGGGAGGTAGTCGAGCGCAGCGAGAAGCACGATCCCGTGGAGATAGTCTCCGAAGACGGCAGTGTGCTCATAGGGCCACCAACCCTGACCCGGTTCGAAAAGGCTAGGATAATGGGGGCCAGGGCACTGCAGCTCTCTATGGGCGCCCCGCCGTTTGTGGAGATACCGGCGGGCACCAAGACGTCCTTGGTCATAGCCATGGAGGAGCTGGAGAGGCGGGTCATCCCCATAGTCATACGACGCGCCCTTCCCAACGGGGACTTTCAGAACATACCCATAAGCCACTTTGCCTGACCGGCGGCGCTCGGCGGATGCCTGATTCTGGGCTTTCTCCTGTGCAGGTGCGCGTTTAGGTTGGGTGGCGCCGGAGAATGCCCGAGTAGGGGGTGGCAGCGGGCTGGCGGTTTTTGTGGACGTATCGACCATGATCCGGCCACATGATACGGCAGACCACGCGGACCCTGCCAGGCCAATAAAAGACGGCTGGCGCCTGTACTGAGCCTACGCGTGACACTGCGCGGCGCATCCTCGGGTCTGGATTTTTACGTCCAGGATATGGTCATGTTGCGGTGGTTCGTGCCTGTTTGGGGGCGGATCTGAGGATGTACCCCTGCGCAACCCGACAGGAATTAATAGCGGACGGCGGCGGATGCGTGCAGTGTCGAAGACCAGCGCTGGTATACCCCGGGACCAAATAATGGTGGTGGGCAGAGCTCCGGTGATGACCATGGTCATAGAGGCGATGTCCACCTTGGGGGACAAGGGCCTGCTCTCCCTGCGGGCCAGGGAGGACAATATTCCCCGGGCGGTGGTCGTGGCCAACATCCTGACCGAGAAGATGATGCGGCAGAACTCGCGGGTATACAAGATACTGCTGGACGGGGACATGAAGCCGGACGGCAGCATGGCCTCCACCATCGAGATAATAATGACAAAGGTCTGAGCGCGAATCTAATATGCGGCGCCAGGCCCCTTGAGGAGCATGTTCTCACACTCCTTGCACACGCGCTCGTCTATGCCCGATTCCATGTGGTGGTGTATCTCGCATATCAGCAGGCTGGACTTTACGTAGTTGCACAGGCTGATGAACTTTGAGAGGCTGGAGGGGGTGTACGCCCTGTCCGAGGCCAAGTCGGCGCTGAGATCCTCGATCATCTTGGCCACGTTCTTCTCCTGGAGCAGCTTTTCTATGAGCGCCGGGTCGCCCCGGGTCCCCCGGATGTAGTTGCTGACGGCCGCCTGGGTCACGCCCAGCATCTTTGATATCTTGTCCTCCCTTATGCCGTGGTCGGCGGTCAGCTTCTTGGCCAGTATGGCGCGGATGGCGGGTATGAGCGTCTTTGACTCTATCTCGGCAGGAAGAAGCACGCCAGACATTTGGCGTGCTCACAATTTATTCTTTGTGCAGCGGGGACGTGGGGCGGCCGACGGCCGGATGGCCGGGGCCCCGCGGCATGCCTGGGGGTGGCAGCAGCCGTATGCCTGGGCGTGTAGGCGCCATGCGGGACCGGGCAAGTCGCAGCCTTCTGCGGGACGGTCCGCTACGGCGGAGATTGACAACCTATTGGGGACCGGCCGTTGCGGTGTATGGCGGATGCCGCCCGCCCGGTGCCGCCCGATACTCGGTCCGAGTCGGTGGCCGGGAGGCCATACGCCCCCAAATCTGCAGTCCGGGCCCGCGGACCATCCTGGAGTATTACCAGCTGTCCGCGTAGGCCTCTTGCTTGGCGTTGAGCCGGTCTATCTCGATTCCCATGGCGGCCAGCGCGTCGGAGGCCACCTGCCGGTCTATGGACTCGGGCACGTTCATGAGGGCCTTTGGCATGGTGCTGTGGTGCTCCAGTATGTGCAGCACCGAGAGCAGCTGGTTGGAGAAGGACTGGGCCATGACCTCCGGCGGATGCCCCTCGGCGGCCGCCAGGTTGGCCAGGCGCCCCTCGCCTATGAGGTATAGGCGGTTGCCGTTGGCCAGCACGCACTCGTCCAGCCCCGGCCGGACCTGGCCCCGCTTTCTGGCCAGGAGAGAGTTGGTGTCGATCTCCACATCGAAGTGGCCCACATTTCCCAGTATGGCGCCGTCCCGCATCGCGTCCATGTGGTCCTGGCGTATCACGTCGGTCATGCCCGTAGCCGTGATGAATATGTCGCCCAGCGGCGCGGCCTTGGACATGGGCATGACCACGTGTCCGTCCATGCGCGCCTCGAGGGCCCTCACGGGGTCCACCTCGGTCACTATGACGTTGGCGTTCATGCCGGTGCACCGGGCAGCCACGCCCTTGCCCACCCAGCCGTATCCGGCCACCACCACCGTCTTGGCGGCCATCAGCAGGTTCATGGAGCGGAGCAGGGCATCTATGGTACTCTGGCCGGTGCCGTACCTGTTGTCGAAGAGGTGCTTCGTGTAGGCCTCGTTGACCAGTATTACGGGGTACTGCAGCAGGCCCTTCTTCTCGACGGCCCGTATGCGGGTGACCCCCGCGGTGGTCTCCTCGGTGGCCCCCATCACGGGTATGCGGGAGTGTTTTTGGTCAAAGTGGGCCTTTACGTTCATGTCGGCGCCGTCGTCGACCAAGATGGAGGGGCTGTGCGAGAGGGCCTGGTCTATGCACCAGTCGTACTCCTGGGGGCTCTGGCCGTTCCATGCGTACACGTTGATGCCCTCCGAGTCCAAGAACGCGGCCACCTCGTCTTGGGTGGTCAGCGGGTTTCCCGGGCAGCAGGCCACCGTGGCCCCCAGCTCCTTGAGGCCCATCAGCAGGACGGACGTCTCCTTGGTTATGTGGAGGCAGCAGGCCACCGTGACGCCGTCCAGCGGTTGTGAGTCGCGCAGCCGGGATATGGTCCTGTCCAGTATCTGCATGTGCTGCCGGGCCCACCCGTGCGAGAGCCTGCCCGCCCCCGCCAGGGAGGGATCCTTGATCTTGCCCACGGCATGGGCCCGCAGGAGGGTGTTAAAAATCCTTGATTTGTGCATGTGGGAGCAGCGGCGCGTCCGGCATCTGTCCTAGTAGAACGCCAGGGCGCAGTACCCCACCACGCTGGAGGCGTCGCCCGAGGCGGCGGCGCTCGTGTCGTACTTGAGCAGCCGGCCGGCGGTGGCCCCGCGTGCCCTGCAGTACTCGATGGCCACCGCGATCGCCCCGTACCCGCATGCGGTGACGCGCCTTTGGCGCAAAGTCCGGTAGAGGCGGTCGGTGTCCATCTCCAGTACGGCCTCCAGAAAGGCGGCGTCCTGCCGGCGGGCCTCCACCTCGGGGGCGTAGTGGGTTAGGTCCGAGGACGCTATGAAGACGGGCTGATCCCGGCCCGCCATCCCGGCTAGGTGCCTCCCCAGCCGCTCGGCGGACCCTTGCGACTGGTCGCTCATCAGTATGGGCGATATGGGCACGTCGCCCCAGAGGTGCTGTACCATGGGCAGCTGGACCTCCAGGCTGTGCTCTGGGGCGTGGGAGAGCATGTCCGGCGAGGCGCCGCACCCGGAGATGTCCGCGCCGTACCACACCGGCGACACTCCTAGGGGTGTCTCCCAGTTTTCGTGCTCCGAGAGGCTCAGGGCCGGGCCGCTGCCCCGGTGGTCGGGCCCCACCATTATGATATAGGGGGGCCGGGCGCGGCTCATCTCGGCGTACGAGTACGCGGCGACGGCGCCCGAGTAGACGTACCCGGCGTGGGGGCAGACCACGCCGTACGGCATGTCCCCGAGCCCCGCATCCTTCGTGCCGCCGGGACCGTTCCGGAAGCACTCCGATATGGTACGGCGCAGGATGTCGGCATCGTCCGGATAGAACAGTCCGGACACAGCCGGCGGCCTGCACTCAGCCCTCGTCGACGTTCTTGGTCTCAAAGTCCTCTATCTCGTACTCCATGGCCTGGTCCCGCTCGGCCAGGATGCCCCGGGCCAGCATCCAGAATACGGCGGCCAGCGACTTCCGGCCCTTGTTGTTGGCCGGTATCACCAAGTCCAGGTTTGAGGTGATGTTGTCCGAGTTGGATATGCCGATGACGGGTATGCCCGCGTTGGTGGCCTCTATGACGGCCTGCTCGTCCACCTGGGGATCCGAGACCAGTATGAGGCCGGGCTCGATGTAGTATTTCAGGGAGGGGTTGGTCAGGGTACCGGGCATAAACCGGTTCAGCTTCATCTGGGCCCCGACCAGCTCGCAGAACTTTTCGATGGGGGCGTAGGCGAACTCGCGGCCGCTGCAGACCAGCACGTTTCCGGTCCCCACGCCGTTTATGAACCTGGACGCCGCCGCTATCCGCTGCTGCGTTACGCCCAGGTCAAACTGGTATACGCCATCCGGCGTGGCCGCCGTGATGAAGGGCGCCATGAATTTTGTCTTGACGTGGGTGCCCACGCGTATTCCGGCGCCCAGCAGCCTCTTGTCCAACGACTCCTCCATTGCCACAGTTCTACGCCTCAGCCATTCCACGTATTAAATCATGCCCGGACACCCGCACCATCTCGTTCAGCTTGGCCACCCGCTCGCCCCCCACCACGCCCACCTTGAGCATCACCGAGCCGGTGGCGATGCCCACGTGCACTATGTGCGCGTTGGTGGACTCGCCGGAGCGGTGCGAGGTGATCAGTTTGATGCCGTTTCTTTGGGCAGCCCCCGCAAAGAGCATGGCGTCGTGCAGCGAGCCGGCCTGGTTTATCTTCAGGATGGCCGCGTTGCACGAGCCCTCCCGCACTGCCCTCTCCAGTATGGTGTGGTTTGTGACAGTCAGGTCGTCGCCGGTCACCAGCACGTCCGGAAAGCGGCGCGTCAGCTCGGCCATCTCGGCAAAGGCCTCCTCGTGTACGGCGTCCTCGGCGTATATCAGCCCGTAGCGGGATATTATGTCGGCGGCAAACTCCAGCTGCTCGCCGGGGTCGTTCTCAAAGCCGGCCCGGTCGTACACGTACCTATCGGAGGCCGCATCATACTGCGTCGATGCCGCAAAGTCTACCCCCAAGGATACCTCCCTGCCCAGGGTGTATCCCAGCGACTCGCAGGCGCGCGCCGCCACCTCCAAGGCCTCCTCGTTGTCCATGTTGGGGGCCCATCCCCCCTCGTCGCCCCGTCCGCCGGTGAATCCGGCCCGTTCCGACAGGAGGCTCCCCAGCTGGCGGTGCACGTCCATGTTGGTCTGTATGGCGTCTCTCACCGAGCGGGCGCCGGTGGCGCATACCAGTATCTCCTGTATGTCTGGTGTTTCCCGCCCGGCGTGGGCCCCTCCGCCCAGCACGTTGCCCAGGGGGACCGGAATCCGGTAGGAGTCCCGCTCCGATATGGCGCGGTACAGGGGCACGCCCTGCGATAGGGCGGCCGACTCGGCGGCGGCCACCGATACTGCGTACGCCAGCGCCCCGCCTATATGGGAGTAGTTGGGCGTCCCGTCCATCTCCCGCAGTATCTTGCCGACGGCGGCCTGGTCGGCGGGGTCGGTCCCCACCAGATCCGAGGAGCGGTCGGCCAGTATGTCCAGGGAGGCGCGGGGCCCGCCGGGCGGGAAGGAGACGGCCTCGTGCTTTCCTACGCTGGCACCGGAGGGCGCCGCCGCCCTGCCGGTGTGTCCGCCGGCGGTCACATCCACCTCGACGGTGGGCTGTCCCCGGCTGTTGTATATGACGCGACCGCGCACCGAAGATATGGTGTCGGTCAAAGCACGTTCCGGCGTATGGCCTCGTTCTTCTCGTACATGGCCTCGTAGAACGGGACTATCTGGTGGATGGTCTCCACCGTGGTAAGCAGCATCCTGCGGCAGCAGTACCGTCTGATCCCCAGGGAGTCCAGAACGTCACCGGGCGGCTGCCCCTCCTTGACGGCATTCTGGTACCTCTCCATCTTGTCGGCTATCAGATTGCCGCACGTAAAGCACCTTACGGGAACCAGCACGGGCGCGAAAACCCCTCAAGGATTATAAAAACCATGCAGGGGGGTGTGATCGCGGGTGTCGCCCAGCCTGGCCAAAGGCGCTAGCTTGAGGGGCTAGTCTCTCAGGAGTTCGTGGGTTCAAATCCCATCGCCCGCACCACTCTGTATGGTGTGGGGGCCGCTCCCCGCGCCATGCCCTGAGGCGGCCCGGACCATATCCTGCCGCCGCACCTCCTCGGTTATGGCCGAGCGGGACGTCTCCAGGACCATCCGGCACACGTCCAGCTTGCGGCGTGACTCTTTGAGTATCTTGTCGTAGGCGGCAAACCTGTACAGCCTCCCGTACAGCTCGTCCATGGTATCGAACACCGAGAGGGCCGGCCCCGTCCTGCCGGCGCGCATGTGGTCCAGCATGAGCCGCTTCAGCTCCCCCACCATGTCCAGCAGGCCCAGGACGTACGACTCGGGCATCACGCCCAGCCTGTCGATCCCGGGTATCTCTCCGCCACGCACCACGGCCAGCAGGGCGGACGCCTCCACGTACTCTTGCTCGGCGGGTATCAGGTGCTGCGCCGTCCGCGGGTGCGCACAAGAGCGCATTCCCTCCAGCAGGGGCCGGGCCTCCTCCAGCATCTGGGCGGCCTCGTCCACCCCGCCGCCGTGTACGGACATTATGGCGCGGCTGCACAGCCCTATGACGCGGCGGGATCCGCCCAGTATGGCGTCCCGCGACTCCTGCATGTGTTCCAGCGTCTCGGCTATGCTGTCCAGGTCCACTGGAATGGAACGCGCGGGGCCCGGTTATAGTTGTCGCGCCGCACGGGGGCAGGTTTCTCCAGGAGCGTGCGGCGGCCTGGAGCGAAGAGCCCATCCCACATACTTGCAATATCTGATGGATGGCGCAACAGAGTTTCTGCCGGTGCGCCGCGGATGTCCACACATTCCGGCGCGGCTAGGCCATCTGCGCTTACGGAAAGTGTCCGACGTGATGGTTTTTATCAGGGGGAGGGGTACCCGCCTCCGCTTGAGCGAGTACCAGCACATCGTGCGTATACTGGGTAACGACATACCCGGCGAGAAGAAGACCTTGGCCGGCCTTACCCAGATCCGGGGCGTGGGGTACAACTTTGCCAGCGCCATACTGATCCGCATGGGCATAGAGCCGGGCTCCAGCATGGGGTACATGGACGAGGAGACGGCCAAGAAGATAGAAGGCATAATCAAGGACCCCCGGGGGGCCGGCTTTCCGGTATGGTTCCTGAACCGCCGCAAGGACATGGAGACCGGCGAGGACAGGCACCTGCTCACCTCTGATATCCAGTTTACAATCCGCAATGATATAGAGCGGGAGAGGCAGACCAACAGCTGGCGGGGGCACAGGCACCTGTACGGACTGAAGGTGCGCGGGCAGCGCACCAGGACCACCGGCCGCAAGGGCGGAACGGTGGGCGTGGCCAAGGGCGGAAAGGCCCAGCCGGGGAAGTGACGGAGCGATGGGCGACCCCAAGTATCCGCGTAAGGTGTGGCGCAAGCCCAAGAGACCGCTCAACTACGACCTGAAGATGGAGGAGCTGCGCACGGTGGGCACGTACGGCCTGCGCACCAAGAGGGAGCTGTGGAAGGCACACACCGAGCTCTCCAGGGTGAGGCACCAGGCCCGCTCGCTCCTGGCCCTCCGGCGGGAGGTCCGCGAGAAGCGCGAGCCCGTGCTGATGTCGTCGCTGGCCCGCATCGGGTTGGTGAGCGGGGACGCCACACTGGATGACGTGCTAAATCTGCAGGTCACGGACCTGCTGGGGAGGCGCCTGCAGACGATAGTCTGGAAGCGGCTGGGATTCCGCTCGCCGTACCAGGCCCGGCAAGCGGTGGTGCACGGCCACATAATGATGGGCGACCGTATAGTTGACATACCATCGTATACGGTGCGGGCCGACGAGGAGGAGACCATCCGCCTGAACCCGGCATCCAAGATTGTGATAGAGGCACCAGAGAGCGAACCCGAGTCCTGATGTGCTCCATAATAGGGTACGCGGGGGGATCCGCGGCCGCGCCCGTCTTGGTCTCGGGGCTGCGGCGCATGGAGTACCGCGGGTATGACAGCGTGGGGGTGGCCACCTGGGGCGAGGACGGTTCCATACTGCTAAGGAAGGGCGCCGGCCGCGTCGAGGATGTGAATGGCCGCCTTGGCCTAGATAGGCTGGCCGGCCATGCGGGCATGGGGCACACCAGGTGGGCCACGCACGGTACGGTGAGCGATGCCAACGCGCATCCCCATATGAGCAGCGCCGGCGGGGTCGCCATAGTCCACAACGGGGTCATTGAGAACCATCAGGAGCTGCGCCGGTCTCTGGAGGACTCGGGGTATGTGTTCGCCAGCGAGACGGACAGCGAGGTTATAGCAAACCTGCTGCAGCGGTACCACGACCGGACCGGCGAGGTGCGCACCTCGCTGCTGGGGACCGTGTCGGAGATCCGGGGGCACTATGCGTTCATTGCGATGTTCGGGGACGGCACGATGGTATCCGCCCGGCACGGCGAGCCGCTGATGGCGGGGCTGGCTGACGGCGGGCTCTTTTTGGCCAGCGACGTGCGCGGCTTCATCGAATACACCGACGACGCCGTATACCTGGAGAACGGCACGTGCTGTATGGTGCGGGACGGCGTCCTGGAGGTGATGGACTTTGGGGGCAGTGTGGTGAGAAGCCCGGCCACCAAGGTCTCCCGGGAGTTTGGCGATCTGGACAAGGGGGATCACGACCACTATACCATCAAGGAGATAAACGAGCAGCCCGGCGTGATACGGCGGGCGGGGGCCTCCTCGGAGACGCAGATCAGGCAGGTGGCCGATATGGTTCGGGCCGCCGGCCACGCCTACGCGACGGGCAGCGGCACCAGCTACAACGCGGCCCTGATGGGCCGGCGCGTGCTGGCCCGCTTTGCGGGGGTGCGGCTGGACGCGGTCATAGCCAGCGAGATGCCCGGTGACACGATGCTGGAGCGCGGCGGGGTCCTTCTGGCCATATCCCAGAGCGGGGAGAGCGCCGACGTGCTGGAGGCGGTCCGGGCGGCCCGGCAAGCCGGCTGCACGATTGCAGGGGTGGTGAACTCGGCAAACTCGTCGCTGGCGCGCGCCTCGGATGTGGTAATACGGATGGACTGCGGGCCCGAGGTGGGGGTGGCCGCCACCAAGAGCTTCTGCGCCCAGTACAGCATCATGCTGAGGCTGGCAGAGGCGCTGGCCGGCGACACCGGCGTAAACCTGGACGGGGTGGCCTCGGCCGTCTCGCGCGTGGTGGAGGACTCTGACCGCATACGGGAGGTGGCCGCCCAAATACAGGACATAACCGACGTGTACGTGCTGGGCAGGGGGCTGCACTATCCGGCGGCGGCAGAGGCGGCCCTCAAGATAAAGGAGCTCACATACATACACGCCGAGGGGCTGGCCGGCGGCGAGATGAAGCACGGCCCCCTGGCCCTGATAGAGAGGGGCACCCCCGTCATAGTCCTGAACCCGTACGACTCCACGTACGGGGACATGCTGCTGGGGGCGCGGGAGGCGCGGGCGCGGGGCGCCAAAATCATAGGTATATCCGACCGGGAGAGTGACGCGTACGACCACTGGATAAGGATTCCGCCGGGCGACGAGGTCTCGTACTCCTTCTCGGAGGTGGTGGCGGCGCAGCTGCTGGCGTACCACGCGGCCGTTGCCCGGGATGCCGACCCCGACTATCCACGCAACCTGGCAAAGTCGGTCACCGTGAAGTGAGCGGTCGGGGCCGGCCCGGACGCGGGCGGTTCGTATACGCATGGCGGTTTGGGTACCGATCCGGACAGGAACGCCGCCGCCCAACCCGTCCTGAGATTGAACTGTGGCATTCTAAGCACTTAACAACGGCTGCAACAAAAGACGCTTGGATTGGAAACGGAGGTCTTGTTCCATCAAGGGTGCGGAGTGAGAATAGTGGTATGGCCGGAGCTGAGATGCTTCTTTCCCGGCGCTTCTGACTTACCAGTCCATCTGTCTATCCTGTTTAATCTATATAAAGACATGACCACCGGTCATGCTTAATCTATATAAAGACATGACTACTTATGTAACTCATGTCAGTCTCTGCCGATTTAGCCGAAGACAACCCTTGGTGGAGCGACCCAACATCTATCCGGCGTGACATGAAGATTGTGGATCTGGATAATTCGATAGTTGACTGGAAACCGCGCATTGCTCACACCTTCGATTTTTCCAAAGATCTTGTGTATTCACTGAGGGGTCCTCGGCAGGTGGGAAAGACCACCTTAATCAAGCTTCAAATCAAACAAAAAATGGACGCTCATATTCCGAATCGTGGGGGTAGTTTCAGCCCTTAACCATGTGGCCGGACCGAAAGAGATCTATA
>JAEFDA010000038.1 GCA_016126025.1 Nitrososphaerota archaeon | reverse complement strand
TTTCTTGGTGTAGCACCGCTGGTAGTACTGGCACTCCTCACAGTCGGCCGACGGCTCCAGGATGGGTGCCTTGTCTCCCCCCAGCAGGTCCGACAGCACCCTGACCCGCCGGACGGTCTCCTCGAACATTCTCTTGTTGCGGGTGAGCGAGAAGGACGACTCCCGCCGGTCGCCGGTTATGTACACTATGATACCGTCGGCCTTGTCATACATCCACAGGCAGGCGTTCAGGTACAGCAGATCCCCGGCCTTGGGGTTCTCCATGGGCTGGGCGGCGGGGCGGAAGAGTATCACCGCGTCGTCGGCCAGCATGTCGGCGTTGCCCTTGAGCGTCAGGCCACCGATGTCATACGAAGACTGCTCTGCCCCGTACCCGAGCTTCCTGAGCAGTCCCGAGAGCAGCTCGCTGAAGCCCCGCCGTTCCTGATCCAGCGGGTCCCGCCTGTCGTAGTATGACCTGCGGAGGCACCCGACCGCCTCCTCCAAGTGTATGGTGGAGTGGTCGGCGGCGTCTATCTGCACGTCCAGCTCCCTGCCCAGCGAGTCGATCGCGTTCTCTATGAGGCTGCGGTAGTCGCGATCACCCATCATAGTATGACGTCCGCATTACGTGGTTGATATATTTGGCGCCCTCTGGGGACGCGGGGCCGGCGATCCCTACGCCTCGGCGCCCAGCACCAGCTTGGACATGACCGTCTTGGGGGGTATGCCCTGCTCAACGGCAAAGGCGATGGCCGCCAAGTTCCCTATCTCGTAGGCGGTCAGCTTTGTTATGCCTATGATGGTGGCAAAGCCGAACATCTTGGTGAAGGATCTGAGGGATGCCGCGTAGGTCTCCCGCTCCAGCGCCCTCTCAAATTCGGCCACCGCATCCATCTCGTTCTCCGTCTGGGGGACCAGACCCTTGTACTTGGTGCCGGCCAGCTCATTCAGCGCATCCCGGACGGTCTCGGCAGCCATCATCCTGGATAGCAGGTCCCGCGGGGCCGACGCGGTGGGGGTGACCAGCAGGTCCTCCATGCGCGCCTCGTCCAGTCCCCAGAACTTGCCCCGGATCACGCCCAGCAGGTTGTACGCGTCTATATCCAAGTCCACGATCTTGGTCACGCTCATATCCCAGGTGTGCCTGCGCGCCCGGCCCAGATGCTGGTACACTATCTTGTCAAAGTAGGTGTCGAATACCTGTATGTTCCCTCCGTCGCCGTACGCTGCCGCCGCCCGGGCTATATCCTCGCCGAACCGCGTCGGTCCCAGGTTGGCGACGGCCTCCTCCAGATCCTTGGCCACCAAGGCCTTCACCACGATGTCCCTCTGCTTCATCAGCTCCTCGGCGCGGAGGTTGAGGTGGGACTCGATCTCCTCCTGCGTCTTGCCGAGCGCCTTTCCCTTCAGGATGGCCTTCAGGTTGGACACTATGAACCGCATGTAGTACGCGTCCAGTATGGGAGACTTGCCGGCGGTGCGGGAGATGTTGTAGTGGAGGAACGCCAAGTGCCCCCGGATGACCGACTCTATGCCGCGGGCCGTGTACGGCTTGGGGGCGTCGGACACGACCTTCTCGTATATGGTGTTCCGCATGCGGGTAACCAGCTCGTCCAGGTTTCTGGACTCGGAGAGCGTCTGGTAGTCCTCCCTCCGGAGAAGCTTGCCCCTCTGGCTGTAGGATTTTACCGAAGCGTACACGTTCTTGGCGCGGCTCATCGGGCGGGAGCATCCCCAGAGCCGATTTTAAGGTTTGGAACGCTCGGCTCCGCAGCGCCTGCCCCGCTAGAACGTCCTGCAGTGCCGGTACAGGGCGTATATCACCACCATACACGAAGCGACCCACAGCCCCGCGGAGGGATCCTCAAAGCCGTACTTTCCTAGGGTATGCGCGTGGCGGTACGCCATATCGACGACAGTACCCAGAAGTATGCCGGCCAGCAGCAGCAACCAAGGTTTGGAGAGTGCCGTACCGCGGAAGAGGACAAAGGCTAGGAACGCGCTGCCGTCTTGGAAGGGGAACGACAGAATATCATCTTTTTTACGTTAGCGCATGCTGCCCGGCGTCGCGGAATGCCGGGAGCCCAGCAGGTTTGCCCCGGCAGCACGTTCAGCCAGCATTCTGCGTGCCCGGCCCCGACCGCTGGACATATGGGGAGATGCTCTGCAATTTCACTGCCGACGGCGGGCGTTCTCCTACCGTCTCCTCAGGGGCCGGCCACATCACTCAGCAGAGCGGCAACGCCCTCCCGCGCCGCATCCTCCATCCCCCCGTATGCATCCAGCAGATCCCTGCACATGGAGAGCGGTTCGTCGTTTCTTATGCGGCCCAGATCCAGAGGCAGGAGGGAGGATCCACTCCGGCACCAGGCCTCCACGTACCTCTCCATAATGTACTGCACCATGCCCGGGCTGCTCTTGGCCAGCGACCGCAGCGTCCCGCCGTGGGGGCCCATCTCCTCTATGCGCCCCACTATGTCGTCCCACCCCTGCACGCCCCGTATGGCCAGCGCCACCACCATGCCTTCTTGGGTCAGGGAGTAGTACGGGCTGCCCCTCTCCTGCATCATCCGGGGCCCCCGTCGGAGGGGCAGCCGCCCCTCCTCCCATATTATCCCCAGCGGAACCATGATCTTTTCCATGTCGCCAAAGACGGCAGGGTAGACTGTCTGCCACTTGGAGCCGGTGGCCGCCGCCAGACTCTTGGCCAGTCCGGTTCGGGTGCGGTCCTGGGGGTTGGTTTTCTCGGCCAGCATCTGTATGACAGCCCGCTGCCGGAGCGCCTTGGCGCTGAGCTCCCCAGGCCTGGTCCTGAGCCTCTCGAATATGCTAAGCCTGACCTCTCTCATGGTTGCGCCACCTTGTTAGGAATTTGTAATTTCATAAAAATATAGAAATTATATGTCTTATAATAAGTTTTATATTCAGATCTGAATTTTACTTCAAAACTTAAATAACTTCAGGATCTGGGTTGACACAATGAAAACAAAGAAACACAAGTATGCTCTATTACTTGTGGCCGCAGTCACCATAACATCGGCCGGCGCAGTGTCGCAGGCATATGCGCAACAGGTCACAGACGGAATGGACGGATACGTCTTGGGAACAAGCGGAATCTATACAGGAAACGAGAACGAGTGCTGGTTTGAAGAAGACGGCAGCATGCTACCATGCAGGATCGACACAGGAGACACCGCATGGATGCTGACTGCATCCTCGATGGTACTCTTCATGAGTCCGGGCGTGGCGTTCTTCTATGGAGGCCTTGCTAGGTCCAAGAACGTGACCAACACCATCGGCATGGTGCTCATCATCATGGGTATAATCTCAGTTCAATGGGTACTATGGGGATACTCACTGGCGTTCGGACCGGGAGGCAACGACTACATGGGCGATCTTACCTACGCGGGGCTAAACCAGGTATCGAACTATGCGCCGCTTGGTGCAGCGGGACCATGTACTGACACTTGGGCCGCCGCATACCAGATGCAGCTCTTCCACGAGGAAGAGATTTGTAGCCAAGATTGGCCTGGTACTGTACCCCACGCACTCTTCATGGCATTCCAGGGAACCTTCGCGATAATCACTCCGGTACTCATAGTTGGTGGACTGGTTGACAGGATCAAGTTCAGCGCTCTCATCATATTCGTACTACTCTGGGCTACCTTCGTCTACGACCCCATTGCCCACTGGGTATGGGGAGGTGGTCTCATAGCAAACCTCGACCTCAACCCCGACTTGTCACCTTCTGGAGCACTTGACTTCGCAGGCGGTACCGTGGTGCATATATCATCCGGATTCTCCGCCTTGGCAGGAGCCCTCTTGCTGGGCCGCAGATTGGGATACGGAAAGGTTCCAATGGAGCCTCACAACATTCCCATGGTTGTACTTGGTGCAGCCATACTCTGGTTCGGCTGGTTCGGCTTTAACGCCGGAAGCGAAGTTCAGGTGGACGGTATCACTGTAAGCGCATGGGTTGTAACCAATATAGCAACAGGTATGGCTGTCACGACATGGATTCTCATGTCATGGGCCCATACCGGCAAGCCAAGCATTGTTGGTGGAGCAACCGGCGCGGTGGCAGGACTCGTCGCAATCACCCCGGCCTCTGGTTGGGTGGGACCGATGGCAGCCATCATAATCGGTATCGCAGCAGGCACTGTATGTTACGCGGCAGTCGCCTTCAAGAACGCCCGCAAGTGGGACGACGCCCTGGATGTCTGGGGTGTACACGGAATAGGAGGCCTCACCGGCGCCATACTGACAGGTACACTGGCAAGTCCACACATCTGGGATACCGGCGACGGTATTGGTGCATGGACAGGCACGCCCGAGGGTATGGAGACGCAGGGGCTGAGCATCATAGGCGCAGCCATCTCCATTGGATATGCCTTTGGTGTGACTATAGTCATACTGAAGATCATGGACGCGGTATGGCCCGGCGGGATCAGAGTCACTCCCAAGGAAGAGGAGTTTGGCTTGGATCTGGCCCAACACGGCGAACGAGCATACGTCAACGAGTAGACATCCCCCTTTTCCTATTTTCTCTGATACGGCGGCAGAGGAGCCGCTCGTGTGT
>JAEFDA010000142.1 GCA_016126025.1 Nitrososphaerota archaeon | reverse complement strand
TGGGTACATATCGGAAACATATACTGTTAATCGGTATTAACAACCGTAAGACGGTAGTTTTTGGTCGTATATGCCAGTTAAAGATCCACGCCTGGGGACCTGAGTCCATACATGTTACAGTTCCTGTGATTCATATAGAGGGGATTCGGCGTACCGATCGTGAGTGGTACAACGGAGGAGATCAGACAGGTAGTCGTGGAGTGCCTCCGCGCGATCTACCCACTGGGACGTGCCGGGAATGGTATGTCGGTCACATGCTTCAAAGGCAGGACGGGCGCCGACGGACAACCCCTGATGTGGATGGATGAGGGTGATAAACTCGACAAGGCTTTGAACGAGCTCGTGGTGGAAGGCACGATAATCCCGCACAAAGATGCAGTGTATGGAAAGGTGTTCTACTACAAGACAGACACCCAACCGCCAGTAGTGGGCCGTCTGGAGGAAATCAAGTTTGCCATTGTGGAGTATCTATGGAAGGTGCGGCCACACGAGCTCACGTATGCCGATATCGAACAGGGGTGTTTCGGGAATGAGTATTCTTGTCCGGTGGGCGCCAATGGCATACGTTTAAGCGCGGACATGGATCGTGAGGAGAATCAGAAGCTTTTGGACGACCTTGTTGAAAAGGGCAAGATAGACGCCCACGAGAAAGAGCGAGACGGGCAGCCGATGATGCATTATGCGGCCAAGCCATAAGCCCAAGGTTAGACTCTTGGTGGGCGAGGTCACCTAGCTCCCTTTTTCACTCCCCGTGTTTAACACCACCCCCCGGATTTAACGCCCCCGGCCACCCCCCGTTATCTTAACAGTTCCTCACGGCCGGTTTGCCCGTGCGTGCTGTTGTTTTCGTTTGGCCGTGCACTGCATCAAATGCGTCGTGGCCGAACTTCAGCCGTATGGTATCATTGTCGCGCGTTATCTTGACATCGTCGCCTTTGCGCATGTTCTTGGCAAGTGCTGGCGGGAGCAGTACCTGCCAGTAGTACCGCCAGACGGGCCTTCCCTTTCTCAGCTCTCGCACGCTGAGTATGTGTATTGGCAGGGCGTCGTCGCGCTCCCCGCCGATGCAGAGCGTGTCGGCAGACTCCACCCAAATATGCCTGTCCTCGCCGTATTCCTCTACATACTGACGGACCATGTTGAGCGGCAACCGCAATTTGTAATACACCCTGTCCGAGGGCGCGCCGTACACCAACTGCGCCTGTATCTTGCGCACATGCATGGTATGTTGTACCTGCCGGGGACGGTTTATGGTTTTGCATTGAGGGCGGTAAAAGCCGGCAGCGCGCGTGGTGTGGAAAGTGATGGGGGAAGCATGGCACACAGCAATGATATCGCATAGTGCCGGACAGAGTAGTTCGGCCAAAATTGATCTAAATCCCATGTTGGCTGGGGGCGTGTTCCGACTCGGTCGAAGATCGGGGTTGGTTTGCTTCTGGATCCTGCGTCCGGATGCCGCGCAGTATACGGCATGGGAATTTCCCCGTGTCGGAGTACGGCGGGCCAATCCGGCGGCGGCACATGGGGCACCGCACATGCCCGCATGGGAGTGGTGCTATGTGAACTGTCAAAAATACGGTACATGGCCCCCGGCTGTCAAAAAACGGTACATGATTTTTGACGGATCTGCGTTTTTCCTCCGTGGTTTTTGTCACTGTTTCCACTCCACACGCCTGATCCTGCCAGACCGCTGTTTCCACCCTATGTACCGTTTTTAGTGTTCGTCATAAATATCTGGAAACAGCAGTGGCACCTGCGGCGGTGTACGGACACGGCTTGGACTACCTGAACGGCATGCCGCGGCCCGTATGCGCCAAGCTGTAGTACCAATGCCAAAGACATGGAGGGCGCGCCAGTGCCCGGATGCCCAACTGCCTGCCGGGTTGAATGCCAACAGCGCTTCGGGCAAGCGTGCAGATATGGGGTATCGCGGTGCGTAGCCGTACCAGGCCGCGGCCTGCCCTTGCCTCTCTGGCGTCTGGCCCCGCGCTTCGGGGGGTTGGTTCTTGACGCCCCGGTATGCCGGGTCGCGCCTGCCGCCCGTACCTGCCGGCCCGCCCCGCACGCGGCCGGGCATCCGCCGAAGGCAGGCGGGCAACAACCAGCAGGCGCAGCACGGACGGGCGCAGTCGGCGGATGCCGCCCCCGCCGCGTCCCTCTTTCGGTTTTGCCCCAATGGCGGCCGTCATCGGGGTGCGGGGGATGTCCGACGGTCTGAATCTTCCGGTTGCACCGCCCCGCAAGGCACCCCCGCGGGGCATGTGCCCGGCTGCGGGGGGCGTACCTGGCACGGGCGTCGGCTAGGCCGCACCCGAAGGGCCGTGTCGCCCATGAAACTCCGGCGCCAAAAAGCACACTGCCACTTTCTGGATCAAGACGCTGGACGTGTCGTCCCGGGGAAACGCCGGCATCATGACTGCGCCGGACGGCCACAAGGCCGAATGGAAGTCAAGGGGAGTGCCGGTGGCGTGGTGGGGCAACGCGATACTGTTCTGGAAGGCGGGCGTGATACCAAACCCCCCAAAGGCAGACGGCCCGCCCCCGGTGTTCGGCAGCATCGAGGAGCTGCCCGACATAATGGGCCAGACAAACTGGAACATACGCTGGTACGACCGGGAAACTTTGGGGCAGTGCGGCATCCCCGGAAAGATCCCGGATACGGAGGAGTTTGACCGGGTATCCCGCCGCACGAACATGATACTGGCCGCCCTGTTGCACGACGGCTTCCCCGACGGCCCCCCGCCGGCATACTACCGGATGGCGCTGAGGCGCCACGCCCTCACTGATATCACGCATATGGCGTGGGCCTGGAGGGAGGGGCTGCGGTACATAACCGGCGTCATATCCGGCAGGAACTCGCCCAGGGCGTACAACAACTACAAGCGGTACGCGGGCAGGCCGGACAAGTGGTACGAGCCCAAGCCCATCATTCCCATGAAGACGGAGTGGCACCACGAGCTCAACCCGGCCAGCTGCGGCGGCCACCCATATGATATACGGGAGCAGTGCCGCTCCATGATACCGGTAGTGACGCAGGTCGCAGACGAGCTCCACGAGAACCCGACGCACAACCCCTACTTGAGGATGCGGCAGGTGTTTGAGGCGGTGCGCGACGGCAAGCCGCTGCCCACGCCGCCCAGGGAAGCGCTCCCGCTGGCGAGGAGAGCGGCCGGCAACCCCTGGTAAGACATTCTCCACACCACGGAGCGGGCTGCCCTGCCGGCGCGCCGCACGACACATGCCCAGCGCCGCCGGCGCCACCATGGCGCCAACGGCGCCACACGCCTGCGCCACCTTGGCGCCGACGGCGCCACATCGGCGCCAGCGGCGCCACGCCGCAACCAGTCCTGGCCGTGCCGGATAATGGTATAATATACGGTAAAAACAAAGTACTTTCTATGAACGTGAAATAAACGTGAAACGGATTTTTCGGCTAAAAACGCCTCCGATCCGTGCCTGAAATCGGCCCATTTTTATGAACGTGAAACCCATATACTCCAAACCCCCACACTTCCTCTTATGCCGCCATTGCAGCGTGTTTTATGGCCGCCCCTTCTAACATGACCTGCGCACGCAAACCAAAACGACCATCTCAAATACCACTCGTGTTTCATGTTTCAGGCCCCGGCCCCCGCGCGTTGTGCTCGGCAATCACGCTGCATTATCGGCCATCACACCACGCGCGACATCGGCCTCCATACGTCCCCGATACCGTCGGCCATCATACAGCGCACGACCGGCCATCGCGTATCGCCGTCCTCTGTAGCCCAGTAAGTAGTTCACCCCTGAGCACACGGGGAGAAGTAGGGGAAGGAAGGCGGGGGGAAGCCGATGATTGACATGCCGTCGGGGTTCGACTGGTATGACGGCTCCAAGAGGAGCGGGCGGAGGACGGGCGCCCAGCGCCTGCCACAACGCTCCCAGCGATGGCGCCATATTGGGGGCCGGCGTGTGCGGGTAATGAAAAAACTAGACCAGTCCAAAGTCGAGTACATAGTTGCCGAGAAGAGAAAGGGTACCAAGAATGGCATCATAGCAGAATCCATGGACATAACCGTGCGGTATGTCCAGATGTTGTGGGCCAGATTCAAGGACACGCCAAAGGGCAAGATCGTGTTCCCCGCCACCATGGGCAGGCCCCGCAGGGGCCCTCCCACCAGATGCGAGCGGTCGGCGGTGCTCTCCGCCCGCCGCGCGCTCAAATCCGGGGCAAGCCGAATATGGGGCCATCTCAGAAGGGCCGGCATGGCCGTTCCCAAGGGCGTCATACACACCATACTGCGGGAGTCCGGCGACGCGGTGGAGCACAAACGAAAGCAGGGGCGCCGCAAATGGGTGCGGTACGAGCGCAAGTACTCCAACTCCATGTGGCACACCGACTACAAGCAGCTGGACGACGGGCGCTGGCTGATATCGTACGAGGACGACGCCTCCCGCTTCATAACCGGATGGGGCGCATTCGACGAGGCGACCGCCAGGCACGCCATCGAGGTGCTGGACAGGGCGATATCCCAGTATGGCAAGCCGAGATCGATACTGACCGACCGCGGATCCCAGTTCTACGCCACCGAGTCCGAAAAGAAGAGCAAGGGGGTGTCCGAGTTCGAGAGACACCTGGA
>JAEFDA010000029.1 GCA_016126025.1 Nitrososphaerota archaeon | reverse complement strand
ATTCCGCATGACCTGTCAGGTGGGCCAATAATAGATGGCAATATTCAACGCGGTTCTTCTTATATAGTCCCGCAGTCGCCCGCCGCGCTCCGCGCGGCCGCACCCAACCGCTCCTGCACGCGGCACCACGCCGGTACGGTATGACAGCGCGGGCGCACGGCCCATGCGACTTCGGCTTGCCGCGCTGCACTTGCGCCCGGTCATTTAGTCGATGTCGGCACAATTTCGGGCGGCCCCGGTAACCGTTCGCAAAGCTCCACCCCCAGCGGTCCCGCGGACGGCGGCATGAGTCCGGCGGATCGAGGCGGCGCCGACCCGCTGTTTAGCTCCCGGCCGGATCCCGGCCCGGAAGGGCGGCCGCCGGAGTGCGGCACCAGGATAATGGCCGCGTTTCGGTGCCAAAATGCCGGATCCCTGCGACTGCACGTCCGCCGCCCCGAATGGCGCCACGGATTCGGCCGGCGCCTAGTACAGGCTGTACAGACGGGACATGGCCACGGTCTTTGCCGGCCCCCCGTCGGAGACGACTTGGCCGTCCACCCTGACCTCGTACGTCTCTGGATTTATCTGGATGTCGGGCGTTGCGTCGTTGTGCAGCATGTCCTTCTTGGATATGTTCCGGCACCGCTCCACTGCTATGAATTGGCGGTTTCCGGACACCCCGCCCCGCTCCAAGGCCAGCTTAGAGGTGAATGTGACGGCCAGCGAGTTGCGGGCCGAGCCCAGGGCCCCCCACATGGGGCGGTACCGGACCGGTTCGGTGGTGGGTATGGACGCGTTGGGGTCGCCCATGGCCGAATAGATTATCATGCCGCTCTTTATCACCAGCTTGGGCTTCACCCCGAAGAACGCCGGGCTCCACAGCACTATGTCGGCCAGCCGTCCGGGCTGCAGCGTGCCCACGTGTCCGGATATGCCGTGGGTTATGGCCGGGTTTACGGTTATCTTGGCCAGGTACCGCTTGATCCGGACGTTGTCGTTGTCGTCCGACTCGTCGGGCAGCCTGCCCCGGGCCTTCTTCATGCAGTCGGCCGTCTGCCAGTTGCGGACGGTAACCTCGCCCACCCTGCCCATGGCTTGGCTGTCAGAGGACATCATGCTGATCGCGCCCATGTCGTGCAGTACGTCCTCGGCGGCTATCGTCTCCCGCCGGATCCGGGACTCTGCGAACGAGACGTCCTCGGGCACCGACGAGTTGAGGTGGTGGCACACCATCATCATGTCCAGGTGCTCGGAGAGCGTATTGACCGTGAACGGCCGGGTGGGGTTGGTGGAGGAGGGCAGCACGTTCCGCTCCCCGGCCACCCTCATTATGTCCGGGGCATGGCCGCCGCCTGCCCCCTCGGTATGGTACGTGTGAATGGTCCTGCCGCGTATTGCCGATATGGTGTCGTCCACGTAGCCGCACTCGTTGAGCGTGTCGGTGTGGATGGCCACCTGCGTGTCGGTCTCGTCGGCCACCCTCAGCGCCGCGTCTATGGTTGCCGGGGTGGTGCCCCAGTCCTCGTGCAGCTTCAGGCCGCAGGCCCCCGCCTCCACCTGCTCTAGCAGGTGTTCCGTCCGGGAGTCGTTTCCCTTGGCCAGAAACCCCATGTTGACGGGGAACTCCTCGGCGGCCTCCATCATCCTCCGTATGTTCCAGGCTCCCGGCGTGCAGGTGGTGGCGTTGGTCCCGTCGGCCGGACCCGTCCCCCCGCCGATCATGGTGGTCACTCCCCCGCATATGGCCTCGGTGACCTGCTGCGGCGAGATGAAGTGCACGTGGGAGTCCACCGCGCCCGGCGTGCATATGGCGTTCTCGCCGGCCACCACCTCGGTGCCTGAGCCTATGGTCATGTCCACGCCCCCCATGACGTCGCCGTTTCCCGCGTTGCCCACTCCGGCGATCCTGCCGTCCTTTACTCCGATGTCCGCCTTGACTATTCCCAGCACGGGGTCCATCACCACCGCGTTGGTTATCACCAGGTCCAGCGAGTCGGAGCCCCGCACCCCGCTGGCCTGGCCGGCGCCGTCCCGTATCGTCTTGCCCCCTCCGAAGACGACCTCATCTCCGTGCCGGATCAGGTCCCTTTCTATCTGCATTATAAGATCGGTATCGGCCAACCGTATGCGGTCCCCGGCGGTGGGACCGAACAGGTCGGCGTACCGCCGGCGGGTCATCTCCAAGGTCACGCCCCCCGGTACCCCCTCTGGCGCGCCAGCGACAGTGCATTGGACCGGTTCTGATCCAGATCCCCGTTCACCAGCCCCCCGAATCCGTAAACCACCCGCCTGCCGCCGTATGCCACCAGCGTCACCTCGCGGGTCTCGCCGGGCTCAAACCGCACCGAGGTGCCCGAGGGGATG
Organism: Nitrososphaerota archaeon; assembly: GCA_016126025.1. Taxonomy (GTDB): domain Archaea; phylum Thermoproteota; class Nitrososphaeria; order Nitrososphaerales; family Nitrosopumilaceae; genus VYCS01. Next base: position 22,994 of record JAEFDA010000029.1, on the reverse strand, counting down.
TTCAGGTGGAACCCGTATGCCCGTTCGCGGGGGAACGCAAGCATGCGGTTGGCCTCAAAGAAGTGTATGTGGCTCCCCACCTGTATGGGGCGGTCCCCGCCATTCTCCACCGATATGGTCACGGTCTTGAGGCCGTCGTTTGCCCGTATGCTTCCCTCCACCAGAAAGTACTCTCCAGGCTCCATGGCATCACCTTATGGGGTCGTGCACCGTCACCAGCTTGGTGCCGTCCTCGAATGTAGCCTCCACCTGCACTGAATGTATAAGCGAGGCCACACCAGGCAGGACTTCGTCGGCCTTCAGGACCTCCCGGCCCGAACTGGCCAGCTCGACCACCGACCGCCCGTCGCGGGCCCCCTCCAGTATGTGGTCCGCTATGAGCGCCACCGCCTCGGGGTGGTTCATCTTCAGGCCCCGATCCATCCTCCTCCGGGCAAGCTGTGCCGCCACGAATATCTGCAGCTTGTCAGATTCCCTCGGGGTCAGCAGCACAGCTTGATCCCCCGAAGACCGCTATTTAACCGTCAACGCATCTGCCGGGTTTTTGTAACAGGACCGTGGCCGCCCCGGCTCCCGTGCCAAGCGGACATGCGCCTCAGCCGCCGGGCTCTGAAGCCCTTCGCGCAACACGTATCGCATTTTATATGGAGCGGCGGGATCGTACGGTCGTTGATCAGGATCACCGAGGTGGCGGGCAAAGGGCAACCAAACCTAGACGCAGAGCACATCCGCATGGAGAGGGGCGAGATGCAGAAAAGCCGCCTCCGCAGGACGACCGACCGCGGGACCGACGTGGGCCTGGACCTGCCGGCCGGCACCACACTCCACGACGGCGACCTGGTCCGGGGCGAGGGCAGGACCGTAATGATCCGCCAGATGCCCGAGACTGTGGGAGTCATAAGTCCGGCAGGCGGGCCGGTCCCGGCGGATATGTGGATGCTGGCGGCCCACGCAATAGGCAACATGCACAGGCCCATCTCGGTTGGCCGGGACGAGATCATCTTCCCCGTGCAGGACGCCTCCGAGAGGGAGACGTTCGCCCGCATGCTGGACAGGGTAGGGACGGGCCGCTTTGAGATCATCGTACGGGAGGCCGTCTTCGAGCCCCACGAGGCAGCCGACGTGGCCGGCCATGGATGACGAGCTGCTGGGCATCATGCAGATGTCCGACTCTCTCTTTCCCGCGGGCACGTTCGCCATGTCCAACGGAATAGAGGCCATGCACCGGGCCGGCGACATATCCACGGCCGCGGATCTGGAAGCCCTGCTGCGCTCTTACCTGGCACACCAGACGGGGCCGTCGGACTGCGCCGCCGCCGCCCTGGCCCACCGCTACGCCGGAGAGGGGAACGTCGGGAGAATACGGGATCTGGATGCCCTATACCTGGCCTCCAAGTCGGTGCGGGAGACTCGGGAGGCATCCGTGCGATCCGGTACCCAGATGCTCAAATGTATCACGGAGATTCTGCACGACGACGCGGTGGCGGCGTGCGCAGAAGAGATACGTAACGGTGGGATGTCCGGGGCGTATCCGGTCTCCTTTGGCGTGTGCTGCCGGGCCATGGGCATATCCGCACGCGGGACCGCCATGGCAGTGTCGTACGGCTTCGTTGCCGGGTGCGTGGGCGCCGCCCTGCGGCTGGGCATAATACAGCACATGGAGGCGCAGGGCATAATACACAGCCTCAAGTCCGACATGGAGCGGGCCGCCCGGGTCGGGTGCGATTCGGACACCGTATGGCAGTTCTGCCCGCAGGCCGAGATACTCCAGATGGCCCACGAGAACCAGGACTCCAAGATGTTTATTACATGACGGGGCGGATCAGCAGCCGGTGCGGCGAGTTCCCAGAGTGGGCATAGGAGGGCCGGTGGGATCCGGCAAGAGCATGCTCATAGAGAGACTGGTTCCGGAACTGGTCCGGAGGGGCTACGCGGCCGGCGTAATATCCAACGACGTCATATCAAAGGAGGATGCAGACCGCATCCGGGCCACGCTGTCGGCCGACTGCACCGTTCCCGGTGACTTGGTGGTGGGGCTGGCCACCGGGGGCTGCCCCCATACGGCCGTCCGGGAGGATCCCTCCATGAACCTGGCCGCAATAGAACAGATGGTGCGGGATCATCCCGAGCTGGACATCATAATAATAGAGAGCGGCGGCGACAACATCACCACCACATTCAGCCCGGTCCTGGCCGACTACTTCATGTATATGATAGACGTGGCAGGCGGCGACAAGTACCCGCGCAAAGGCGGCCTGGGAATACAGAGCTGCGACCTGCTCGTAATAAACAAGGTTGACCTGGCCGAGCACGTGGGCGCAGACCTGGACGTCATGAGACGCGACGCGGTTCGTTCCCGGGGAGAAAAGCCGTTCCTCTTTACGGACTGCCGGAGCAACGCGGGAGTGGACGAGGTGGCCCGGCACATAATACGGGATCTGCTGTTCGACGCGCCGCCCGGGGCCGGCGGCCCATGACAGACCAAACCGGCAGGAGAGGATACCTCCGGCTGGTCTTGGAAGACCGCACCAAGACAGTCTTGGCCGGGCACTCTGTCCGGGCACCCTTCCACGTGCAGCGGGTCATGCACTACGACGAGAGCCTCCCGAACATGGCATACCTGTACATGATGAGCACGTCGGGCGGCACGCTGGGCGGCGATTCGCACCGCATAGACATAACCCTGGGGGAGAACGCCGCGGCCCACATCACCACCCAGGGGGCCACCCGCATATACGGGACCAGATCAGAGGCGGCCACCCAGGCCACGGAGATAACCCTGCATGATGGGTCATACCTAGAGTTCATGCCAGATCAGACCATACCGTACGGCAACTCCAATTACTCCCAGACCACCCGGATAACCGCAAGCCGGACCGCCGCCCTGGTGTACACGGACGTGGTAGCGTCCGGGCGGCGCGCCATGGGAGAGTCGTTCCAGTTCGATTCGTTCCGCACCGAGACCGTGGCACGCGACGATGCCGGAGACGTCATATTCTGCGACGCCGCCGTCTTGGAGCCGAAGAGGCGCGGCGTAACAGGGTACGGAGCAATGGGCGGCCACACCGTGGCGGGAACCGTGTATATTCTTGCCCCCAAGTCCCGCACCGCAAGACTGTACGGCGCGGTAAACCCATTGGTCTCGAACCACCCCACGGTGCCCGGCGGCGCCAGCACGATGCGGGGAAACGCGGGCGTTCTGGTGAGGCTGCTGGGAGGCGATGCCCGCTCCGTCATGAGCCTGGCCCGCAACGTGGCCAGCATCGTCAGGGAGGAGTTGCTGGGAGTCGCCCTTCCGGACGATCGAAAAAGCTGATTTTGTACGGCTCGGCGTGCCGCCCAATGGCACGCCGCCCCTCCGCACATCCGAAATATGATCGTCCACAGGACCTCCGGCAGGCGGCCTCAAGATCAAGGTGGCCCGGTCCGACCCGGCAGATCATGCTCGTCTCCAAGATCATGCCGGACACATCCGCCCCCTTAAGATGGCCATGTGCCGCCCCGGCGTCCGGTTTTTTGATGCGCGATGTAGAGGTACACCACCCCGGGATTCCCGCCATATGGGTATACTCTGCAATCCTTCCGCTTCGGTTTGGGACAGTCTCCTTGGCTGTCGGTGTTGGGATATGGCAAGCAGTATCGTTTGGGATCAATATTATAGTAATATATTATTTATAAATGTGAATGTATTTTTAGCGATCCCAATATAACCGATGAAATCCGGCGCACCATATAACTCTGACCCACCGAAAATAATAAAAGCAACGGCACCAATTACATAGTGTGCCTATCTCCATGGATTTCGACAGCCTAACGGTGGAGCCCATAGAGCTGCGCATGATAAGCCCGTCCAAGTTCCCCGTCAGGTACGCTGGCGGAGAGGACACCGCAGCGATGGCAGATTTGAAAGAGAGCATAAAGCGACACGGGCTTCTCCACCCCATATTGGTCCGCCCGCTCGAGCACGGGTTCGAGATAGTGGCCGGTCACCGCCGCTTTGCAGCATGCAGGTCGCTGCACCAACGCTTCATATCCTGCCGCATATGCGAGTTCGGGGACCGGGAGGCTTTTGAGATACAGATCTCCGAGAACCTACAGAGAAAGACCATGGATCCCCTGGAGGAGGCAGAGGCATACCAGAGATACGTTACTGAATTCGGCTGGGGCGGCGTTACCGACTTGAGCAGGCGCATAGGAAAGAGCGAAGAGTACGTCTCGCACCGGATGCAGTTGCTAAGGTTGCCCGATTCGGCCAAAAGCCACGTCACGGCGAAGAACATGAACGTAAGCCAGGCCTTGGAGCTGGTGGGGGCGCCCGAATCCGCAGAGGAGATGGCCGAAGACGTAGTTCGAAACAAGCTCACCGTCAAGCAGATACGAAAGCTCAAGGCCGAGATGGACGAAGGGACCGTGGCCCGTCGCCGGAAGGACTCCAAGTCCCGGGAGACACAGATAACAAAGAAGGGAATACTCACCTTGAAGATCGCACTGTCCCGAATGGACGATCTGGTAGATGCCGCCCACGGCACGGATCCCTATGAGCGAGCGGCCATGATTGAATTTCTGATGGATATGCGCCGGCGCATACACTCCATGATCGACGAGGCCATACGGTTCGAGAAGAACAGGCCAAAGCGCCGAGTGTAGACAGGCTTCCAACGACTTTTTGTCAAGTATAGGCTGCATACATCCCACGGGGCATCGTCATGTCGGGCCGCCGCTCAGACGCATGCGCCGCGACCGGCATGTGTCGGGATGTGTGGGGAGCAGTGCGCATTTGGGCGCGCTCGCCCTCGGCGGCCCGGTAGGCAGCCACTTGCACCGCGCAGCGGGCGAAGTCCTGATCAGAAACTGTCACGGAACCGGCGAATGCAGGGCTATCTTCGTCAGACCTACGTCCGCAGGAAGGGAGGCATCCATTCGTCCAGAAACTTCTTGTATTCGACCTCCGTATACGCCAGAGCATACATGGACGCATCCGTATACGGAACAAAGTCGTACACCTCGTACGTGTGCAGTATGTCTCCAAAGAGATTCCTGAATACGTCGTTCTCCTCATAGGCCATCTCCTTGGTAAGGAACGACTTGACAGATATCCAGTCATAACCACCCAGCGTCTTCCCCGAGTATGCCACGAAGGGTGCCGCGTTGAGATACTTTTTCAAGCCATCCAGCCTCTTGGGGAGAGCTTGGGAGCTGCGGAACTTTATCATATCTATGTGGACCACCCGGCCGGGAATCTTTCTGGCGTCTATGGATATGGTGTAACCGCTGATTACGCCCTCCGCCTCCAATCTCCTGATGCGGGATTCTATCTCCTCCTGGGGGATGTTGTGGCCGACACCCCGCAGAAAGTCCCATATCTCAAACGTCTCCTGCCGGGCATTCCTACTCAAGGCAGAGAGTATGAGGCCGTCGATTGCGTCTGTCATCGTGATATCATCCGACGGTCACATATATAACAGATTCATGGCGGATCTAGAAAATTATAGTGATGAGTACACCAGGCTGCCCGCAGGCATGCGATCAGACATGGAGTATGAGAGCCCACAGGCCGCCGAACGTACGCTCCAAACCGCTCGTTAATACAGTGCTGTCTAAATCTGCATAACACTTCAAGCATGTCGCTTTTGTATGAAACTACGACCCGCCAAAAGCGGCGCATACACCCATGCAGCGACGGCCAGCTGCTCGCCCACAACCGGGGCACCCGCGAGCGTCCGGCCATGTACTTCCCCCAAACCACTCCATGGCAGTATCGTAGTCTAGAAACATGCCGGGCAGCCCTGCCGGGGGACTCCCTTGCCGCCGGATTTTCCAGTGCTATCCCCATCCTGGCCGCTTGTTCATGCCCCGCCATGGAAAATTCGTATTTAGGAGCGGCGCTTGCATAAATTCTCCAAAGTAGACGCACTTTTTAATTACCAGAAAGTACATTATGGTTTGCAATGAGCTTTGCCCTCTCAGAGAGCATAGGATACTTGGTCCTGATCGGTGTGGGTCTGGCGATGGCCGCGGTCGTAACCCTGATGGTAAAGGCCGAGACCAAGTGGCTGGGGACGCGCAAGACCTCCGAGTGGTTCTATACGGCGGGCCGCACCATCAAGACCGGCCTTATCGCCTCATCCATAGTCTCGGCCTGGACGTGGGCTGCCACCCTGCTCCAGTCCTCCACTGTAACCTTCGAGTTTGGGATGGCCGGTTCATTTTGGTATGCAGCCGGCGCCAGCATACAGGTCATACTCTTCTCCATAATCGCCATAGAGCTGAAGCGCAAGGCGCCCATGACCCACACGTTCCCCGAGATGATCTACGTGCGGTACGGCCAGCACTCCCACAAGGTCTTTCTCTTTTTTGCGCTGCTGACCAATACCATAGTCACCGCCATGCTGGTCTTGGGCGGGGCCGCGGTGGTCAACTCGCTTACCGGCGTGGACATTATGCTGGCCGCATTCCTGCTGCCGGTGGGAGTGGTGGCATACACCGTATTCGGCGGGCTCAAGGCCACCTTCTTTGCCGAGTACATCAACGCCGGGCTCATCTTTGCGGTGGTGCTGGCGTTCGTTTTGGCGATATACTTTGTCAGCCCCGAGATCGGGGGCGTGCAGGGCATGTACGAGAAGCTCACCACGGCCGCCGTCCTGAACCCGGTGGAAGGGAACGTGGCGGGAAGCTTTCTGACACTGGCCTCGGCGGGGGCCCTGGTATTCGGAATAATCAACATCGTGGGAAACTTTGGGACCGTATTCGTGGACCAGTCGTACTGGCAGAGGGCCATAGCGGCCCGTCCCCGGTCGGTGGGCAGCGGCTTCATAATAGGAGGCCTGGCGTGGTTTGCCATTCCGTTCACCCTAGCCACCACTCTGGGGTTGGCGGCGGTGGCAACCGGGGTGGAGCTCACCGAGGATCAGGTAGGCCTGGGACTGGTGGCGCCCACCGCCGCTGCCGTACTGATGGGAGAGGTGGGCGCCATACTGATACTCACCATAGTGTTCACGGCTGTGACCGCCGCCGGTTCTTCGCAGCTGGTCAGCGTGTCGTCGCTGGTCACCTATGACATATTCAGGACGTACATGAACCCGTCGGCCACCGGCCGGCAGCTGATACGGGTCTCGCGGTACGCCATCCTGATATTCGGAATGGGTATGGGGGTTATGGCGTCGGCTCTGTTCCAGCTGGGCCTGTCGCTCCAGTACGTGTACCTGATGATGGGCATACTCATAGGCTCGGCAGTGGCGCCCATATCGCTGGCCATACTCTGGGATCGCATAGGCAGGCGCGCCGCCACATCCGGAGCCCTGGCTGGACTTGCTGCGGGAGTCTCCGGATGGCTGACCGCCGCGGCCATCATGTATGGCGAGATTACTGTCGCCTCCACCGGCTCTACACTGCCCATGCTGATTGGTAATATCATGTCAATAACTACAAGCCTGGCTGTGTGCCTTGGAGGCAGCATGGCATCAGGCGGCCGCTTTGACTTTCGCGTTTTAAAACAAAAGATCATGATTGTGGATGATCGTGTGAGATCTGCGCTGGATCGTGATGCCGACGAGCATACGCTGGCCCGAGCATCCACTGTATGTAAAAGGGTGGGAATGGCCGCCGCCATCATACTGCCGGTGGCCTGGCCGGCTCCCCTGTATGCGAGCGGATACGTCTTTACGTCACAGGCGTTCACCGTCTGGGTGGGGCTTGCAGTGGTGTGGGCTGCCGGAGCCGCCGGAACAGTCGTGATCCTCCCGCTCATAGAGGCGCGCCACAGCATTCGGGAGCTGCTGTCCAGAGCCAGCTCGTCCAAGTCTGTGGATATGTCAGAACAACATCCTGACACAGACACCCCGACCACCAAGGTGCTGGTGCCCATAGACGGCTCAATACGATCCCTGCGCGCCATGAACGGAACGCACCACCTGCTGCGGGACATTGCCGGCGTCCGGCTATACCTGCTGCACGTGCTGGAATGGCCCCACGACGACGAGGATAATACCGACACTGCCCTGAGCTCGCAGATGCAGAGGGAGGGGAGGCTCGTGCTGCAGAGCGTGGCGGTACCCCGGGAAGCCGGCGACGTGGTGAGAATGGTCAAGATGGGGGATCCGCCCACCCGGATAGCCGAGATGGCCGACAAGTTGAACGTCGACCTGATCGCGATGGGGCGCCGGGGGCTTGGCAATACCGACGAGGTGCTGGGTCACGTCACCCGGAAGGTGTTGGAGTCGACCCGCCGACCCATAGTCCTTCTGGACTGAACCCGAGATGCCATCCCAATTAGAAGTCAATAGTCGCCCTGCATCGCCGGCTGGCCTCGGCCACTCATAGAAGTCACAGCGTCGTCTGCTCACGGATGCAGAAGACGGCTGTTTGGCATGCGCCGCACCGACACGTTCCGTCGATTCCGGCCGTTACCGCCAGGCTATGTGTGGAGGCGCATAAATTGGCCGGACTAGGCGCCGGTGCCGTGCAAGACAAACCGCGCAGCCAGAAGCCATATCCCGTCGTGCACGAGATTGGCCGACTGTGGCGATACAGGGTCGTGCGCCGCACCAGCAGGTTCTCCGTAGTCGTAACCGACGGAAAGTCGCAGCACACGGCCCACCTTACCAACAGCGGCAGGCTGCGAGACCTAATATTTCCCGGAAGCGTGTGCTTGTGCATTCCCAAAAGACCCGCCAAGACCACCCTGAGGTTGGTGGGGGTGCCGGTATCCGAAAAGTGGGCGGTGCTGGTGGATCCCGGTGAGCAGTCCCGGGCTTTCGTGAACGCCGCCCAAGCCGGGCTCATACCCTGGCTGGCAGGCTGGAGCATAACTGGCAGCGAGGTAGACTGTGGCGAATCCAGGATAGATCTGGAGATCCGCAGCGGAGGGCATACCGGCTACATCGAGATAAAGTCCGCCGCCATGCTCATCGGTGACGGCACCGGCTCGTTTCCAGACTGCCCCACACTCAGGGGCCGCAAGCATGTCGGCACCCTGAGCCGCCTAGCCGCCGACCACCGCTGCATCATCCTGTTTCTGGTACAGCACCCGGACGCGGTGCGCTTCTCGCCCAGCGTACAGGGGGATCCGGTATTCGCCGCCGGCATCTCCGAGGCCGCCCGGGACGGAGTGGAGGCCAGGGCGGTAAAAATGTGTCTAGATATGGACGGCCGAGTAGTCCTTGTCGATCCCGACCTTAATTGTTATGTGTGACCATCTTTTTTGGCCCTGTTTTACGGAAAATTTGTTTACGGATGCGCCAAAATATGAAAATAGCAAAACACATACCGTCCAACGTGACCTAGTGTTTTTTCAGACTGGCGCTCTCCCAAAATACGATCATGTGCGCGCAAAAGCAACCTGCCAAAGACTGCGCCCTCCAAACGATCCATGATTGTAACATACATGTTGAATCAGGAAAGCCGGACGAACAAGTCACTCTAGTATACAGGATCCGGAATAAGGCCGCCATGCGTGGGATCGAGCATGTTGTAGACACAAATCATTAATTATGGATAAGGCCTGGTGATGCGTCCAAGCAAATTTTATTAAAGAAGTGGTAGGGGGAGGCATACATGAAGACCATCCTAATGGGCGCCTTGGTGGCTGTTTTGGCCGCGGCATCGTATCCCGCGTATGCAGACGAATATCTGGAGAACGTCAATCATGTGCTGGATGCTTGGACGGATCTGAGAAACAACTACCTGATCGAGAACTTCTTTGGCGAATCGTACCCCACACCCGAGACGGCCGCGATGGAGACCGTAAGCAACGCCATTGAGATGTATGAGCTGACCAGGGCTGCCCCACAGGTCCAGGTTACTGAGCGGGGCACCTTTGTATCGCATCCGCTCAACCCGTACGGCACCCCGGTAGTGGCCTTTGATGTAATCAACTCGATGCGTACACTAGAAGAGGTTTATCCATTCGTTATAGATGCGGGTACGTTGGATATGCTGGCAGAGGGCGCATTCCCAGGCACGGTGGGATTGTACGCCACATTCCTAGAGGATGCCGACCGGCCCTTGAATATTATACTACAAGACCTGCAGGACTCTGATGGCACTTGGGTCAGTTATACATTCGAGAATCCCAGCATAGGAATGAGCCAGGTCAAGCATGTTTGGCTTACGCTGCATGATGGCTACATATTTGGTTCCGGATACTACGAGTCGCCTGATGTTCAGACCATAGAGGCCGTGGAATCATTGATACGCATGTATGACGCCGCTGGAACCGGCTCGTTTGCATCAATCCATGCCGATCAGGGAGAATCGTTTGTGCTGGATGCGGGGACCATGCACATCATAACCCATACCAATGCGGATGCCACTAGCAGCGCCATACGCGATGCCATAAGCACAGATTGGGATCTTGATGTCATATCGGGTATGCTGGACAGGCATGGTAGTATGTGGGTGAGCTATCCGTCCATCACCCCGTACCATGGAGGTGAATACGCCAGGGCTTATCTTCAACTACACGACGGCCATATCTTTGGATCCAGCTATGGCATATTCCCAGAGGCCAGGGTGCAGTCGTTGGTAGATGAGGTCATAACTCTATACAAGTTGGAAGGCGCAGGCGCCTTCCCGATAATCACATCATTATCCCTAGAGCCAACATCGCTGGCAGTAGTAGGTGTGATGGAGAGCAAGGTGCTGGCGTATGCTGGTTCTCCTGCTGCCGTTGGCCAAACCGTTATACTCAGCTCTATTTTTGATCAGGATGCGGACACACTGCTACAATCTCTCCGCGATAATCCCGGATTATGGCTAGACACCATATTCATAGATTCCACCTCTGTTGCATCCGTAGAGCTGCGTCGCAGTACTTGGCTTGTCCTGCACGATGGACACTTATTCGCTGCCGGACATATCTATTCGCCGGAGGCACGATCAGTCGGCATTGTCAATGAGGCCATTGAGACATACAAGATACATGGCGAGAAGGCATTTGACCGCATCACTTGGCAGTCGGTCAGACCGGAGATCGTATATCCGTTTGTAGTGGACGCCCAGACTTGGGAATTGGTGGCGCATGGGGCCCTTCCCGAGCGGGTGGGGGTGTGCTGCGCCGCGCCCATCGCTGCGTCCAACGATCTTGACGCAGCCCGCCAAGCCTTGGAGCAGAACCCGGGCATCTGGCTGGAGTACACCTTCTATAACCCCATAGCCGAGAGGTATGATTTCAAGCGCACCTATCTGTCCACGTATGACGGATACACGTTTGCTGCCGGTTACTATTATGCAAATCTTGATCAGTTGGATGCCTTAATCCAGGAGGGCATCAACCTGTATGACACCGCAGGTCAGGATGCCGCCTTTGCAAGCATCAACGCCATGATGACTACAGGCGCGCTCAACACATTCGTCTTGGATCAGGAGACCCTCGATATAGCGGCCCACAGTCGTATCCCTGCTCTTGCAGGGACCAACATTGGTGTTGTGATCAACAACTATGAATTCCTACAGGGACACCTTGGGGCCAAGTTGCAGGATAATGGTGATACTGCTGTCACCTATATCATCTATATGCACCCGGAGACCGGCGCCAGTATTCTCCGGCTCACCCTGTTCCAGCTGCACGACGGATACATCTTTGCTGTAGACCAGCCATACACAGCCTACACGCGATAATATTCGGCAACGTCCGCTGCCCAAGTAATACATTTGGCTCCCCCCGTTTACGAGGTGGTATCCGCTTATCGTCGCCAAGTCCCTGTGGGATACGATCTGCTTGTGCCATATCCCTCAAAGTGGTTGGTTCCGTTCTTCCTCTCGCCCCTCTTGTGTTCGGGCTTTTTTCCGTCATACCGTTCCAAGAGAACCCCGTCCACGCCCGTCCTGAGCGGTCCGCCAAGCCTGTCAGATTCACCCGGTATGTGCTTGACGTGGACCCGTGTCCGTCCAAGACGCAGACATGTAGTCTGCATTTTGCTTGCTCAATACCGCCGTATGGCAGGACGTGGTAGACCGCCGCCACCTCAAATTTCTTACATTTTCATTAACTGCACACCCCCCAGTCCCGAGAAGCCGGAGGCCGTCTGGCAGAACGAAGTCTGTCTCATGGTATTGATTGGTGTATAAAACCAATAGATGCCTTTCAAAACCCCCACTATAATTATTATTTTTATAGGTTGATGCATATCCATACCATGATGAACGAGATTGTCAAGAAGGGGGCATGCAACGGAGCCTGCAAGGCGTTCCGCGTCAGGAAACCCCACGGAGCCACCAGATACGGTTCGGGACAGGGGCGCTGCCAGATATGCGATGTCTGGATAGACCACAACGGGTGCCATCTAAAAGACGGCTCGCCGGCCAAGGAGGGCACCATAGGGTGGTTCTGCAACTGCTGTCACTATCGCGTCCGCCAAAAGCCCCGCAACAAGATATACAAGCAGAAGCTAAGCGACTACAACAACCGCATCCCATAGATATCGGCACTCGTTCCCGCAACATCACCACCACTCTAAAGATATAGTCTGTTCCGGATCCGGACTCTATACTTGGGATACTCTCCCCGTACGGGCAAAGTCCGACCACTCTCAGATTCTGAGGTAGTGGTCCGAGGTCCCAGCCTGCATTTATGATGGGCGCTGCCACGCAGGACGGCACCACGTACGGCACCGCGGATGACAGACCAGCCGCTCTGCCGTGGGACGGTCAGACGCCACTCTGTTCGAACCGGGTCAGCTTGTCGCGTCTCTTCTTCAGGACGGCGAATATGGCCAGGATGGCGGCCACCCATATGGTGGCGAACAACATGTTGGACAGGTTCACATACATGTACGGGGTGGCCTCCACTAGGTTCTTCTGGAGTGTAAGGGCCCGGGAGCTGATGTCCATCATGGCCACATAGTATGCGGTACTGTCCCGGGGCATGGACTCGGCCACAAGCAGGCTCTCCTGCATGATCGCCAAGTCGCCGGAGATTCTGGAAAAGTCCGTGGTTGGATTGGGGAAGAGCCACACCGGGTTGTGGTTGTCCGGCAGGTTGCCCATCACGCTGGCTATGTGCACCTCAATCTCGTCCAGATGAACGCGTATTGTCTCCGGATCCGACGAGCCCATTATGCCGCTCAGGTGCCCGCGCGCCAGATCCACCGGGTAGATGTCGGTGTGGTACCCCTGGAATGCCAAGAATGCCCCGGTGGTTATTATGGCCACGATGCTTATCATGGCTGCCCTGTACGCGCGGTTTGCCATTATCTCCTCTCGTAGCGGGGTACGTGACGCGCCCGATTTATGTCTTTTAAACTTGGAGTGCGACAGGCTCAGGTACGTCACGTAAAAGTAGCCGATTGTCTGTATTGCTATGATGGGCGCAAACACGGTAAACCCCTCAAGCAGCGCCACCATTATGCCCAGCACCCCGTATATCGCAAAGAAGAGCTCCAGCAGCGTGACCCGGGTGAACGGCAGGTTGTAGGCATTCTCCTTCCAGTCGCTCCGGGACTTGAGCGTGCCGTACTTGGGGGTGCGGTGGAAGACGTTCTTCTTGCCCAGCACGGCATCAAAGACGGCCACCGTGTTGTTTACCGACATGCCGGCGTTGTATATCAGCAGGAACGGCAGTATCTTCGCCTTCTGCCTCCAGGAGTCATGATAGATGTCCTGTAGTATCAGGAGGTATGCCCCCGGCCCCATCAGAATGTACAGGGCCAGCGTCACCGACGGAAGAAAACCTATGATATACAGGTTTACGCCCTGTGTCAGCAGCAGGGGCAGGGTCAGGAACTGTATCAGCATGAACGGATACACCACGTGCCGTGTCAGCTGCACGAACGCCTGTACCTTGGCGCCCACGTCTATCCCACGCCTCACCACGATATCCGAGAGAAGCTTGAGGGCGCACTGTATGGAGCCCTTGGCCCAGCGGAACTGCTGCCTCTTGGCCGCGTTCATCTGGACTGGGAGCTCGGCATCCACCACCACGTCAGGCAGAAACACGCACTTCCACCCCTTCATCTGGGCGCGGTAGCTCAGGTCCAGATCCTCCACCAAGGTGGCGGTGTGCCAGCCACCGGCGTCGTCTATGCACTCCCGCCGCCATATGCCCGCCGTGCCGTTGAAGTTCATGAACAATGACGAGTTGCTCTTGGCCTTCTGCTCCACCAGAAAGTGCAGGTCCAGGCTCATGGCCTGCGCCCGGGTCATCGCCGAGTATTCCTCGTTGGCGTGCCCCCACCGGCACTGCACCAGGCCTATGCGCGTGGACGAGAAGTACGGAATGGCCTTGCGGAGGAACCACACGGGGGGCATAAAGTCCGCGTCAAATATGGCCACAAACTCGGTGTCCGTATGCTTCATGGCGTTCTTCAGAGCCCCGGCCTTGTATCCGCGGCGGTTGTCGCGCCGCACGTACTGTATCTGGAAGCCTTGGCGCCTGTAGTACTCCACCGTATCCCTCAGCAGGTCGGCGGTCTCGTCGTCGGAGTCGTCCAGCACCATGATCTTCATCCTGTCTCGAGGATAGTCCATGGCGCACACCGAGTCCACCAAGCGCTTGGCCACGTACTTTTCGTTGTAGAACGGGAGCTGTATGGTGACCGTGGGCGTGCCCAGGTCGGCCACTGGCAGTGTGTCGTTCCGGTGGCGTGCCAGGTACGCCAGATAGTAAAAGTTGCAGGTGTAGGCAGTGATTACGACAGCCGATATTATGAAGAGGTCGAATACAAACTGAAAAAACGGACTGACGGGCATCTCCTGATGTGGCGGCGTGACCTAGGTATTTATATTTGGAATTCAGGCGGGCCGGCAACCCGTCCCACCGCGACGCGGGACTCCATGGCTTACGGTCAGGCTTTCTGCTCGAATATCTTGATGGCTTGGGGCGGGCACACTCCCTCGCATGCAAGGCAGAAGATGCAGTCCGGCTCCTTGGACATGAGCGGCTTTTTGTCGGAGGCGGGGCTTCCGGGAGTGTCGAACCACTCGTACACCGACACGGGGCAGGCGTCTATGCAGGCCCCGTCGGCCACACAGATGTCAAAGTCCACGGAGACAAACTCGCCCCAAACGCCCATGATTGCGTTGTCCTCGCCCCGGCGTCCCCAAGTCTTGATGGTGTACTCACCAGTCGCATACGGTTTGGACGCGGGCATGTGGGACTTGTAGTCCACGTCTATGGGTCCCGGCTTTGCGCCGTCAGGCACCTCCATCTCCTCCTCCAAGGCCGCAGCACTGGGCTGGCCGGGAGTCGGCTTGGGTTTGGGCTTGGGCTTTGCGTTGGGCACTATCTTGGCCAGCGGCGTGAGCTCCTCCAAGCGCACGAACGCCTGGGCCTCGTCTATCTTTTCGAGCTTCTGGAGGGATGTGACCATCTTGTCCGCCAATATGGTGTTGCGCAGCGCCGTATCAATCATCATCTTGGCAAAGTGGTCTGCCTTCTTGCGGTAGTCTCGGACCCACTGTGGATCCCCGAACTTTTCGATGGGGAATATTTGGTATATGATGTCCACCACCTCCCCGGTTACTACCTCGGCGGTTACAGACAGATCCGCCTCCTCGTAGCCGTCGTCGTCCTCGTCGGGCATGCTCCTCTCGGTCCAGCGGTAGGTCATGTAGATGCGGTCGGCATACATATCCATCTCAAACGTCTTCTTGAGGCCGTCATGAACAGACTTGATGTCTTCGGGCGTTTCCAAGGTTATGGGAAGGCGGTACAGGCCAAGCTTGAAGCCGTGCAGCGGATAGACGCCCCGCTTGGCGGTGGGAGCCTCCATAGACCACACCCTATCCTTGAGGAGCAGCGACATCACCCTCATTTGCACACTTGGTCTTAAAAAGGTTGTTGAGGACGCAGTAGGTATCGAATTCCAGTTTAACCCGACAAAAGCCGTTTGGTCCCCATTTTAGGGAATGATTGCCATATGATGGCAAAGACAACCGGGCGCGTCAGATTTTGACACAGGGCATTGCATGGCATATGGGACATATATCCAAAAACAAAGACCCGACTGAGACGCCGCGGATCGTCGGCGCAGTAGCACAAATGCGATATCATCCGGCGGAACAGTCGATGCTCTGCAGGCTCCGCCAGACGCCCGGGTACGCGCCCACATCTGCCACCAGGGGGCTGACGGCCGGTTCTGCATGTCGGCGGGTGGTTCCCCGAACGGTACGCCAGATCTTTCCAGCGTTCGCGCCGGAAACGAATCCTCGGGACGCTGATCTGCATACCCGAGCTGTGCGGGTGGCGGCCACCCTCTAGATCCGGATGTGGAACGCCCCGTCCACTGCCACCGCCAGGAATATGATGGTCAGGTACGGGGCTGTGACCTTGTAGGCTCTCCAAGCAAAGTCCGAGGTTGGCTCCCGGGTCAGGCGGTAGTGGTAGTACAGCATCAGCCCCCCCGAGACGGCGGCTATCAGCATGTACACCATGCCCATCCCGAAGGCATAGAGCATCAGGGAATAGGGAACGAGAATGGCGGTGTTGGCCAAGATGTACTTTGAGGTGCGGTGCATCCCTATGACGACCGGCAGCATGGGAACCTCGGCTTGGGCGTACTCGTCCCGGATCTTCATGGCCAGGCACCAAAAGTGCGACGGCGTCCACACAAACACCAGAAAGCCCACCAGGAATCCCAGCACATCCAAGGAGCCGGTGGCCGCCGCCCACCCGGCCCAAGAGGCGGCGCTGCCCGCTATGCCTCCGATTACTATATTGGACGTGTTCCGCCGCTTGAGCCATGCAGTGTATATTATGACATAGGAGAAGATCCCCAGTGCTATAAAGAAGGCCGAGGCGGCGTTTATGAGCACGTACCCGTACACCACCGATATGCACGAGAGGGCAAGACCGTATGCCACCACGGCCCTGGCCGATATCCTGCCCGAGGGTATGGGCCGGGTGCTGGTGCGGCTCATCCGCGGGTCTATGTCCCGGTCATAGTAGTGGTTCAGGGCGCTGGACCCCGCTGAGGCCAAGGCCCCGGCGACCATCACGTGTATGTATGTCTGATACCCCACCTCCGGGGAGCCAGGCGCCAGCTGGCTGGCCGCGTACAGGGACGCCACCGCCGTT
Source organism: Nitrososphaerota archaeon (assembly GCA_016126025.1). GTDB lineage: Archaea > Thermoproteota > Nitrososphaeria > Nitrososphaerales > Nitrosopumilaceae > VYCS01. The sequence goes on along the minus strand of JAEFDA010000029.1, from coordinate 5,983 downwards.
ATCACCAGCAGCACCACGATCCGGGGTTTTGACACCTCCACGAGCTCTTTCAGCACCAATCCGAGGAGAGTTCCCCCGCACGTCCATTTAATCTCTTTAGGGGCGGCCTTGTCCAAAATCTAGAGAAGCATGCGGAGAACCAGACCGGCTCGGGGTTTCTGGTCCTGCAGGCGCGCACTTGCCGGATCCGGCCGTATACGGTTCGGGGCAGTCCCCGGCTGCGTCCGGAGGCCATTCTGGGCCGTCCCCGGGCATCCGTGCGCAGCACTCCCCGAAGGTCCGTTACACCCCATACGAGCGGGGGGCGGGCTGCCGCAGGCTGTGCTTCCCCGTCACAATATACGCAATGGAGTCGCTCATGAAGAGGGCGTGATCTGCAATACGTTCCAGATACCTGAGCAGGAGGGCCTCTGCCAAGGCGCACTTGATGTCGTTGGACTGGAGAAGGGCAGGCATCCTCTCCCGGTATATGGCGTCGGTCATGGCCTCTTGCGCCTGGACATGTCTGGCCTTGTCCAGATCCAGGGCCGCAAACGAGTGCACCGCCTCCCGGATCATGCGCTCCACCAGCCGGAAAGAGTCCTCGAGGCGCGAGTTCCCGCACCGGGTTATGTCGCCGAAGGAGTCGCGTATCAGGGTTATGTCATAGGCATATCTGCCGAACCGCAGGAACGCATACGATATCTCAATGGACGAACGGATGAACCGAAAGTCCCGGGCCATCGGCTGGTACTTCAGCAGTATCTCGAAGGTCAGATCCTCCACCTCAAAGTACTGCCTGGTTATGGCGTCAGATACCTCCCCGCACTCCGCCTTGGTGTTGGCTCCGGACACAAACGACTCCATGGCCAAGCCCATTCCCTTGATGGCCATATTCCCCATCTGGCCCATAGTAAAGGAAAGCCTCTTCAGCGACGGATCGATTAGTCGCGGCACTATCCAAATTGTCCCTGCACGTATTTAGCAGTTAGTTTGTCGGTGGGGCGCTCAAACACCTGCTTTGTCTCGCCGTGCTCGATGAGCTTGCCCATGTACATAAAGCCCGTATAGTCGGAGCAGCGCACCGCCTGCTGCATGTTGTGCGTCACGATTATGATGCAATAGTCCTTCTTGAGCTCCTGAATGGTCTCCTCTATCTTCTGGGTCGCTATGGGATCCAGGGCCGAGGCCGGCTCGTCCATCAGGAGCACCTCGGGCTGTATGGCCAGCGCCCGGGCTATGCAGAGGCGCTGCTGCTGGCCACCGGAGAGCTCCAAGGCCGGCTTCCGGAGAATGTCTCGAACCTCGTCCCACAGATATGCCAGATTCAGGCAGTCCTCTACTATCTCGTCCAGTATGGCGCGGTTCCTCACCCCGTTGAGTTTCACTCCGGCCACCACGTTGTCGTATATGCTCATTGTGGGGAACGGATTGGGTTTTTGAAACACCATTCCCACCTTTCGGCGGTGGTATATGGGGTCGATGCTCTTGTCGTACAGGTCCGCGTCGTCCAGAAGCACCCGGCCTTCCACCCGCGCGTTCGGGGTCATGTCGTGCATGCGGTTGAGGCACCTAAGGTAGGTGGTCTTGCCGCAGCCGGAGGGGCCTATGAGGGCAGTCACCGACTTTTCGGGAAACTTCATGGTGAGATCCTTTACCGCGCACACATCCCCGTAGTAGACGTTCACATTCTCGGTCACCATCTTGTAGCGCCGCTGTGGCTCAAGTTCCGGCGTGGCGCGCCGCTCCTGCTTGGCTATGGCCCGCACGTCTTCACCTCACCTTCCGTCCCAAGTGTAGTACCCCTCTTAATCCTTTGCCGCCGTGCTCCTGCATGAAGAAGTAGCGCACTCCCAGGTGGATGGCGAATATGATCAGCAGCAGGGTAAATGCAGCCCCCCAGCCCGCGATCCGGGCCTCGTCATACGGCTGGAGCGAGAACCTCCATATGCGGAGGGGGAGGGCATCCATGGGCGTGTCCATATCCTCAAAGAAGACGCTGCTTCCCACCACCGTCATTATGAGCGGGGCCGTCTCCCCGCCCACCCTGGACACGGAGAGCAGTACGCCGGTTATTATCCCCTTCTTGGCCTGCGACAGCACTATCCGAAGCGTGATGGCCATCTTGGACAGCCCCAGAGCCGCCCCGGCCTCCCTGTAGGTCCACGGCACCATCCGTATGGCCTCCTCGGTGGCCCGGGCCACTATAGGAAACATGATGAGTGAGAGGGCAAACCCGCCGGCCCACACCGAGAAGTGGCCCAGGATGAGCACCACCGCCAAGAATGCGAATATGCCCAGCACTATGGAGGGGACCTGGATGAAGACGTCCATGAAGAACCGGATCTGGCGGGCCAGCCATCCGCCGCCCCCGAACTCGGCCAGGTATATCCCACCCAGTATGCCCACCGGCAGGCCCAGTATGGAACTCAGCCCTATCAGTATGATGGTCCCCTGGATGGCCGGCCCTATGGATATGAGGCCGGCGCCCACGGCCCCCGGCTCCTCGGTCAGGAACGCCCAGCTGAGTGCCGGCAGGCCGCTGTATACCGCCGTCCCCAGTATCCACACCAGCGGAATGATCGCTACGAGGGCGCACACCACGACGGCGCCCACCATAATCTTGTCGACCCAGAGCCGGCGCCTCACGTTGGACTTGAACATGGCCCGGATCTCGGCCCGTTTTTGCTGTCTGTTCTCGTGGCTCAATGCACCGGCCCCTCGTTCACCTTCACCATGCGGCCCACCAGAAAGTGCGCCGCAACGTTGATGGAAAGCCCCACCCCCAGCAGTATAAGCCCTATTCCAATCAGGGCGGGCGTGTGCAGCCCCACCGGGGACGCCTCCAGAAACTCGTTGGCTATGATGCTGGGCATGGTCTGGCCGGCGTCAAACAGCGAGCTCACCATGGCGTTGGCTCCGGTGGCGTTCCCGATCAGCATGGTGACGGCCATCGTCTCCCCCACGGCCCGGCCCAGTCCCAGCATCGCGGCGCCCAGCAGGCCGGCCTTGGAGTATGGGAATATGGCCATGCGGAACATCTCGAACGTCGTGGATCCGAGCATGTACGCAGCCTCTTTCTGTTGTTGGGGGACGGCGGACATCACCTCCCGGGATATGGACGAGATTGTGGGGATGATCATTATGGCCAGTATTATGCTGGCCGTCAGTATGTCGAGGCCAAACGGTGTTCCCCCAAAGAGGTATATCGAGTCCCCGAACGTGTCGTGGAGGGGCTTCTCCACATAGTCCCTGAAGTACAGGCGGAAGACGAACAGGCCCCAAAGGCCGAACACCACGCTGGGGACAGCCTCAATGAGATCCACCAGATACCCCAACGGCCTGCCCAGCCTCTTTGGCATTATCATCACCAGCATCGCGATCCCGATGCTGAGTGGAAAGCCCAAAGCCAGGGCCAGGGCAGAGGTGATCAGGGTCCCCAGCACGTACGGCAGCGCCCCGTACGACTCTCGGCCGGGTACCGAGTTCCAGTCCGTTCCGAAGATGAACTCCGCGCCCTCCTCTTCCCATATCGGCGCCGACTCAAAGCCCAGCTGTAGCGCCATCACCAGTATGACCGCCAGCACGTAGGCGCCCGCCGCCGCGGTCGCGTACTTGAAGATCCTCTCCGAGAGCAGCCACCGCCGGGGCTTCTCGTCCCGTTGAATCCACCGCTTTGGCACGAATTGCTGTGCAGGCGGAAAAAATATGTTATATATGCAAATAGATTACCGATACCATATTCTTGCCATACCACTATATAGAAAACGGTGGACAACAGTATAACGGCTGCAAAATATATGGGCGCTGTTGGGCGAGCACGAGAAGTTCAAGCAGAACCGCAAGCTGCAGATAAGCGGCGGATCCACCTACATCATCTCCATCCCCAAGTCATGGGTGGAGATGATGAGCCTGAAGGCCGGGGACAGCGTCTCAATGGTAAAGAACGAGAACAAATCCCTGACCGTATTCCCTGCGTCGGACGGGACAGACGGGGAGCAGGCCGCGTCTATGGTGGTGGGCCCCAACGACTCTGACGAGTCCATACGGCGCAAGATCGTGGCCATGTACCTGGCCGGCTACAAGTCCATCACCATAATCGCCAGAGGGATACGGCTGGGGCCCGGCCAGATAAACGCGGTCCGCTCGTTTGCGCGCTCCTCGATGATAGGAACCGAGATAATCGAGTCCAGCCCCGAATGCATTACGATAAAGACTCTCACCCGGCTGCCCGAGATGACCTTTGATGTGGCGCTGTTGAGGATGGCAACCATGACCATCGACGCCCACCAAGAGGCGCTGGAGGCGCTGGAGGCCGCCGACACCGAGTATGCCGACGAGGTGGTCAGGCTGGACGACGAGATAGACAGGTTCACCTTTTACATGCTCAGGAACCTCACCATGGCGGTGGGCGATGCCGGCCTGCTGCGCGCCATGTCGCTGGAGGGCCCTGCGGACTGCCTGTACTACAGGACTGTCGTATCCCGTATAGAGAGGATAGCGGACCACGCCATCCTGATCTCCAAGCGGGTGAAGTACCTCACCGAACATATCGATCCTGACATGGTAGACAAGACCAAGCAGCTGAGCCGCTCTGTGATGGAGATGTTCAGCAGGGCCATAGATGCCATGATCCGGGCCGACTACGGCGCGGCCGAGAGGGTGACCGAGTCCACCTCCAAGATACAAGCCGCGCAGGAGGAGCTGATGATGTCCGTAAAAGACTCGGCCCCCAACGCCACCGTGATAAAGTTCGTTCTCGACAGCATCCGGAGATCCGCCGAGTATACGATGGACATTGCAGAGGTGGTCATGGACCGCAACATAAAGAGCGTGATCGCCGACACAAGCTCAAGCCGCGTGGCCATCGGCTCCAAGCCGGCTCTGGTCAAAGTTCCACCCGCGGCATGATGCTGTTTGGCGTGGCTTTGAGCCCAGGATTCTAAGCGGCCTGCCGCCGCACATTCTTGAGGCGGTCTGGTTGTAAGAATTCTGCGTGTAGATTAAACGGTGGATGGCGTAGAATGGAAAAAACCGCTTCCTCCAGACATCCACCAAGTTATAATATGAAACCGGCGCCGTGCAGCCGTGAAGTTCTCTGTTATAGTGCAGGACCTGCAGGCCGCGCTGAAGCGCGAGACGGCCCAGATCAGGCTCCTGCTGGCCCGGAATCCCGCCATGGCATACTCCAAGATTGTGGAGATAGGCCGACGGACGGGATCAAAGTACGGCATACACCTCATAGTGAACTTCCCCCACGAGGGAAAGATAGAGGAGTTCGACATGTACGGAAAGAGGGACATCAGCCTCATCATAGACCGGGAGCGCAGGAACTTTCCCATACCCCGCGACACCATAAAGGCCAAGGCCAAGGAGATATTCGGGGACGTAAAGGTGGAGGATGCCTACATGTACGAGGGAAAGGAGGGCGCCAGAGTGTGGGCGCCGGGCGGAAAGATAGACATCCTGCCCCACTCGCTGCACATATGGACCGCCTTCGACCAGCAGGTTACCGCATACTGCGAGTGGCTGATGGAGAACGTCTACTAGCCCTGTAGGTCTCCCAAGAGGGACTTTGCCTCGGTGTGGCCGGGGTCCACCTTCAGGATGTGCATGCAGCACGAGGCGGCCTCTTGCCGTTGTTTCAGTGAGAGGTGGGCGTTGGTCATGAGCATGAGGGCCTCAATGTCGTCGGGACGCAGTGATACGGCGTGGTCCAGATATTTTATGGCGCTGCGCGGCTCTTCCATGATATAGTAGATGCTGCCCATTATGAACAAAAAGTCATGATCCTCGGCATATTCGGGCTCGATCGACATGCCATACTGCAGCGCCTCGGCATACTCCCCCTTCTGGACCATCTTGCGCAGGCGCCGCTTTGGATACCGGAACAGGGGAGCCAACTAGGAGACCCGCATTATCCCGGATCGTATAAGGAACTGCAGTCCCTGAATGAATGAGTTGTCGTCTATCTGCCCCTCGGCCCACCACAGGGCGTTGTTCT
>JAEFDA010000014.1 GCA_016126025.1 Nitrososphaerota archaeon | reverse complement strand
CCCAGATGGTCGGTCAGGCCGGCCACCGCCCTGTTGGCCGCCGCCATCTTGGTGGAATGCTCGAACCCGGGCCTCTCCCCCGGGTTGTCATAATAGTACGAGTCCAGCGTCCCGGACATAGAGCCGGAGACATCCAGCACTATGACCAAATTGAGGTCGGGACGCTCGAACTCCGCGGCCTTCAGGCCGGACTCCAGGCCGACGGAGAGCCACGCCTCCGCATCTCCCGAGAGAGGGTCTCGCGTAACCGCCTTGGAGTATGCCGGGCAGAACAGCTCGTCGCACGTGTGGTCCGAGCTGGTGTCAAAATAATAGTCGTAGAACAGTCCCTCCGGAGTTATGTCGGTGGCCAGCGGCAGGTAACCATGCTCTACGTTGGCGCGGAAGTTGGCGGCATCCTGGGCGCCCCCAACGGCCAGCCCTAGCGTGGCGTCGTCGGACAGGGACTCAGTCACGGCCATGGACGGCTGCGCCTTCACGTTGCCGCCGGAGCTCGTCACGTAGGATGCCGAACCGTCCCGCGCCGCTTGCGGGTGCCAGACATTGTTGTTGTGGGCATCCCCGTCTGGATCGGCCGGCCGGATGTCCAAGCCGAGTTCCTCCAAGAACTCGGCCGCCGCCCCGGACATGCACACGTGCCGGTCCCACAACACGTATGGGTCCTGCCCCTCCGCGCACTCCGTGTCCGCGAAGGCGTGGTGCGTGCTGGCGGTTCCGACCAGGGCGCCCGCTACAAGCAACACGGCCAAGGCCCACATGTCCGCAATGCCCCCCACACGCCATAAAAACCTGTGAGTCGCCGCGCGGTACGCGTTTAAGCTCAGCACGAATTCGCCAAGGTACCCTCGGCAATGCGCCGCCGCAGCTCACGGTATATCGAGGTGTCGCACAGCAACGGCTCGGACTACCAGTGCTAGGAGCTCCTCAGGAGGGCCTGGTACGGGCCGTTGCGCTTCAGGAGGCACGGCAGGCATGACCCCTTAAGTCCGTCTATGTCACGGACGGCCAGGACTACCTCGACCGGGCCACAATGGAAGCAGCTGCGCCGCTGCACAATGCGCAGGTACAGGCGCTCCAGCGGGTTCAACGGTCGCTGTCCCCCGTCCGGCCGTGCCGTAACTCCGGATGAGCTTCAGGACCTCACCACCAATCTGATACGCCGTCTTGCCGCTGTTGGTCGGCCTGTCGGGCTTGTCCTGATTCTTCGCTATCAGGGCGGCCCGCAGGAAGTGGTGCGCCGTGTCCTTTCTCACGGACTCACGCATCTCCGGGCCCGAAGGTCGGGCAGACACCTACCCGTCCGGACCACGGAGACGCCGGCGCAATCTGTTTTTGGGCAGTACGCCGCCCGGGGATTCATCACCGTTTTAACCGGCAGGTGCACGAACCAGTCGTGGCACCGGACAACATAACGGAGTGGACACCATCGACGCGGCTGGAGTGGAGTCACTTTGAGGCAGACGCACATCCCGGAACATACCAAGACGCCTTGGCGGTCATACGGTACGACTGCAACTGGGTTGTGGAGTCGCACAAGAGTGGCGAGTCGCTCTTCTTCACCATACAGAACATACGACTCACCACCAACTTGGTGAGGAACCTCTCCTGGGTTAGAAGAGGCATGGCCGACGACGCGCTGCTGGCGCATGTGCGGGGATGCTTTGATCTGGCCGAGCACCTGCGCCCCGATATGGAAGAGAACTTGGCGGCCGAGTTCGCCCATAAGCGGTACCCCGTCCGGGGATCCAACGAGGAGGAGCGCAGGCAGTACTCCCTGCAGGACTCCCGAACGGCGCTGGGCTACCTGAACGACATACATCAGATGCTGTCCTCTGAGATTGCCCGGTACGAGTCGGAGACCGAGTATGGCCGAAACACAAAAGTCCAGAACAAGTACAACCGCATATTTGAGGAGATGAGACGCGCTAGATCAGCGTGAGAAATGCCCACGCGGTCACTATGACCACCATTGCCACCAGACATGCCCCCAAGGTCTTGGCATCGCTGTCCACGGAGGCGAAGGCGGTATGTCTCTATTAAAATGTTCAAAGGGCCGCCAGATCGGCCCGCCGATCCCCCCACAAGTACGGGGCGGCCCGAGATGCGCCCCGCCGCAGGAGGATGGCCGCAGGCCGGCTAGGGCCGCGTCGCCGCACACGACCCCACATACAAGCACCGTCACCGGCGGGCCGGCAGGACACCATGCTCGGTCCCTCCAAATCCTCGCGACGGACCCCAGCAAGAAAATCTCTAGACACCACGGCAAAGCCCTATGGCCGACAGTGGGGGGTGCGAGGCATGGAGTGATGTGCACGACGGCAACTTTTACCGGTTCTGCCGCTGCGCCTGCCGCCGAAGGGCCGCCCGCGACGGAAACTTAGGACTTTTCCAGCAAGTGCGAGTCGTCCCAAGTGAGCCGGAACTTGCCCACCACCCGGAACGACCTCACCTTGGCGCCCTTGGCAAACTTGAGCTTGTAGGACTTTTGCGACACGTCAAATATGTCCAAGGTAACAAAGTTCGCGACGGCCTCAAACTCCGGCGGGTCGACGGAGACCTGCCGCCAGTCGCGTTCGTCGAAGTCCACATAGTTGGCGGTGTACAGCAGGCCCACAACCGCCATGCGCCGTGGCGGTATAAGTACGTGCTTGGGCGGCCCCGCGCACCGGGGCCGCGCGCCCGCAGTCCCTGGAACCCAGCAGCCCCATACGTACTAGTACCCCGCCCAGCGTCGCCCGGCTACTAACGAGCGTCGCTCTGCGCATCGCCGTTTGCCGCCATTCCGGTGACTACGTGGCCCGGCCACGCACCTACGCAGTCGCCGGAGATTGATATTTAGCGGAGCATTCCGGCACTCCCGCCGGACTTGTAGCACAGCCTGGATAGTGCAGGTGATTCCGGATCATCAGGTCGGGGGATCGAAGCCCTCCGAGTCCTTTACAATGTCGTACCGGACGGGGTGCGCCTAGATATCAAACTCGGCGCGGCACTTGTCGCACTTGCACTTCTCGCTGCCTGGCTTTCCCAGCAGGAATATCTTGCCTATGGTGCGGCAGTGTGGGCAGCGCCCGATGGTGGAGTTCCTCTGCGTGGTCCGGATTATCTTCTGGGTCTTTCGGCGTCCCATGAGTATACCACCCGGCAGGCGGGTATTAAACGAAGCGCGGGGAGGGGGATTCGAACCCCCGAGTCATTGCTGACATGGGATTAGCAATCCCACGCCCTACCGGGCTAGGCGATCCCCGCACGGGATTGGGCCGCCTAGTCCGCATAAAAGTCGTATGGGTGTCGCCTCGGCCAGGCCTACCCCGGACCGGTGGGAGTCCCCTACCGGCCGTCGGCGGCCGGCCGCTTCCTGCCGTTCCTGTCCCCGTCCGCGTCCGGAGAGTCGAGCCGGGAGTAGTCCCGCACTATGTCCGAGAGCGGCATGCGCCTTCCACCCACTATCTTGAGGTCAACCTCGGCCTCCCCGCCGCGTATGGTGATTATGTTGTAGGTGTTCTCAAAGAGCCCCCGGGGCCGCTCCGAGGTGGCCGTGCCGGCGTTGACTACCTTCAGCTTCCCAAAGTCCCACACCCACGGGCGGTGATTGTGCCCGCACAGCACTAGCTTCACCCCCGAATCCAAGATGGTCCGGAGCACGTCGCCGGCGTCGCGCACCGTCTGGTGGTCAGAGCCGGTGTCGGGCACGTCCACCAGATGGTGGTGCATGGCGACCAGTATGAGGCGGCCGGCATACTTGCGGAGCGTGTTCTCCAGCCACAGGTTCTGCCTGTATCCCACCTCGCCCTCGTTGCGGTCGGGGCGGGCGGTGCCGATGGTGGCCAGCACCACCCCCTCACCCAGATCGCTTATGCTGGGCGAGGAGAAGTACTTTCGAAACAGCAGGTAGCCGGTGTTGCGGTAGTCGTGGTTGCCGCTGACGGCAATCATCCTCTTGGTGCGTATCGTGGAGAGCAGCTCGGAGCACCGCTGGTACTCGCGCCGTATCCCCTCGTTGGTCAGATCCCCGGTCACCACCACCACATCAGGCCGCAGTTCGTTGACCTCGGCAGCCATCTGGTGGAACTGCGACTCGATGAACTGGGAACCCACATGCAGGTCCGATATCTGCACGATTATCATGGGTTGTTCCACGGGCCGGGGGGTTATAACATATGGACATGCGAAACCCATACCATGGAGGGTTGTCCGGTGTGCACAAGTGCCTGCGCCAGCCATCAAGGCATAAATTACTAGGGACGGCGGCGGCACCATGGGCAGGAAGGCTGCGGTAATACGGGGTGATGGGATAGGGCCAGAGGTGGTAGACCACATGCTGCGGGTGCTGCGGGCGTGCAACATGCAGTCCGAGATCATACTGTGCGAGGCCGGCTCCGAGCAGTGGGACCGCAACGGCCGCCGGGACGACTCGTACATACCCCCCGCCACCATGGAGACGCTGGCCGAGTGCGATGCCTGCTTCAAGGGCCCCACATCCACCATCCCGGTTCCGGGCACCCCGCGGAGCGTGGCCGTCACGCTGCGCCAAAAGTTTGACCTGTACGCCAATATCCGCCCCACCAAGACGTATGCGCGCCTCTCCCCAGACCGGCCCCTCGACTGTGTCTGCTTCCGGGAGGCCACCGAGGGGCTGTACACCGGGGTGG
>JAEFDA010000141.1 GCA_016126025.1 Nitrososphaerota archaeon | reverse complement strand
GCCTGTTATCTCTATCGTGTCGGCCCCCGCGTGGAATTCGATGGTAAGCGTGCGCGCATACGGTGATGCCGATTCGGTAACGTCGACCTCCATTCCATCAATCAAGACGGCAAAAGCCGCATCGCCCAAAGTGTCGCGGGCGAACTGCCTCGTGCCCTCGGGCACGCGGTAGTCGGGCTCCTCGGGAAGTTTGGAGTCGGCCACCGTCCGTGGTATGTTGAGCGTCAGCGAGCCGTCCCTGGTTGCGTCGACTGTAACAAGCAGCGATGTGGCGGTGGTGTTGACCGCGGCATGCAACACTCTGCCGCCGGTGACGTTGTAGCCCAGCGAGTATTCTGTACCTGCCACCACGACCGCTCCCTCAAAGGAGGCAGCAGACGTGAACGTGTCCGCACGCGCCGGGTCTGCGGGTTCGGATAGCGGGACTATCCGGAGAATCCGATCGTCGCCGGGGGCCGGAATCAACCTGCCGTCCTGGTTACTGGTCAGAAGATACAGGTACCCGTCAGGCCCAGTCTGGACATCCCGCAACCGCCCAAACGACTCCAAAAACAGGCGTGTATGGGACACTACCACATTGTTCTCCAGGTCAAGATCAATCATATGGAGATGGGCCCCCCGAAGAGCCGCGACGAAGAACTTTCCGGTCCATTCGGGGATCTTGTCGCCGTCGTAGAACTCCACCCCGCCTGGCGCCCACGTGTCGTTTCCGGTATGGATCAGGGGTGTCCGCATGCCCTCGGCAGTCTCGTCTCCCAATACTATGGGCCAGCCGTAGTTTGCGCCCGGCACTATCAAATTGATCTCATCATGCGCCTCGCCCCTCCATCCGGACGGCCCGTGCTCGGAGATGAGGAGGTTCCCGGCTGCGTCCCAATCCAGTCCCTGAGAGTGCCTGTGCCCCATCGACCATACCGGTGAGCCTTCAATGGGGTTGTCCTCAGGGACGGTACCGTCAGGACTAATCCGGAGAACCTTGCCTGCCAGCGAGTCGGGATTTTGGGCCAAGAACGGGTCCGTCGCAACCCCGGTGGTTATGTAGATGTTCCCGTCCGGACCGAACTGGATTCTTCCGCCGTTCTCGAATACGGCCCCGGGTAGCCTGTCCATGACCACGAACTCGCTGGAGACCCTACCGTCCACCAGCGTGTAGCGGACCAGCTTGTTCAGGAGGGCGTCGCCATCGTTGTAGGTGTAGTACAGGTAGATGTAGTTGTTCTCTTCAAAATTTGGATCCACGGCAACGCCCAACATTCCCCCTCCGAGGCTGGTGGACGGCCGGAGCAGTAGGGAAACGGGGTCAGATGTACCGTTCCGGATCATCTTGAGCAGACCGAACCTCTCTGTGACGAGGGCCGATCCGTCGGGCAGCCAGTCGATGCTCCACGGGACAAGGAGATTTTGGGCCACGGTTTCCACCCGCACGCCGAAACCTGGATACGCAGGCGGCGACTCGACGGGCAGGGGAATGGGAACCTGGAGTTGCGCGTCCGCAGCCTGTGTGGAGTTGAGGAGGTTCACAATCTCCGGCGTGCGCGCCGGCTCTGGCAGATCAAGAAGGCCTGACACCTCCGAACGCGGCACCGGTGCTGCAGATATGATTCTGGCCTCATCTGGATCGAAGGGCCTGGCGCTCCACTCCACCACACTGATCGAAACGGCAAGAATTCTGTCCAAAGTCTTGAAGCTCTCCTCCGTCGCCAACCTTCCGAATACCGTGTACTGTCCGTTGAGGAATGGCGCGTCCGTGTCGAGTATAAAGAACTGCGAACTGGCGCTGCCGGGATCCGCCGTCCTAGCCATAGACACGATCCCGCGCTGGTGCTTGATAGTGTTGAATTCAGGATCCAGCTTGTTATCAGCACCACCCAGCCCCCAAGTGTCCCGGTTGCCGCCGGTTGTGTTGGGATCCCCGCCATGTATCAGGTAGTTGTTTACTATTCTGTGAAATATGGTCCCGTTGTAAAAACCCGACTCTGCCAGTTGTATAAAGTTGTCCACATGGTTAGGGGCATCTTCTGGGAAGAACTCGATGAAGATGCTGCCCTGCGTGGTCTTCAACTCCACCAACAACTCATCGGAGTCGGCGGCCGCCAAGTTAGCGGGGATGGCCAAGGACAGCGCCAAGACGGCCGCCGCTATGGTCAGACCGTGCGGTACACCCAGCGACGCGAGGAACGAGCGCCGTCGGTGAGCGGGACGCCTATTGCTACCTGGTATAGACCACAAACGACTGTCCAGCTGCAATGATGTAGCCGTCATGCAGCTGGAACAGGACGGTCTTGGTCGGGATGGAGCCGGTTGTCAGGTCCAGAATGCTATAGTATGCAAAGGTGGTGTCGCCGTCGTTGTGCAGCTCGGTCTCGATCTTACCTATCGGGAGGAACGCGCCCAGCGCCTTGTCCTCAAAGTTGGTGCCCACCAACTCGGGGTTTTGGCCGTGGGCCACAATATCCAGCGTCTCGCGGTCCAAGACGAACGGATAGTTCAGGCCCGTGTCCATCATCGCGTTGACGCTCTCAAAGGCGGCGTCCCTGCCTTCGGTATCATAGACATCGATTACATCCTGTATGATGTTCTCCATCTGCTCAAAGTTTCCATAGTAGTAGCCAGCGGCAAACGTGTACCCATCGTATGTGGAGAGCCAGACGCGCTTGTACTCGTTCCTCTCGCTTACGGGGTTGTAGAAGGTGTACTCCAGCCAGATGCCCGGGTTCTCCTCCAAGGCTTGGCGGGCGGCGTCAAGATCGTTGGATGCGGCGATGGGCGCCGAGCAGCACACGCCCACCCGCTCCGGGAGGGCCCCATGCGCCACGAGCTCCCAGCTCTGGGCGTCGACCACGAACGGATAGATAATCCTAGGAACGTCAGACTGCCAAGTGATGCGGTCAAAGGCGTCCTCCCCGTGGGTCCTGTACAGCTCGATGGCCGCGTCGACCACCTCGACGGCGACCTCCTCGGGCGAGTAGATCTCTGCAGCGGTGAAGAGGTAACCGTCGTGCAGTATGACCCAGCTGCTGCTGCGCACCTCCTGGGTGGTGGGAGTCAGCGGGTTGACGAAGATGCTGTCCGTCCACAGGCCGGGGCTGTCCTCTAGGGTCTCAAGCACCGCCTCCTGCTCTTGGTCAAAGAAGTCGGTGCCCAAGTTCAGGCCGACCAAGTTAGGCCATCCGGAAAACGCCAGTATGGTGTTGTCGTCGGGATCCAAGACTATCTGCCTGACCCCCTCCATCAGGGTGATCGTATTGAAGGCTTCATCCCCCTCGAGGTCGTACAATTGTACGGCCTCGCCGGCTAGTGACTGTATTCTGGCCTCCGCCGACACGCCATACCCGGACCCAAAGACATAGCCGTCGTGCAGGCGGAGCTGGGCCCGTATGTATTCGCTGCCCGGCTGCGGATCCGTCGACGGATAGCTCACCAGCAGGTCTCCGTGTTTTTCCAGTATCTCGGACAAAGACCCCAGATGCCAAGTGGTGCCCAGCGCGTCGCTGACGGCGCTTCCGGTGGTGTCCGTATTGGTGTGCGCCACTATCTCCAGCGTCTCGGCGTCCAGCACGAACGAGACGCCCGAGTCCGCCTCGATGACCTCAAACGAGTCGGCACCGTCCGCATCGTACATGCGAACCATGGAGTCTACGCGGTTCAGGTCTTCCTCGCCGCGCGCCTCATAGTAGCCGGCGCCGAAGATGTAGCCGTCATGGAGTGAGAGCCAGACGCGCTTGTCGGCCTGACTGCCGGTGTTGTGGTTGGTAAAGGCATAGGTGACCCAGACCCCGTCCGACTCCTGCAGGTCCTCCATGATCTCCTCCAAGGGCCGGTCGGCCTCCTCCAAGAAGAATGCGGACAGCCCCACTGTGGCGGGGAAGGCCCCCTCGGCCAGTATCTTGAGCGTACCCACATCTATGACGAACGGATACACCTCCGTGTCGGCGTTCATCGAGTTTATCACGTCAAAGGCCACCACCGTCGTGCCGTACGGGTTGAGGGGGTGCTGTACAAAGGCGCTCCGCTGCTCGATCGGTACCTGGGGGCCGGCCCTAGTCGACTCGTACAGTGCTATGGCGCTGTTTACGGTCTCCACTGCCGCCGTCCGGGGTGTGACATACGACTCCCCAAAGAAGTTCTCGATCAGATAGTCGTTCCGCAGATCCACCATGTCGTCGATCGTACCTTGGATGGACGCCGCAAAGTCGTCGGCGTGCGCAGATCCGGCAGCCACCACCATTACAGCTGCGAGTGTGCTCAACAGTACTGCTTTCACGATTTGTGCCGAATTTAGGGAGTTATTAAATGCTACGCTCATATGGGGGTTGTTGCATAATCCCATAGAAATTATGCGTAATTGGCTTATGCGCCAACAAATCACAGTGGACCGTGTTTTGATGTGCGGATGTTTGGCTTGATATTTGGCGCAGGTGCGCTTTTGTCGGGAATCGGCATGCCCAGATAACGCCAGATACGGATAGTCGTGCGCAGCCTGGCAGCACCGTGGCGTGCAAGGATTTTGTGTGGCTGCTGGGTGGCCCGGGCCACCCGGGAGTCAGCGTGATGCCCTTTTCTTGGCCAGCTCCTGTATCAGGAAGCCTGCCCGCCGTACGGGGCCAGGCGGAGCCGAATATACTCGCTTCCAAGGGAGCCCCCAACATGGGCTGCCGGGGGTTACGCCTTC
>JAEFDA010000103.1 GCA_016126025.1 Nitrososphaerota archaeon | reverse complement strand
CCTAGCGGTTGTATCATCAATATCACTGTCAAATATCACACTCACCTGGTCCGCAATCGCAGCGGCCGCTCTCATGCTGTCCTTGGGCAGTATGTCCAGCCCATACAGCAGCACCATCGAGTACAGGAGGGCTTCGGTCTTCCGCTTCGCCTGCCCCCTCTGGCGGTAGTAGGCGCCCCGGCTTATGGTACGGGGGCCGCCCCCAATACTTGTAATTATTTCAATCTGTCGCTCTGTAAACAGTGATTTTTTAATTATCTGTCTGATTACAATGTTAAAGTTATCCATTCCATGCCTCCCCGTAGCTATACAAAAGGGTATGACTGGCCCCGGTTTAAAAGCTTTAAAGAGACGTGCTAGACCCTCTTCCCGTATGGCCGACAAGACCGAGAAGTATCTGCTGGAGCGAAAGGGTGGGGGGACGATGCTCTTCGTGCTGGTAGACTCGGAGGCGTCTGAGACCGGGCGGGCCGCGGACCTGGCCCGGGGAGCCGAGGCGGCGGGCGCTGCGGCCATCCTAGTAGGCGGATCCTCGGCCACCGACCAGTTCGAGATGGCCAAGGTGGTGCGGGGCATAAAGGAGGCGGTCCGGATACCCATCATACTATTCCCGGGCAACGTGACCGGGGTGGTCCCGGGGGCCGACGCCATCCTCTTCAGCTCGCTGCTCAACTCCGAGAACCCCTACTACATATCGCAGGCGCAGGCGCTGGGGGCCCCCAACATACTCAAGTTCGGGCTGGAGCCCCTCCCCACCGCGTACCTGGTGGTGGGCGAGGGCACCTCGGCCTGGTTCGTGGGCTCGGTCCGGGGCATACCCCACGACAAGCCCAAGATCGCCGCCGCCTACTCGCTGGCGGCCCGGTTCATGGGGATGAGGTTCGTGTACCTGGAGGCCGGATCCGGGGCCAAGAACCACGTCACGCCGGAGATGGTTGGATCCGTCCGGAAGGCCTTCGACGGGTTCCTGATCGTGGGCGGCGGCATCCGGGACGCGGCGGCGGCCGGTGCCCTGGCGGCGGCCGGTGCCGACGCGCTGGTCGTGGGCACGGTCACCGAGGGGAAGGACGGCATGGCCCGGCTCGCCGAGATAGCCAAGGCCGTCGCCTAGGCAATGGCCCCCTCCCTCCTGGACGGCATCCGGATGCCCGATGCGTACCGTATATACTACGGCTCCATAATGGACGGGACGCAGGAGCTGCATGCGGCGGCCACCCGGGCGAAGGCCTCGCTGGTGGACACCTCCGACCACGTCGAGCCCAAGATAGCGCTGGACTTGGCCGAGCGGGTGGCCAAGATGCACGACGTGGACATAGCCGGGCCCCTCCGCGCCATACTCAGGGAGAAGAACAAGGAGCTGGCCGCCCTGGAGATGGCCAGCAGGATCGCGGGGGGCGCGTACATGGAGCCGGACACCGACATGGACCGGCGGCTGGACATGGCAGTCCGGGTGGGCCTGGCCATAGTGACCGAGGGGGTCACCATCGCCCCCCTCCAAGGCATAAGCGGGGTGGGGATAGACACCAACAGGGACGGCTCCCGGTACCTCTCCGTCTCCATAGCGGGGCCCATGCGGTCGGCGGGGGGGACGGAGTCGGCCGTCACGATGCTGATAGCCGACCATGTCCGGAGGGTGGCCGGACTGGACGCGTACCGGGCCGACTCATACGACGACGAGACCGGCCGGTTCGTGGAGGAGTTGAGGGTGTACGAGAGGGACGTCGGAAACTTCCAGTACAGGGTGCTGGACGAGGACGTGGTCCGCGTGATATCACACCTTCCCGTGGAGCTGGCCGGGGTGGACACCGACCCCTCCGAGGTTGTGAACCACCGCAACATGCACCGCATCAAGACCAACCGGGTGCGGGGAGGGGCCCTCCGGGTGCTCAACGACGGCCTCATCGGGAGGGCCAAGAAGCTCCTCAAGCGCATAGAGATGTACAACCTAGAGGGTTGGGAGTGGCTGGGGGGCCTCAAGGGCGCCGTCGCCGCCGGGGACGGGGAGGACGCCGCCTCCAAGCGCATGAGGGAGGTGATCGCCGGCAGGTCCGTCCTGTCGGTGGCCGGCAGGCCCGGCGGGTTCCGCCTCAGGTACGGCCGGGCATGCAACACCGGGTTCGCCTCGGTGGGGATGCACCCGGCCCTCTCCGAGATACTCGGCCACACCATAGTGGCCGGCACGCAGGTAAAGACGGACATCCCCGGGAAGGGGGGCACCGTGGCGTTCGTGGACTCCATAGAGGCGCCTACCGTCCTGCTGGACGGGGGGGACGTGGTGCGGGTGCGCGATGCGGCCCATGCGGCCCGGCTGCGGGGCAGCATACGGCGCATACTGCACTTGGGCGACATTCTGGTGTCATACGGGGACTTTCTGGAGAACAACGCCACCCTGGTGCCCACCGGGTACGTGGAGGAGTACTGGCGGGCCGAGCTGGAGGCGGCGGGCCACGCATGGGACGGCCGCGTCCCCACCCTCGCCGAGGCGCTGGAGATGTCAGAGAGGTGGGGCATTTCCCTGCACCCCCGGTACCTGCACTTCTGGGATTTGATAGATGCGGGCGGCTTGGAGCTGCTGCGCCGCCCCCGCCGAAGCGACGGCGCGTCGATATCATACGACATGGGGGCCAAGGGGGTGTTGGAGCGGCTGGGCGTGCCCCACACGGTACGGAACAGGCTGGCCATACTGGAGGGTGATGAGGCCGCCATATTCCGGAGGATTGTATTGCATGGCACGCCGCACGACGCGCCGCCCGTCCGGGCGCTGAGCATGTCCTCGGGCATAACCATCCGGCCCAAGTTCTCCGTCGCGGTGGGTGTCCGGATAGGCCGGCCAGAGAAGGCCGCCCCCCGCAGCATGAAGCCCCCCATCCACTCCCTCTTTCCGGTGGGCGACAGGGGCGGGGCCACCCGGGACATAGTCAGGGCATCCCGCAGCCCGGACTTTTACACCGACATATCCCTGCGCGCCTGCTCCCGGTGCGGCGCGTTCGCGTTCGGGATGAAGTGTGGCGCGTGTGGGGGGAGCACGGCGCTGGACAACCGGTGCCAGTACTGCAGGGCCATCCTGCAGGAGGACTTTTGCGAGAGGTGCCAGAAGAGGACCGCCACCCACTCATACAGGGAGTTTCCCCTCAAGCCGGAGCTGGCCCGGGCACAGGAGAGGGCCGGGCACAGGGCCCGGGAGCCGTTCAAGGGGGTAAAGGCCCTCATAGGCCAGGACAGGGCCGCCGAGCCCCTGGAGAAGGGGCTGCTCCGGCAGGCCCACAACCTGACCGTCTTCAAGGACGGGACCGTCCGGTACGACGCCACCAACGCCACCCTGACGCACTTTTGCCCCTCGTGGATAGGCGCCGATGTGGGAAGGCTTCGGGACATGGGGTACACCCATGACATACGCGGCGAGGAGCTACGCGACGGCGACCAGGTGGTGGAGCTCATGGTGCAGGACGTGGTACTCCCCCAGGAGAGCGGGCCGTACTTTGTGGAGGCGGCCAGATACGTGGACGACCTGCTGGAGAGGTTCTATGGTGTGGGGCGCCACTACAACATCAGGGAGCCCTCCCAGCTGGTGGGGCACTTGGTGGTGGGTTTGGCCCCCCACACCTCGGTAGGCGTGGTGGCCAGGATCGTCGGCTTTGCCAACACCCACGTCTGTTTTGCCACCCCCAACTGGCACTCAGCGAAGAGGCGGGATGCGGACGGGGACGCCGACTCCATAATGCTGCTGGCCGACGCCCTCCTCAACTTTTCAAAGAACTTCCTCTCCGACAAGATCGGGGGCCTGATGGACGCCCCACTCCTCATACAGCCGGTGGTCATACCGCACGAGGCCCAGCCGCAGGCCCACAACCTGGAGGTGTGTGAGTCATTGCCGCTGGAGTTCTTTGTGGAGACGGCCAAGAGTCCCAAGGCCACCGCCATCGAATGCGTGGAGCTGGCCAAGAACAGGCTGGGTACGGAACGGGAGTTTAACGGGTACTTGTACACCCACCCCACCAGTTCCCTAGTGTCATCGAGGCCGCGCAGCTCCTACTCCACCCTCAACTCCATGCTGGACAAGCTGGACATGCAGCTCCGAAACGCCGAGATGATCGATGCCGTAGACACCTCAGAGATAGTCACTCAGGTCATATCCACGCATTTGGTACCAGATATAAAAGGGAATCTGCGCGCCTACGCCCAGCAGAAGATGAGGTGTACGTCCTGTGGCAGGGACTACCGCCGCCCGCCGCTGATCGGCATGTGCACGTGCGGCCATTATTTGATACCCACCATAACCCGGGCGTCGGTGGAGAAGTACCTCAGGATGGCACAGCGGCTAGTGGACAGGTATGAGGTGGGTCCCTACCAAAAGGACAGAATCCTCTCCCTCTCCAAGGAGGTGGAGCTGATCTTCGGGAGGAGTAGTGGGGACCAGACCCTACTTACCGACTATTCGGTATAGTATTGCGGCCCGCCAGTGCGTACGTCCACTCCCGGCCGGTCTTCATCCTGTGTAGTTTCATCCTAGATGAGTACCTGGCAAGATATGTGGATATCACACTGAGTTTGATGGGCTCATTGTACTCATCCTCATACTTTTCGAGGACCATATTCGAGGTGAAGCCGCCGTACCCAAAGTACTTCTCCACCACATGCCATATCTTGGCCCCCACCGAGTCGGGTATGGGTGCGTTATTCCTCCCCTCCAACATGTCCATCATCTCACACACCTGCAGCAGCTTCTCCTTTGAGACCTCCCCCTCCAGTTTGAGGTTGTAGTGGACCCCGTCCCC
>JAEFDA010000069.1 GCA_016126025.1 Nitrososphaerota archaeon | reverse complement strand
AGGAGCTTGTCAGGCAGCCCAGCGTCTCGGCAACGGGCGAGGGAATAGAGGAGTGCGCCCGTCTGGTCCGCGGCATGCTGGAAAGATGCGGCATACCCGCGGAGATCCTCCGGCTCGGCGGCGGGACGGCGCCGGTAGTGTACGGCGAGGTGTGCTCGAAGGCTAATCCCGAAAAGACCATATTGTTCTACAACCACTACGACGTGCAGCCCGCCGGAGACGCCAGTCTATGGGATGATCCGCCGTTTGCGGGAACCATAAAGGACGGCTTCGTGTTTGGACGCGGGGCCACCGACGACAAGGGCGAGTTGGTCACCCGGGTGTGGGCCGTCAAGGCATGCCTGGAGGAGACCGGTGACGTGCCGTGCAACGTAAAGTTCGTGGTGGAGGGAGAGGAGGAGACCGGAAGCGAGCACATAGATGCATACCTGGCCAAATATCAGAAAAAGTTCTCGTGCGACGGCGTCATCTGGGAGTTCGGATACGTGGACGCTTCTGACATGCCAGTCATAAGTCTGGGCATGAAGGGACTGCTGTTTGCGGAGCTCCGCGCGTCTGGCCCAGCCCACGATGCGCACTCCAGTCTAGCCGTGCTGATAGAAAACCCGGCATGGCGTCTGGTGGAGGCGATCTCATCGATGCGATCTGCGGACGGGGCGATTCTCATAAAAGACTGGTACAAGGAGGTCACTCCCCTGTCTGATGCGGATCTCAGACTGCTGGACAAGGAAATCTTTGACGAGGACTCCTTCAAGAGGGAGTACAACATCATGTCTTTTGTAGGGGACAAGACAGGACTGGAGGCAAAAAAGGCGCTGGCGGCCGGCGCCACCTGCAACATTGCGGGATTCTCCTCCGGATATGCCGGAGAGGGAACAAAGACCATACTTCCGGCGAGCGCCACCGCAAAGCTGGATTTCAGGCTGGTCCCGAATATGGATCCCAAAAAGCAGGCGGAACGGCTGAGGAGTCACCTGCGCGATGGGGGGTTCGGCGACATCGGGGTGAGTATATTCCACGTGGAGGCGGCTGCCAGGACAGATCCGACGGACCCATTTGTGGCCGACGTCAAGGCCGCCGCCGACGCGGTATTTGGAGGACACAGCCTGAACATATCAAGCGCCGGGACGGGTCCCATGTCCCAGTTTATGGAATATTTGGGGGGCCCGTGCGTCGCTGTGGGGAGCACGCACGTCTTTTCGCGCATACACGCCCCCAACGAGTTTGCCAGAGTTGACCTGCTCAGGAATGCGGCCAGGTGCATCTGCCACATAATGTGGAATTTTGGAGCCGGTCGTGCCGCCCCCAAACTCCAAGCGTGACAAAATCGCACCAAAAATATCTGTCCGCTCCCAAACCCCGTCTCCGCGCATCAGCGCGGCTCCATATGGTCCACGGCGGGCCCCGTCAGGCCACGATACCAAA
Organism: Nitrososphaerota archaeon; assembly: GCA_016126025.1. GTDB lineage: Archaea > Thermoproteota > Nitrososphaeria > Nitrososphaerales > Nitrosopumilaceae > VYCS01. Next base: position 24,479 of record JAEFDA010000069.1, on the reverse strand, counting down.
CATTTGAGTGACCATTGCGGATAAATCGCACAAAATGCACACCCCGTAGAGATATGACAGCTCCTCATCTTGGCGCGAGGGCCGGCGCCCGCCGCACCGTCGGCTAATGCGGATCTGGATGACACACTACTGCGGCTCGATGGTGGCCGGCGGCTTGCTGGATATCGCATAGGTGACCCAGGCCACACCTTCCACCTCGTTGGTGATGCGGCTGCTCATCACACCCAGCAGGGAGTGGTCCAGCCTGGCCCAGTCCGCCGTCATGGCATCCACCGACTCGACCACCCGGATCATGACCACGTACCCGTACAGGCGGAAGTCGCCCACCACCCCCACGGCCCGGTCGTCGCCTACCGCCGCGTACGCCTGCCACACCGAGTCGTACAGGCCGGCCCGGTCCAGCTCCTCCTCCACTATGTGGCTGGCCTCCCGGCATATGCGGAGCTTCTCGGGGGTCACCTCGCCCATTACGCGCACGCCCAGCCCCGGCCCGGGGAACGGGTGCCTCGACAGGAACCGCTCGGGGAGCCCCAGTATGCGCCCCACATTTCGGACCTCGTCCTTGTAGAGGTCCCGCAGCGGCTCCAAGACCTCCAGCCCCAGCCAGTCGGGTAGCCCGCCCACGTTGTGGTGCGACTTTATCACCGCCGCCGGCCCGCCTGAGACGCCGCTCTCTATGACATCCGGGTACAGGGTGCCCTGGGCCAGCCACCTGAACGGGCCCTTCTCCTGGGAGTATCTGGTGAAGGCGCGCACGAACTCCTCGCCTATTATCTTGCGCTTTGCCTCGGGGTCGTCCACGCCCTCCAGCGCCGCCAGAAACGATGCGGAGGCATCCACCGCATCAAAGTTGACGCCCAGCCCCGAGAACATGTCGGCGACCTGGGAGGCCTCCTGGTGCCGCAGCAGGCCGTTGTCCACGAATATACACTGGAGCCGGTCGCCCGCGGCCCGGTGCAGCAGGGCGGCGGCCACGCTCGAGTCTATCCCCCCGCTGACGCCGCACAGTATGCGGCCGGGAATCTCCGAGAGCCGCCGCACCGACCTCTCCACGAACGCCTCCATCGTCCACTCCTGCCGGGCGCCGCATATATCCACCGCAAAGTTCCGCAGGATGTCGGTCCCCCGGGGCGTGTGGGCCACCTCCGGATGGAATTGTATTCCGAATATGCGGCCGGCCCCGTCGGATATGGCCGCCGCCGCGGCCCCCTCCGTGTGGCCTATGACATGGAACGACTCGGGTATCTCCTCGGCCTCGTCGCCGTGGCTCATCCAGGCCCGGGTGGACGGGCCTATGCCGGCCAGCAGACCCGACCCGTCGTCTATGGTCAGGGTGGAGGGGCCATACTCCCGGGAGACGCGCCGGACGCGCCCGCCATACTTGGTGACTATCACCTGGTGGCCGTAGCATATGCCCAGAACGGGAAGCCCGGACTCCAGTATGCCCTGCTGCGGCATGGGGGCGCCCTCCTCGTACGTGCTGGCCGGCCCCCCGGACAGTATTATCCCCCGGGTGCCGTCGGACCGTACCTCGGCGGCGGGCGCATCGAACGGGAGCAGCTCGGCCCGCACCGAAAAGTCCCGGATGCGCCGGCATATCAGGTGGCTGTACTGCGAACCAAAGTCCAGCACCACTATGCGGTCGGCCGTCTCAGCGGGCATTCTCCAGCATCCTGTTCAGGACCCACCTGACCGTGCTGTCTATCTCCCGCGCCCTCTCGTCGGTGCGGTAGTTGGTTATTGTCATCCCCCTGATGCGCCCGCCGGGGTCGTCTATCTCAAACGACAGGGCCGAGCCGGCCGGAAGTAGGCCGGCGTCCACCTCGGCGGCGTCCTTCTTTTCCATCTCGCCCAGCACGCGGTCCAGAAAGAACGTCCGGAATGGGGAGGTGTCCGTGGGTATGGAGACGCCCTCCTCCATCTTCACGACTATCCGGTCGGGGTACGTGCGGATGGTACCAATGGTGGCGTCCCCTTTTGTGGCGGTGATGGGCTGGGGGGCGGGGGGCTCGGCCTCACGGGACGGAGCCGCGGTTTCGGGCGGCGCGGCCGCCTCGTGTAGTATGTCGGCCTGGGGGGCGGGTGGCTCTTCGGACTCCTCCTCGTCCTGAGGGGTGTACTCGGAGGCCTTTGTAAAGCTGGACCGCGTCAGCGCCGCATCCAAGGCGGCTATGTTCAGGTTGGTCTCCTCCAGCTCCTCGTGCAGCTGTATGACGCGCCCGTGCAGCTTCTCGCGGAGGGCGGCGATGCCCCGGATCTGCTCGGCGCTGAGTTTCACTGTCTGTGGCGGCGGGGGACGATTATTATTTTTATGGGATTGCTGCTCGCCGGCCAGCAGGACGATTCGGTCCGGGGATATGACCTGAAAGCCCCGGAGCGGGTACGACACGGTGTAGAGCGACGAGGATGTAAACCCGGCCATCCACTCCAGCAGCCGGGCGGCGGCTCGGAGCTTGCGGGGCTTCTCGGGCGTGCTGTTGGACCAGGCGGTGACCGGTCCGCCCAGGTCCATGCCACAAAGTATGATGCGCCGGGCCCCGAACCGGCTCGCCAAAAAGGCAGCCCGGTCCCCGTCGGTGAAGCCGCCGTAGTTCTGCACGTGCCCGGTGGGCGGCGTCTGTGCCGTTCCGATGCAGCCGGGCAGCCTCCGCGCCATATGCAGGCGGTCCGCATTGTCGCCGTGGGCGTGCACCACTATAATGGATCCCCGGCCGGCGGCCGCCATCAGGGATTCGGCGTCCCCGTCCAGGTCTGTGACCACTATGTCGGGGAGTATGCCATATTTGAGGAGCGGCGGCAGCGCCGAGTCGGCCACGATACATGACGCCGACGAGCGCCCTATGTGTGGGAGGGATTCCAGAAGAGATGCTCCGGCCCCGGCGCAGACTACGGTACGTCCGGATATTATATCCCGGAGGCGCCCGGTGTCTGGCGGGCCCGTAAGCATCTTATCCAGCAGGGCGGCGGCGCGGGAGTCCTCCTGGGGGCTGTATCCGAACTCGGTGGCTATTCTCCTGTACTGCCTGTCCCATCCGGGTAACACGACTATTATGGTACCGTCGCCGTTAAAATGTATGATTGGCGGATTGGCGGCGGGGCCTGGCTGCCCGGTGCGCATAATGGGGATAATCAATACCAGCCCCGAGTCGTTCCACAAATCGTCGGTGAGTATATCGCGCGATATGGTGGCCGGCGCGGCCGCCCGCATGGCTGAGAATGGCGCCGACTACATCGACGTGGGGGGGATGTCTACTGCGCCATACCTGGACACCTGGGTCTCCGAGGACATTGAGAGGGAGAGGGTGGTGTCCGGCGTGAATGCCGTCGCGGAGTCATGCGGGCTGCCGGTCTCGGTGGACACGTGCCGCAGCGGAGTGGCCGCGGCGGCCATGGACGCGGGAGCATCCATACTGAATGATGTGACCGGCCTGATGTATGATCCGGACATGCGGTCAGTGATATCCAAGTATGATCCGTCGGTGGTGCTGTGCGCCCACGATCCGGGCACGCGCACAGGCGACGCGGCCGACACCGCCGCCATATTGTCCGGGGCGGTGCGGAGGGCCCTGGAGTACGGGGCGGATCCGGACAAGCTGGCGGTGGACCCGGCCATAGGCTTCTTCAGGGACGGGGGACGGGAGGGTCTGCACACCAGGATACGGGGCGACTGGGCACGCCGGGATGCCGCCATTCTGGGGAGACTGAGGGAGGTGGGCGGGGGCCTGCCCGTGCTGGTCTCGGCATCCAACAAGTCATTCATAGGACGCATGCTGGACGGCAGGGAGCCGGGCGGCAGGATGTTTGGATCTTTGGCCGCCGAGGCGCTGGCCGTGGCGGGGGGCGCCGACATCATCCGCACCCACAACGTGGCAGAGAGCCGGGACGCCGTGCGGGTGGCCTCGGCTGTTATGGGCCGGCCAGGCCTTGTCCAAAAATCTGCGACATAAAGCGCAGGAACCGGACCCACACCACTCACCTACGGAATGTTGTGGGTGGGCGGAATGGTCATTATATAATTAGATAAATCGGAACAGATCTGCAAGGTGGATCCCCCGCACCCCCATACTACGGCTACGCTGCAATATGGCTGGCGCCACGAACCAAAAGCGGGAGAGGACGGGCCGGAGGCGCCCGGGTCCCCTACTGTCCCTGAGGGTGAGACACTATTCCAGTCCCAGCCGCCTCATGTTTCTGGCGCTGAACGCAAAGATGGACTTGACATCCGAGTTCGCTGCGACCTGCAGGCGCAGCTCGTCAACTATTTCGGCCTCCGGCACTGTCACCACGTCCATGCCAACATCGGCGGCGTCCAGCATGTCCACTAGGTCGTCCTCGGTAAAGTTAGCCCCCGTGGCATGAGCCCGGTCCACATCCGGGATGCCTGTGGGCGTGCCGCATGTCATGACATAAAGATCCTGACCGAGGCGCATCTTCCAAAACGTTGTCTTGGCGATGTAGCCGCTGGAGATGGCTAGTGCCGCGGCGAGCTTGCGCGGAAAGTCGACGTCATCGCCGCACCGGTACAGCGAGAGCGAGCCCGTGGCAATGTCGTCTGCCATGTCCTGAAAGCTCCGCATGGTCTTCTTCTCTGCCAAGGTGGCCTTGTTTTGGAAATTCTCCACAAAGTTCGTGGGCACCTTGCGGAGCAGTACGTCGGGGGCGTCAGGCATTATTTACATCGCGCAGCAACCGCTCTGCTATGCGCCTGTTTTCCTCGGGCATGCACATGTGGCCGACCATGAAGCGCACGCTCGCCAGCACGGTATCTTTTCCGTGGATCCTGGCCAGGTCCAGCGCCGACGACAACGTCTTGTCATAGTCCGTGCCCCTGGACTTTAGCAGGCAAATGCCGCGCAGCAGGGGTCTGAAATTCGGCAGGCGGTCCTTGGCCAGGTCGGCCGTTATGGCGGCTTGGCTCAGCTCCTCAAGCATGGTAGGGTTCTCCACTATACGATACAGTGACCGGCAGGGGTCCTCGTCCTCGAACCTGCCGAACGCGAGGCTGGACAGGTAGGGTAGTGCGTCGGCCCTCACGGCCGCGTCGACGCTATCGTCGGCGCACAGGCGGTACAATATGCCGTACCGCACGCCGAACGAGGGGGAGTCCTCGTTGCCGGCGAACAGGCCCGCCAGCCGGTCTGCGTTGTCGGCGTACGCGCCGTCGCGAAGCATGCCGTCCACCACGCCCCACACCCTCTCCGGCGGGAAGCGCGTCTCCATGTCGCGGAGCATTTCGGCAAGCGGGCTGGCCGAGCCGTCTGCCCCTTCCCTAGACAGGCGGCGGTCGCCGAACAGCGCCGGAATGTCGTCCGGGGCGTGTCCGGCCCCAAGCTGTCCGGCTCCGGGCGGCGCGCCAGTCGGCGCGGCGGTCTGGTCCACATGCCCGGCGCGCGTCCTGCCCCCGTCTGCCGTCTGCTGTATAGTCGCATCCATTGTATGGTAATGCACCATCTATCCATAAAATACTATCGTCCACCTAGCGTTGTTGCATCAGCGGCTGATGCCAATATAGATCATGCTTAGGAACAGCGGCTCCCCCGTCTTGGCCCAAGCGTGTACTGTGATACGGCGGTTCTCTTGAGAAACTGTGTTTCTTGTTTGCCCATTCCGTGCCTTTCATCTGGCAGTGTATAGATCATATTACCTAAAATTTTGATCGTGTAGTCAAATTCATCGAACTGGATAGGTCTCCGGACACCAGAAGTCATGCTTTAATATGCGCGGGCCCGGACGGCACAACGCAGTTGAACGGGCTTTTTGTGGCAATACTCGCGGCGGGGGCAGTAGCTGCAGTTCCCGGCTGCGTTGCCGCCGACGGCCCGACAGGAACCATACAGATCGGGGGGCTGCTATCGCTGTCGGGGAGTAGCAGCTCCAGCGGCGTCCAGATGGACGCGGCGGTCAGGCTGGCCGTTGACGACTTCAACTCATACCTGAACCGGAGCGGCGCCCTGTGGTCTATAGAGTGGGTACTGGAGGATATCCAGACAGATCCGGATACCGCCCTGGACGCCATACAATCCATGAACTCCCGGAGCATAGGTATGGTGATCGGCCCCGACACCAGCGCCAGCCTGGAGCGGATAATGGACTATGTGAATGACAACGGCATGCTTCTGGTCAGCCCGTCGTCCACTGCCCCGAGCCTGGCCATACCCGGCGACGCGGTATTCCGGCTGGCCCCCAACGACGCCGTCCAGGGACGCGCCCTGGGAAAACTGCTGGAGAGCGACGGCGTACGGGTCCTGGTGCCGTTCTGGAGGGACGACTCCTACGGGAATGGACTCAGGGACGCGACGGCTGAAGACTTTGAGGACCGGGGCGGCGTTGTCCAGACTGGCGTGCGGTATGATCCCACCACTCCGGAGCATTCGCTGGAGGTCCGGCTGCTGAACAAGTACGTCACCGAGGCCTCCGATATGTATGGTGCCGACGGGGTGGCGGTGCTGGTGATAGGCTTCGACGAGGTAGATGCCATAATACGGACCGCCGCCCAGTACGACCAGCTGGCGAGCGTGAGGTGGTACGGCGACGGGTCCGCGGCCCAGAGCGGCGCCCTGCTGGACGATGAGGCGTCTGCGGGGTTCCTAACGGGGGTGGAGTTTCGGACCGTGCAACCCTTCGTCTCCAACGGAGAGCTGGGCGCGTACGTAAGGAATGCCCTGGCGGCGGACTTTGGGGAGGACATCTCGCCGTACATCTATCCGGCGTATGACGCGGTGTGGATCATAGGCAAGGCCATAGAGGCCGCCGGCGGCGCCGACACTCCGGCTATACAGACCGCCCTCCCCGGAGTGGCCGGCCAATACACCGGGGCGCTGAGCTCCGCCCGGCTGGACGGGGCCGGGGACCTGGACTCGGCCAACTATGACGTGCGGTCCCCGGATGGGGGCTTCTGGGAGTCCGAGTCAAAATACTTGGGGGAGCATGACCTGCTTGTCCCGGCCCGGCAGCTTGCCGGCGAGGTGGAGGTCGGCGTGCTGCTTCCGATCGACAACGGCCCCCGGGGGGCCACCTTGGCCGCCACGCGTCTGGGCGCCGAAGACTTTAACGCATTCCTGGACGGGATAGGCATAGACTGGAGGATGGCCCTCGTCGCCGAGGACCCGCGCGCCGATCCTGTCCGCGCCCTGGCGCTGGCCGAAGAGATGCACCAGCGGGGAATAGGCATCATATTGGGGCCGGGGACCAGCGCCAGCGCCAAGGCGGTCAAGCTGTACGCCGACACCTACGGCATGACGATGCTCAGCTGCTGCTCCACTGCCCCGAGCCTGGCCATCGCTAACGACAGCCTGTTCCGGCTGGTACCCGACGACTCCCAGCAGGGCGTCGCGCTGGGCGGGCTGCTGGAGAGTGAAGGGGCGGGGGCGCTGGTCCCCATATGGGTGGCCGACCCCTACGGGGACGAACTGCACAGGACGGTCTCGGCGAACTTTGCAGCGTCCCGCGGGGGTATGGTGGGAGACGGTATCCGGTACGGCCTGGGCCAAACCGAGTTCTCGGCGGAGGCGTCCAGGCTGGCGTCCGAGGTCGAGGCGCTGGTCGACGAGCACGGGGCCGACAGGGTAGCCGTCCTCATGATATCCCATGCGGAGTCGACCAATATAGCCCGGGCCGCATCATCGTACGACGTTCTGTCGAGCGTGCGGTGGTTCGGCTCCGAGACGGTGGTGGGACGCGCCGAGCTGGCAGAAGGCGGCCTAGGCGAGTGGGCCGAGGGGGTCGGACTCACCGCCATACAGACGACGGAGGACCCCGGCCGCCTCCACGGGCGCGTCCAGGCGCACATCTCGGAGATGTTCGGACAGGCCGTCAGCGCGTACGCCTACCCCTCGTACGACGCGGCCTGGCTGGCGGGCCTCTCCATATTGCGCGCCGGAACAATCGACGCTACAGAGATCAGGTCGGTACTTGGCGAGGTGGCGGCCGGCTACCGCGGCGCCATCGGAGACATAGTCCTGAACGAGGCCGGAGACCTGGCCTCCGCCGACTATGCGGTCTGGCGCGCCACGGGGGACGGATGGGTGGAGATAGGCAGGTACTCCTTGGCCGACGATACCGTCACTGTATACGCGCAGCCCTGACCCGCACACGGGCCGGGCACGGGCGCCCCCGATCCTGAAAACCACATACACCCCGACGGCTACATATAATTTGCAGAGACGCATCCGCATAACCATGGGGCCCGCATACCTGGACTGGAACGATTCCATGGGCATACTGGAGAGGGCCTACAAGGCGGGCCTCTTCGTGTTGGTGATAGGCCCCAAGGGGACCGGCAAGACCACCCTGGTGCGCCGGTTCGCCGACCATGTGGGGGCCAACCTGGAGTCCATAAACTTCAGCCTCCGGACCCGGGAGAGCCACCTGGTGGGCACCAAGACGCTGGACAACGGGACCGTCGGTTTCGCCGAGGGCCTGCTGGTGCGGTCCATGAGGAGCGGCAGCATGCTGTACCTGGACGAGCTCAACGCCGCCGAGGCCGATGTTCTCATACGGCTGGACGAGTCGCTGGACGACCGGCGCCAGATCATACTCAAGGAGTCCTCCGGCGAGACGATACGGGCGCAGAACGGGTGGTTCGTGGTCGGCACCATAAACCCCCTCTCCCACTCGGGCACCAAGGAGCTCCCGCCCCAGCTGCTGAGCAGGTTTCCGGTGAGGATCCGGCTGGAGTATCCCCCCGAGGACACAGAGTGCGACATAGTGGACCGGCACACCTCCGGAGAGCACAGGGAGGCCGTGCTGCAGGGCGTCCGGCTGGCCAACATACTGCGGCAGGCGGCCGCCGTAGAGGAGCTCTTCTACTCGCCCAGCATCCGCGAGACCATCGCCTTTGGCATTCTGCTGGACTCGGGCGCCGATGCCGAGCGGGCCGCCCGGATGGTCTTCGGCAACGTATACGCGCAGTGGGGCGATATGGAGTACCAGAAGGTGAAAGACATCATAACCTCCATGTTCGGGTAGATGGCCCGCACCGCGCAGTCCTTCTCGGAGATCGGGTCCTTCCTGGCCCGCCGGTGGTCGGGGAACGTCCGCATGGGCGTGGACTTTTCTGAGAAGACCGGAACCCGCACCCGCCTCAGCGAGAACCGCATCATACTGTTCCCGGTGGACAGGAGGCCCGGGGACGACTTTGCCAGATACAGGCAGTTCCGGATGGACCTGTGGTACGAGTCCATGAAGGTGCGCTTCTGCCGGCGCATACTGAGCCGGGACCACGCCTTCGGATTCGTTCTGGACATGCTGGAGGAGAGGAGGGTGGAGTCGCTGGGCCGCCGGATGTGGAGGGGCATGGACAACGAGATCATGTTCTGCCAGACCTACAGGTTCCTCTCCCGGCCCCCGCTGACGCAGGTGTACGGCAGGGCCAAGATACTGGAGACATTCTACCAGCACTTCATGTTCGGCGCCTTCCGGGGCGAGGTGCAGGCCGCCCACTTCCAGAGGGTGGTGCGCGCCTCCCGGGCGGCCGGAAAGGCGGTGCGGGCAGCCCTGGAGGGGAACCTGGGCACCGACTGGATGGAGAAGAGGGCCGGCGAGATAATCCGCATCCTGGACATTGATTCGCTGCAGACCGTGCCGGTGTCCCTGCCGTTCATACGCCAGGACATTCCCGTGAACCGCCGGGACGTGACCCGGTTTCTGGGGGCCGTCCGGAAGAACCGGGAGGGGGACTTTGGCCGGACGGATCCCGCCGCGGTGCTGGCCGGAGAGTCCGTATCCGGCGAGTACCGCACCGTCACCGAGGAGGCCCTCATACACGAGAAGAAGGAGTCGGTGCCCGGCATGGGGGGAATACGCACGCCGGCCTCCGAGGGGGTGGACGAGTCGGCCATATACGACGCGGATCTCATCGGCGGCCTCAAGACCCGGTTCCGGAGGTGGAAGAACGGGTACAGCGAGGTGCACCGCCGCTCCGGCGACGAGCTGGACGTGGAGAGCTATCTGGACGGGCACGAGCCGTTCATAACCGACGCGCGCCGCTCCATAAAGAGCAGCGTCGTCATACTGCTGGACCACTCCTCCAGCATATCTGCCGATGCGGTCGGCTACAAGAAGGCCACCCTGGGCCTCTGCGAGGTGCTCGCGTATCTGGAGGTGCGGTTTGCCGCGTACGCGTTCAGCACGGTGGACAGGGAGGTGGTCTGCTGGCTCATAAAGAACGAGGAGTCCGGGTGGGGGCGCCTGCACGCCCGGCGCCTGGCCGGGATAGTGGCCAACGGCTCCACGCCCCTGGCCCAGGTATACCAGAAGATGCTGCCCGCGCTGCAGGCCCGGAGGCCGGACATATTCCTGACGCTGACCGACGGCGAGCCCTCCGACCCGGCGGCGGTCCGGGATATAATCAGGTCCGTGCGATCCCGGGGCATAAGGATGGTTGCGCTGGGCCTGGGGCCGGGCACGTCCCGCGCCACCACCATCGCCTCCAACCTCAAGAGGCTGGGGTACGAGCGCACCCTGGCCACCAGCCGCCTCCAGGACATACCCCGCAAGGTGCTGCGCATACTGGACGCCGGGGAGTGACACCTAGGCCAGCATGAGAAATACCGAGGCGGGGACCGTCAGGTAGTCCCTCTGCTCGCCCAGATCCTCCAGTCCCAAAAGCAGGCCGCCGTACTCGGTCTGGTTCAGGAACCTGGTCAGGGCGGACATGTCCCGGCGGCTCACGTGGCCGGTCTGCACCTTCATGGGGACGCGTATATCCCCACCCATATCCAGCACAAAGTCCACAGGGCGGGACTTTTTGTCCGTCCAGTAGAATATGGAACGGCGCGGATCAAAGCCCTCGCCGCCGGTCATGGACCGCGCCAGCCGCATCAGGTGTGTGGCCACCACCCCCTCCAGCACCTTGTCCCGATGATCGGGCACATACAGCGGGGCGGGCAGAGACCAAGGGTCGGCCGAGTACCTGAACATGTGCAGGTACGCCGGATCCGTAAAGAAGATCTTTTTGGCCGCGCTGGTGTCGGGCTTCCCGTCCTTGTGGCGGTACAGGATGTGCAGCACGAAGAGACGCTCCAGCAGGTTCGCATAGTTGAGGACCATCTGGGGCGGCGTGATGCCGGTGCCCTTGGCCAGCTTGTCCCAGGAGACGAGGTTGTCCTCGTAACCGGCCATCCAGCGCCCGAAGCGTACGAAGAGATCCGGGTCCCTTCTCGGCACATCCCACGCCTCGCGCATACGGTCCAAGTGTGTTTTGTACAGCGGATCCCAGGAGAGGCCCTTGCGGATGTAGCCGGCCACGGCATGCGGCATGCCGCCGGTGGACAGGTACACATCCAGCGCCCTGTCCAGCTGCCTCTTGTATCCTGCCAGCTCCTCCAGGCGCCCGTCGATCTCGTGCCGTATGAGCTTCCCGAATATGTCGCGGCGGCTCTGCGGCGAGAACATGCTGGTGCTCCGGGCAAACTCGCCGATCTCCGGGTCTATCCTGACGGCCGACTCAAAGAAGCTCATCGGCGTCAGGACGACGTCGCGGCCGCGCCGTACGCCGAGCCTCGCGTGGACGCTCTTGCGGGCGCCGGCGGGCTGGGACACTATGCGGCGGAAGTCGGGTATGCGCATGCCGGCCTCGTCGGCGTTGCCCATCTCGTCAGCGTAGCCCGACACCGTAACGATGGAGTCCCGGGCCGCCCTGAGGGTATCCCCGATGCGCTCGGTCCACTTGGGAATGGAGGCGGCACCGTCCAGAAAGAGGTAGCGGCGGCCCGCGGCGGGGGAGCCGTTGGCCATCCTGGCGTGGTAGTCCGCAGCCTCCTGTATGTTCTCCGGCTGATCGGACTCATAGTACAGGATGTGTATAGGCGGCACCCCGCCCTCCAGCAACCTCTTGATCATGATCTTTATCAGAGTGGTCTTGCCCACCAGGCGCATGCCCCGCAGCACGTACACGGCGCCGCCGGACTCGTGCTCCACACCGTCCAAGGCGTCCGGCGTGTACTTTGTGGACATCCATCTCGCTATGTCCTCGTCGGCGTCCACGGCGGCGGGGTCGTCCCACCACGGGTTCAGCCGCCGGGCGTCCGCAGGTATGTCCACCGCCTAAAATAGAGAACGTTATTTAAAAAGATGCAGATCATTATTTCGTCCGCTACAACGGGGCGAACCGCAGTTTATAATTGGGCATACCAGGCACCCCACGATGGTTGCGGGCCAGAAGCCGGGCAGCGTGCCGGGGGGCGCCGCGGCGCCGTCCACGCGGCCGGAACCTGGCAGCCGCGGGGTGCCGGCTTGAAGTGCATATCTGTGTCGCAGCCGTTCGCGGACCTTATAGTCTCGGGCGCAAAACGCGTCGAGCTGCGCCGATGGAGCACGCGCCACCGCGGCGAGCTTCTGGTGCACGCCCCGCTCAAGGTGAGGGAGGATGACTGCCGCCGGCTGGGGGTGGAGGGGCCGGTCACCGGAGCCATAGTGGGCCGCGTCCGTCTGGTCGACGTCAAGAGGTACGCGGACGCCACCGAGGTCAGGGCGGATGCCGCCCTCCATCTGGCCGGGAGCGGGTTTTGGGACAACCGGTACGGCTTTGTGCTGGAGAAGCCGGTCCGGTTCCGGACCCCCGTCCCTTGGAGGGGGTATCCGGGCATATTCGAGGTGAACGTGGCCGGCCGCATCGGGACGGACCGCTTGGTGTCGGAGATCGTGGAGGAGGACCACCGGTACCGGTGGGTGGGGCGGCACTGATGCAGTGCGCCACAGGGGAATCGCACACCTGAATGGCACGCGGCGTACGCGCATCTCCCCGGGCGCTTCGTGCCGCCTGATATCTTGGAGTGGTTGCACGCTTGTCTCTCGCGCCGCCGCATGGCGTCCGGATTGCGCGCCGGTCTTGGCGGCTTCCGCGGGAACCATTCCCGCATTCCACGCCTTTCGGGGGTAATTTCGCCCCCCGCTGGAACCTTCATGCCAGCCTCCCGTTGAAAGATACTCGCCGTCGCCATGGTGGAGCGGTATGGTGGCCCTCCAGATCGTTGTGGAATGTTCACAATATAGGCAGAACCCCGACCTGTGTGATTTTCTGGCGCCCGTCCAGATACACCTAGTCCGCCCGTATGGGGCCGGCCATCAGGCCCGGCCCTGCCAAAGTGCGCCACCCCTCCCTGAGCCTGCGCAGCAGGAACCACGCCGAGCTCTGGCTTATCTTCAGATCCCGGCCCAGTTGTACGCTGGATATGCCCTTGGGGCAGGTGGCGATCAGGCATATGGCAATGGCCCAGTTTTGGTAGCCGATTCTGGAATGTTCCATGATCGTACCGATCTTGACGCTGAAGCGCTTGTCACACTCGGAGCAGTAGTACGGCATGCTCGGATGCTTGGTGGTACAGGCGTATCTGTACCCGCACCGGGGGCACTTGCGGCCGTCCGGCCACACGTTTCTCTCCAGCCACCCCATGGCGGCTTGGTCGTCGGGAAACATCTCGAACAGCTCCGGCAGGGACAGGTCCTTGTATTCGGGCAGGTCCTGGCTGCCTTCTGTTTTCGTGGATTGTTCGTCCATGCGGGTATTGTGCAAAGTTAGTATTTAGTCTGTACCTGTCCGATGGTTCTCCGCCACAGGCACGGACGACTTTTATAATCGTGGCCGGCACCCATACACATGGTGGCGAAGGAATAGTGGCAACAGCGTACGTATTGATAAACTGTGAACTTGGTTCAGAGGAGTCGGTGGTATCCGAACTCAAGTCCATGGACGACGTGGTGGAAGTGCACGGGACGTTCGGTGCCTATGACATACTGGCCAAGGTAGAGTCCGAGCAGGTGGAGAAGCTGCGGGAGACGATAACTTGGAAGGTCAGAAAGATACCAAAGATCCGCTCCACACTGACCCTGATGGGCATAGAGGGGCAGGAGTAGCGCGCCGAGGGTATGCGGCCATTCGGCCGCCCTGCCGTTTTTTTATTCAAGGGAGACAGGAGACGCCGTTGGCGGGGCGTTCTTTCCCGTTGTTGTCGTCTGCCGTACCCCGCCTGAAAGACCGGACCGACGTCCGCCTCAAACGCTGCCAGCGGCAGAATGGAGGGGACGGCAGGGTTATATCGTACGCCGGGGTATCGGAGAGAGCTTGTATGACATGATAGCCATGGGAGCTGTGGTGGCCGGCATAGTGGCATACCTGCTGATGCGCCGCTACCAAGATCAGTAGGTCGCCCCCGGGCAGAGCCGGGGGGCCGCTAAATAAAAAGTGATTAAAGGGCGTCGGCACCCTTCTTCTTCGATGCGATGTTGATTACGTCGTCCACGGAGCTGACGATAATTACCCCGTCGCCCGCCGTTCCGGTGTAGACGGCTCCGGATATTGCGTCAATGGCCGCATTCAGTTGGGCGTCGTCCACTATGGTGATGATACTCGCCACCTGGTTGTACTCGGCCTTCATGGTGCCGGTGCCCCTACCCATCCTGACGGTGGGCCGTGCTCCGGAACCTCGTCCCTTGCCTTCCAAGGTGATGAAACCACCTACCTTGCCTTCCAGCGCGTCCGTGGCATTCTTGACCTTGTCGGCTTGGATGATGGCTGTTACGCGTTTCATGGTGTGTTTGTACAAAGCGGTTCTTTAAAAAGTTCATGGTTCTAGGCCCCTTCGATACGCCGTGGTGCTGCCCGGCCAAACCTCCCGCGGGAAACCGCCGGTGCCAAACCCCATAAATAAGCCGGTTTGCGCATACAAGACGTTGAGTGAGAGTCCCGCCGATGAGAGCCTGGCCAAGGACACCCAGACGCTGCTGGGCTTGGGCGTGGGCGACAAGCGCATACTGGAGCAGATACACCGGGCCGCCGTGAACGGAGAGCTGATCAGCAACCACGAGCGGGCCTATGTGGACTCGCTGCTGGAGAAGCACGCCAGCCCCGGCCGCGCCGAGGATGCGCCGGCCCCGCGGAAGGTGCGGGAGCGGCCGTCGCCAGCCCCGGCCGCGGCCCCGGCCAGATCCTCCTCCAAGACCATTGCCGTCGCGGCGGGTGCGGCCGTCGCCGCCATAGCCGTCGCCGTGGCACTGCTGGCCCTCCCCGGCAACACGGGCGGAACGGTGGTGGAGCCCGAACCCGTGCTGACGGTGGGGGTCGACTTGGAGGAGTACGGCGCCGGGGACTTTATACTGGTGGAAGGCCTCTCGGACGGCTCCGGCGGTGGCGCGATAGACGTGCACATAGCGGGACCCTCCGGCCAGGTCTGGCGCGAGAGCATCCTGCCAGACGCCGACGGCTCCTTTCACACCATCGCCCTGGCCGGCTCCGGCGGATGGAGCGCCGGGACGTACACTGTGACTGCCATCCACGGGGACCAGACATACGAGTCGGCGTTCGAATTCAGGGGCTCCTAGTCCGGCGTGCCGTCCGGACACCCCGGGCCTCCGTTTAGTGGTCGTACAGCATGAGATCCTTCTCCTCCAGCAGGGAGTGCAGGTTGTGGACGGATCTGTACACGTCGCTCTCCCTCTTGGCCCCGGTGCATACCAGCTTGCCGGAGGCGAACAGCAGTATCACCGTCTTGGGGTCCAGCATGCGGTGGATCAGCCCGGGGAACTGCTCGGGCTCGTACATGCTCCGCGGCAGCGTCCGGGCGGCCTTCTCCAGGTGTATGCGGCCCCGCAGGTTGATGGCCGCCACCATGTTCTGGATGGTCACCACCGCGTCCTTCCTTACCTCGACGCCGCCCTTTCGAAGCCTCTGCACCACGGTGCGCACCGCGTCCACGGACATCTCCTCGGACTTTGCTCCGGTGCAGACCATCTTGCCGGTGCGGAATATCAGGGTGGCGGTCCGGGGGCTCTGCAGCCGGAAGACCAGCCCGGGGAACTGCTCGGGGTTGTACTCGGTCCGGGGGAACTTTTCGCTGATCTCGTTGAGGTTGAGCATCTGGTCCACGGTAGCCGAGGCCACCACGTTCTCTATGCTGACATGTGGATTGGTCTTGGCCATGGGGAAATGAACACTCGAATGTATATATACGGTCGGATTGTCCCGCCCCGAACCAGCCCGCTTCATACAATCCCGGTGCCGCGGTTGCGGTCCGGATCCGCGCCGCCCGGCGGATCCGCCGGGATATCCGGCCGGGATCCGGTCTTCTGGCGTATGAGGCGTGTTCGTCGGGGAATTCCGGCCGCTCCCCCGCCAGATCCGGCCGTAGATTTATTTCCGAACCGCCCACAGTATATGGCAATGGCCATACTGCCCATCGACGGGGGAAGGTACGGAACGCCGGAGATGAGGGCGGTGTTCGGAGACCAGAGAAAGGTGGACCACCAAGTCCGCATAGAGGGGGCAGTCGCCGCCGCCCAGGGCAAACTGAATGTGATACCCACACACGCGGCCCGGAGCATCGCACGCGCCGCGTCCCCCGGGGAGGTGACCGTGGCGCGCATAGCCGAGCTGGAGGCCAAGAGCGACCACGACACCGCAGCCTTAGTCGAGGCGCTGGCCGAGAAGTGCACCCGCTCCGCCCGGCCCTGGATACACTACGGCCTCACCAGCAACGACCTGGTGGACACCAGCAACTCCATGCAGATGAGGGACGCGCTGGACATCATATCACCCAAGGTATCGGAGCTGGCCCGGATGCTGTCCGAGACGTCCCTGAAATACGCCGACCTGCCGGCGGTGGGGCGCACGCACGGCCAGCACGCCAGCATCATGTCCTTCGGGCTGAAGTTCGCCAACTGGGCAGAGGAGATGGCCGAGCACGGCCGCCGGCTCAGCCAGGCCCGGAACCGGGTAGTCATATGCAAGACCCTGGGGGTGGTGGGCACCGGCTCGCTGATGGGCCGGGCCGCCGTCGACGTGCAGAGGGAGGTGGCCGAGGCGCTGGGGATGCTCCCGGCCCCCGTCGCTACACAAGTGGTTCCCCGGGAGAGGTACGCCGAGTACGTGTTCGCCCTGGCCCTGATCGGATCCACCCTGGAGAAGATGGCCGTCGAGATCAGGAACCTTCAGAGGACGGAGATCGGCGAGGTGGCCGAGGGGTTTGCGGAGGGGCAGATGGGAAGCAGCGCCGTCCCCGTAAAGCGCAACCCCATCAAGAGCGAGAGGATAACCTCGCTGTCCAGGCTGCTGCGGAGCCAGCTGGGCGTGGCCCTGGAGAACGTACCCCTCTGGCACGAGCGGGACCTCTCCAACTCGGCCAACGAGCGGTTCATCATACCCATATCGTCCATAATACTGGACGAGATGCTCCAGACGGCCCTGGGCATACTGCCCCGGCTGGTCATCAACAGGGACCGCATACTGGAGAACCTGGAGAAGACCAAGGGCCAGATATATGCCGAGTTCGTCATGGACGCCCTCATAAGGAAGGGCCATACCAGGATGGAGGCGTACCGCAACGTCCAGCGGGTGGCGTTCCAGGCAGCCGAGACCGGCACCCACTTCCGGGACGCCATCTCCATGGACGGCGCCATCTCCGGCAGCCTGGACCCCCAAGACATAGAGGGCATATTCGATGCCGGCTCCCACCTGGGCGCCTCGCAGGAGATAATACGCGGGGTGGCCGAGTCTATAATCTCCGCCGAATCGTCCTGAGCAGGCGGGGATGTATGCGGGTGCCGTACTGCAGCGCCTTCTTTCTCTTGAGGCATATGTCGGAGGGCAGCCCCGCCAGGGCGGCGGCCCGGCGCACCACGTGCTTCCGGAGGTAGTCGCCGGATCCGGTGATCTTCTCGTGCAGCGGCACCATTCCGGAGAACTCCACAAAGGCGCCCCCCAGCAGCGGCTGTTCGATGAGTATGCCCTGCCGGCCGGCCACCTCCCTGATGGCACCTGCCATTTGTATCTCGTTGGCGGTCTTCTGCCGCATCATCTCTCCTATGGCCTCCTCCCCCGAGTCGTATATGCGGCGGTATGAGTCGTACCCGCAGAAGAGCTCGTCGATGCCGTTGGCCGCCACCACCCTCTCCAGCCCCAGACCGGCGGCCAGCCCCGCCACAAAGTGGAAGGCGATGCAGTTCTCGTGCCAGGAGAGAGGCTGCCCCGGCGGAATAGCCCCGTCCACCAGACGGTACGCCCGCCCCAACTCCTCCCCGGATATGATATGGGTATGGTGGGGGAGGCGCAGCCGCGGCGCCACCAGCGCCGAGTACTCCATGTCGTGGCTCGACTCAAAGCCCACCGTCAGCAGCGTCACCCCCGCATGCTCGGAGCATACCTTGGCGAGGAGGGAGCTGTCCACGCCCCCCGAGAAGGCCACGCCCACCCGCTCGCACTCCAGGGCATCCCCCATGCACCGCCGCACCGCCTCCAGCGTGCCGGCCCCCGCGTCCTCCACGGGAAGGGCTGGGAGGGGGGCCTTTAAATTTGAGGCTGCGCCCTCCGGCACCATGGAGAGGCTGGATACAGACCAGATACGGGAGCGGCTGGGCTCGCTGCCGGGGTGGTCCCTGCGGGAGGGCAAGCTGTACCGGGAGTACGGGTTCGCCGACTTTGTGGAGGCCTTCGGGTTCATGACCAGGGCGGCCCTGGCGGCGGAGCGGATGAACCACCATCCGGAGTGGTCCAACGTCTACAACCGGGTCACCATACGGCTCACCACCCACGACGCCGGAGGCATAACCGACCGGGACCTGAGGCTGGCCGGCACTCTAAACGACCTAGAGGGTTAATATTTGCAGGGTGCCGGCGGCATGCGCATGACCGCCCGGATCACCGACTCGGACTTTAGGTATACGGACGGCCGGGGCAACCTGATGAGGTCCCGCACCGAGCTCTCCGTGGCCAGACTGCTGGACTTTTTGCACAAGGACTACGAGTACGGGTGCGGCATACCCGGACAGCCCGCCCTCCGGGCCAGCTTCCGTACTGCCGACGGCTACATACACGTGCTGGACGGTGACGAGGACGTCGCCGCGTACGCCGAGATGCGCCGCCGGCTGGAGGGCGCCCCCGTAATAGGGGTGGGGCACCCCCGGCTGGCCTCGCGCCTGAAGGAGATGGACGACATCATACTGTACAGCGACGCGCCCGAGACCGGATCCATATTCCTAGAGGATCCCTCGTTCTCGTTCGACTACGCCCACATACTTCCCCTGGTGGAGAAGTGCTCCATACTGCACGGCCACACCTCCTCGGTCATGGTGGAGATGGTGGGCCGGACCCGGGACAACCTCCTGGTGGACTTTGCGGAGGCCAAGAGGCTGGTGCGCCGCGTCATAGCGGAGTTCGACCACAAGTTCTTCATAAACGAGAGGTACGTTGTATCCCGCGACGGCGGCAGCTACCGCATAGCGTTCGACGGTCCCCGGGGCCACTTCGACCTGCAGGTCCCCGCCCACACCACATACCTGCTCCGGGGCGAGGCCACCGTAGAGAACCTCTCCACCGAGATAATCCGGATGCTGGAGCCAAGCCTGCCCGACAACGTGGAGGGCGTGGGCGTCTACATATACGAAGGCTACAACAAGGGGTCCCACATGATATCCCGGGTTCCCCGATAGCATGTCCCGCACGATATCCCAGAAAGCCTGGGATCCCCGCATAGAGGACGAGATGCTGGAGCGGTGGAGCCGGGAGGGCCTCTATGCGAGGCCGGAGGCCGACTCGTACTACACCATAGACACGCCGCCCCCCTACCCCTCCGGCAGGCCGTGGCACATAGGCGCCGCGGCGCACTACGCCCAGATAGACATGATAGCGCGCGCCGCCCGGATGGAGGGCCGCGCCGTCTACTTTCCCATAGGGATAGACCGCAACGGCCTCCCCGTCGAGATATACACCGAGAAGAAGCACAACATACGCATGAGGGACGTCCCGCGGGGAGAGTTTTTGGAGATGTGCCGGGAGGCGCTGGACGAGCTGGAGTCGGAGATGGTCCAGATAATGCGCGCCTTGGGCATGAGCGGCGAGCTGGACGGCCGCTACCACACCGACACCCCCCAGTACCGCTCCATGACGCAGGCCACCTTCATCCGGCTGTGGAGGGAGGGGAGGATATACCTGGCCACGCGGCCCAACAACTACGACTGGGCATCGGGCACCACCATCGCCGACGCCGAGATAGCCTACAAGGACGTGCCCTCCAAGCTGGTGGGCATGAGGTTTGTGGTGGAGGGTTCTGACCCCATCACAATAGCCAGCACCCGCCCAGAGCTGCTCTGCGCCTGCCGGGCCGTGATAGTGAACCCCGACGATGTCCGCTATACCGGCATGATAGGCAAGGCGGCCACCGTTCCGGTGTACGGCCATACGGTACGCATACACGCGCACCCCTCGGCCCGCCCCGACTTCGGGTCGGGGGCGGTCATGGTGTGCAGTTATGGCGACCACAACGACGTGGCCCTGTTCCGGGAGCTGGGCCTGGAGGAAGTTGTATCGGTGGGGATGGACGGTAGGATGACCCCGGCGGCGGGCAGGTACGCCGGCCTTAGGCCCAAGCGGGCGCGCGACTCCATAATACGGGACATGAGAGAGGCCGGCATACTGGAGTACGAGCGGGACATGACGCACCGCACGCCGGTCTCCGAGCGCAGCGGGACGCCCGTGGAGATCATTCCCATGGACGAGTACTACGTGAAGCAGAAGGACCAAATCGGGAGGATGCGGGAGCTGGCCGACTCCATAGTGTTCCACCCCCCCATGCACCGGCAGATACTCCACAACTGGCTGGACTCGATAACCATAGACTGGCCCGTCTCCCGGCGCAGATACTACGGGACGGAGGTGCCCGTGTGGTATTGTGACTCATGCGACCGCCCCCACGTCCCGGAGCCGGGCCGGTACTACCAGCCTTGGCGGGAGGGATACCCGGGGGAGAGGTGCGACTCGTGCGGCAGCAAGGCGTTCACCGGGGAGACCCGCACCCTGGACACATGGATGGACTCGAGCATCTCGCCGCTCTTCGTGTCCGGATACGAGCGCGATCCCGGTCTCTTTGAGAAGACGTACCCGACGGCGGTCCGGCCCCAGTCCAAGGACATAGTGAGGACCTGGCTGTACTATACGCTGCTGAGGTGCGACCTGCTGACTGGCAGGGCACCCTGGCGAGAGGCGTGGATAATGGGGTACGGACTGGACGAGAGGGGGCTCAAGATGAGCAAGAGCAGGGGGAACGCCATCGACCCGTACCCGGTGATACGACAGTATGGCGCCGACGCTTTCCGGCTGTGGAGCGCCAGCGAGGTGAACCACGGGTACGACTTTAGGTGCAACGAGCAGAAGATAGACTCGATGCGAAAGTTCCTGAGCAAGATATGGAACGTCTCCCGGCTGCTCTCCGAGTTTCCCCCCACCGGGGAGGCCGAGCCGCTGCCCGCCGACTCGTGGATACTATATGAGCTGGACCGGCTAGTGGAGAGGTGCCGGGAGGGGTACCGCTCGTACAACTTCTTCGTGCCGGCCACGGCCGTCCGGGAGTTCACCTGGAACTTGTTTGCGGCGCACTACATAGAGATGGTGAAGCGGCGGGCGCGGCGCGACGGGTTCACGGAGCCGGAGGGCGCCGCGGCCGTGCATACGATGCACACGGTGCTCTCCACCATACTGCGGCTGCTGGCCCCCATAGTGCCGTTCATAACAGACCACCTGTGGAGGGCGCTATACTCTGAGGAGAGCATACACCTGCAGCGGCTCCCCGAGGCGAGGGGCATGGACCCCCCCGGGGTTGCGGCCGCCGACGTGGTCGCGTTCAATTCCATGGTATGGAACAAGAAGAAGGCGGCGGGCCTCTCCCTGAAGGATAAGATAAGCGTGGACATCCCCGAGGGGCTGCGCCCGATGGCCGCGGATCTGCGGGCTATGCACAACATAGTGTAGTGTAGGCGGGCCACCCGAACCATAAGACTCGGTACATAATTGGCCGCAAGGCCGCCCCTGCGGGCGGCCGCATGGTTTAGTCATAGCTGAGCCGGCGTGGCCGCCAGTCGATGTTGCGTGACGTCGAAGCGTGGCCATTCCAGAACGGGCGGTCCATCCCGTCCTAGGTCAGGGGTACCTCCTGTGGCAGGTCAGGGTTATCGGCGCCCCATCCCACAGAAGGTAGAGTGGAGCCCCACGCCGATGCTCCACTTTCCGGCCGGCCAAGCCTTGCTCCCTCCTGCACAGATCTTTTTGGTGCCATACAACAAAAACCAAACCGCCGGAGCGATATGCCGGCGGTGGTTATGAAGGCGCGGGCATCCCTTGGAACTATCTTGGAGGGACACACGGCCTGCCTGAGTGGGTGTAGGTACTTGGATCTTTTGTAGACTCTAAATTCGATCTTATATCTAATTATTAATTGGGTCGAATGGATGGTATGGCTGCCGCTATTGCGGGCCACATCATGGGCGCGGCCACGATGCCGCAGTCCCCACGGATCTTGTAGGCGAACTGAGCGGCTGAAATTTGGGACCTCAGGCCCAAGCCACAATCTTGCGCTTTTGGCTGTAAATTCCCAAAAACATGCCAAGAGTAATCCTGGGAACATCTCCAGTTACCCTTGTAACCTCATGATAATACATAGGATTGATAATAACCAGATCTCCTGCCCCAAGGTTGGGCGCCCTACAGGATTGGCTGGACTCTGTTAGGTTCTGCGAATATCCAAAGTCTATGTTGCGGAATTGCTCGTCACCTTTTTTCCACGCTCTGTTGTACAAGACCAGATCCCCGCCGCTTTCTGATTCTTGAAGGTGGAGCACGCAGGATAACTGGTGATCTATGTTTGATACGGCATACTCCCGTCCTTCATACTTTACGTTGTCCTTGTGGACCGGAACTGATCTGCCTTTCTCGTGTATTCGGATGACAGCCGGAGAATAATCATATTGGAATTCGCGCGCCAATGAGACGGAGTGGCCAGGAAACATGCGGGCAACCGCTTCGTAGATCTGCAACACCGGATTCGTGATCCCGTAGAATATCTCTTCATAGGTTATCTTGCACTCCATCGAGTCTTTGAAGTACCTCTCCTTGTCGGTTGCATGCGCCATCAAAAACGGGCCTATATGCCTTAACTCCCCGTCCTGAAATTGGGATTGATCATGGTTTTTTATTCTTTCAGCGGCCGTTTGGCAGCTTTTTTTGTCATAAAAACCGTGAATTATTATCATGGGGATTTTTCCGGATATTAGACGTTCCAAGATTATCTCTTCGGCCGACAGGTGACCAACTATCTGTGGCTTCCACATCAGTATCCGCCGGCGCCGGAATGCGATATTTTTCCCATAATAGTTCCAGATTCGTCTCTTCGTTCAACCTCGCATTTCAGAAAGGCGTCAACCACGCATGTCCTTAACGAACCTTCGGTCCAGTCGTCCATGTTGTGCGGCATGCCTGGCAAGTCCGCCGAAGTTACGGTTATTTTTTCCATATCGGAATAGTCGCCCCTGTTCCCGTCCTTTCGGTGTGTCACATTGAGAACAAACGAACTAGCCGAGAGTACGTTGGAGCCGTTCCCCCAGATGATATCTCCCATAGTTACCTTGACTGTTTTTTGTATATTAGTCTTATGATAAAATATTGTTTCTGGCACCAGATCTGCACCCATCCACTTTAGACGATAGTATAGTGTATAGAAATCACGTCGCGCTCCACCTTGGCCGTCAGCCATTGATGTCCGCCCCCATCGACCTAGGATTCTGCCTCCTTGTCTCGTCGACGACCGTCTTGTTGCGGAAGGCCATCATCGGCGTCTCGTAGTTGTCCATATCCAGTGGGAAGTGCAGCCGGTCGGTGTTATAGTACTCGGTATAGTCGTCCATACTAGGATATCTCCAGATCTCATTCTCAAGGCTCTTGTGGAACCGCTCCAGCTTGTCGTTGGTCTGCGGGTGGTATGGCCGTGCGTTGATCAGGCCTATGTTGAGGGCCAGCAGCTCGCTCTCAAATGCGGTCGGGGTCCACGTACTGGCCTGCTTCTTGCGGCCACCCCTGCCCACAAAACAGGATCCGCTGTCCGACGGGATGGTGGCCGGCACGCCGAACCCGCATATGGCCCCCTCAAGCCCGGCTCGACTCTAGACGTGCGCAACCTCAGCGTGGTCAAGGACGAGGACCTGCTGCGGATACCGCCACTCTCAGGAACAACGGCCAGACCAAGATGGACGAGGTGACCGTCGACAAGACACCGGTCTCCAACTTGGAGATACCACATAACTTCGACAACAAGCAGGTGGACTGACAGTCAACGGGGACCGCTCATATTCCAAGTGTTGGGGGTGCCTAATCGTGTCGTGTACGCCATTTCGGCGGCATTTCTGTTGTTGACAATCCAAAAGGCACGCTTGGGCTAGGTCCGGATGGGTATGTGGGCAGGTCCCATTATCAGGCCTGCACTCCCTCGAACCGGTCCAGAACCATGGCCAGCGTGGCCACGAACCTGCCGCTGAGGCTGTAGTGGCGGTGGTTGTGCACGAACTGGAACGACTTGATGTAGAACGCCAGGTGCCACTTGCTGACACCGCGATGTTTTTTCAACCACCATTTGGACAGGCCTATCCGGCACTCGCAGTTATTGGTATGGATTTCGTTGCCCTTGCCGGAGGCGTACTCTCCCTCACCATGGTTTACGGCATGGTGG
>JAEFDA010000031.1 GCA_016126025.1 Nitrososphaerota archaeon | reverse complement strand
CCTCCACCTTGCGGCATACCACGCCAAAGTCGTCGTTCGCTTCTGCCATTGACGGGACAGCGCGCACCACGGATATAATCCGTACAGCCGGTGCGGTCCCCGCCGACTACCGTTTATAAGAGGACCGCCCAGCCGCCCCATACAATGGCCTCCAAGAACAAGCCGGCGGCTCAGGCACGTTCCAAAGCGCCCAAGCCGTCCAAGGACTCCAAGAAGGACAAGGGACAGGGCCCGCCCAAGGCAGAGATTGTCGTCACACTGACCGAAAAGCAGGCGGCCAAGCCACTCAAGGGCTCCAAGGTCATCACCGCCCAGGATCTGGCCAGGCACACCGGCGTAAAGGTCTCTGCCGCCAACGCATACCTCAGGGAGGCCGCGAGAAGCGGATCCGTAAAGCGTGTCGGCGGCTACAGCGGCCACTGGTTGTATCAGGGAGTCTCCTCGTAGATATCCACCGCATCCCCCGGACCCACCGTCCTGAGGATACTCGCATCCCCCTCCGTGGTACCTATGAGGGCCATGGGCTTCTTGGTGGAATACGGCCCGGTCACGAAGCATATGCACCGCTGCCCGGGCAGGAACGCCACGTCCCCCGCGTGGAACTCGGTGCGCCCCCGCTCCAGCCCCGACTTTATGTCGGTGTTGACATACGTCATGTTGCCTGATACGTGGGCGTTTCCCCGTATGGGCAGCGCGTCCAGAATCAGGCGCACCGTACGAGGCGCCAAGTGCCGCTTCAGCCGCAGCCGCATCATCCGGCCGGAGACCGACAGCACTATCTTCTGGTATGAGAGGGTCCGGCCCTCCAGTATGCGCTCGCGGGACAATCGACTAGTTCCCTGACGCGGCGGCCTGGGCGGCGGCCACCGTGGCTATGGGGATGCGGTGCGGCGAGGCGCTCACATAGTCCACGCCCGCCGCATGGCAGAACCGCACCGAGTCCGGATCCCCCCCGTGCTCCCCGCATATGCCCACCTCCATGCCGGGACGCGCGTCGCGCCCCTTGGATATGGCCAATGCCATGAGCTCGCCCACCCCGTCGGCGTCCAGCGTCTGGAACGGGTTGCGGGCCAGCAGCCCCTTCTCCATGTACTCGGGGAGGAACTTTCCCTCGGCGTCCTCGCGGCTGAACGAGTAGGTGGCCTGCGTCAGATCATTTGTCCCAAAGCTGAAGAACTCGGCCGTCGATGCCAGCCGGTCGGCGGTCACGGCGGCCCGGACCACCTCTATCATGGTCCCGAAGCTGACCGGGACGGGGCGGCCGTTTTTGCGCTCGGCCTCCGAGCGTATATCGTCGTATATCCTCTTTATGTGGTCCAGCTCCTCAACGCTCCCCACCTGCGGCACCATGATCTGCGGCACGGCCCTGACGCCCCGGCGCGCCAGCGAGGCGGCCGCCTCAAAGACCGCCCTTATCTGCATCTCGTATATCTCCGGATATGTGACCCCCACGCGCACCCCGCGGTGCCCCATCATCGGGTTCACCTCGGCCAGCTCCCGGGCCCTCGCCAGCACCGGCTTCTGGGCCGCCGCCTCGTCCCCGGGCATCTGAGCTATGCGGCCGGCCAGCTCCTCGGGGTTGGGCAGAAACTCGTGCAGTGGGGGGTCCAGCAGCCGTATGGTGACCGGATACCCCTCCATGGCCTTGAGTATCTTGGCAAAGTCGCTGCGCTGCAGCCTCTGCAGTTCGGCCAGCCGCGCCCGGCGCTCGGCCCCGTCTCGGGCCATTATCATGCGGACGAAGAGCCCTATGCGGTCCTCGGCGTTGAACATGCGCTCGGTGCGGCACAACCCTATACCCTCGGCCCCGTACTTTCGGGCCAGCCGGGCGGCCTCCGGGGTGTCGGCGTTGGCGCGTATCCCCAGCCGCTTGCCCTTCCGGGCCCACTCCAAGATGGTCTGGAAGTTCTTGGTCATTCTGGGACGCACGGTGGGAACCGTGCCCAGATACACGATGCCCGTGGCGCCGTCGATGGTTACGTGCTCGCCGGAGCGCACCACGCGGTCTCCGGCCGTGCACGTGCCGGCGTCGGCGTCTATCCTCAGCTGGGCGCACCCCACGATGCAGGGCTTCCCCATCCCCCGGGCCACCACGGCCGCATGGGAGGTCTTTCCGCCCCGGCTGGTAAGTATGCCCACCGACGCAAAGAACGCCGGGACGTCCTCGGGCTT
This sequence comes from Nitrososphaerota archaeon, assembly GCA_016126025.1. Lineage (GTDB taxonomy): Archaea > Thermoproteota > Nitrososphaeria > Nitrososphaerales > Nitrosopumilaceae > VYCS01. Next base: position 2,663 of record JAEFDA010000031.1, on the reverse strand, counting down.
GGTCTCCTCCCGGACCAGTATTACGGACTCTCCGGCCTCGCCCAGCTCCACGGCCTCACGAACGTCGAACACTACGCGGCCGGAGGCGGCCCCCGGCGAGGCGGCTATACCCCGGGCCAATGTATCATGATCCTTGGAGGCCTTGGCGTCTATGCTGGGGTGGAGCAGTTGCTCCAGCTGCTCGGCCGACAGGCGGGAGACTGCCCGCTTCCGGTCTATGAGCCCCTCAGATACCATCTCCACGGAGGTGCGGATCATGGCCGACGCGTTCATCTTGGCGCTTCTGGTCTGCAGCAGGTAGAACCGCCCCTGCTCCAGCGTGAACTCGATGTCCTGGGGCTCCCGGAAGTGCTTCTCCAGCGTGCTGCAGGTCTTCTCCAGAGTGTCGTACGCCTCGGGCAGCTCCCGTACCATGCGGGCGACCGGCTTGGGCGTCCGCGTGCCGGCCACCACGTCCTCGCCCTGCGCGTTCACCAGGTAGTCGCCGAACAGCCTGCGGGAGCCGTCCCCCGGGTCCCGTGTAAATATCACGCCCGTGGCCGAGTCCTCGCCCATATTACCAAACACCATGGACACCACGTTGACGGCCGTCCCGTCGGCGATGTCGGGGGTGATGCGGTTCTTCTCCCGGTACACCACAGCCCTCTCGCCCATCCAGCTGGCAAAGACGGCCTTCACGGCCAGTTCCAGCTGCTCGTCAGGATCCTCGGGAAAGTCGCGGCCTGCGTGCCGCCGGCAGGCCTCCTTGTACTGCGATACGACGTCCCGCAGGGAGTCCTCGCTGAGCTCGGCATCCCCGGTCACGCCCTGCCTCTCCTTGGCCGCGTCCAGTATGTCGTCGAACGTCGAATCGTCCACCCCGAACACGACCTTGCCGAACAGCTGCACGAAGCGGCGGTACGAGTCCCAGGCAAAGCGCGGGTTCCCGCTCTGCTCGGCCAGGCCCAGCACGGTGTCGTCGTTGAGGCCCAAGTTCAGTATGGTGTCCATCATGCCGGGCATCGATATGGCCGCCCCCGACCTCACCGAGACCAGCAGCGGGTTCCTCGCGGACTTCCACTTCTTGCCCGTCTCCCGGGCTATGCGGGACACGTTCCGGCGCACCGCCCTCATCACCTTGTCTGATATGGTGCGGCCGTTCCTGTAGTAGTCCTTGCAGACGGCCGTGGTGACCACAAACCCGGGCGGGACGGGCAGCCCCAGAGAGGTCATCTCGCAGAGTCCGGCGCCCTTTCCGCCCAAGAGCCTGCGGCTCTGCCCGTGCCCTTCGTCAAAGAAGTATACCGGCTTCACGGGTGGTAGGCCCCTTCGTGGGCCTTTTAAAGGATTGTAAAACGCATGGGTATGCGTTTAGGCTCAGCATAACGCCAGAAAATAGGCAAGAGGGAGTTTTGTGGTATTGATCTGGCAGTTTTTGCAACGTGGCGGACATGATCTGGTCGCATGATGTGCCAAACCTATGGATCATGCAACGCAGGCGCAGCCCGAAAAGGCAGGCGGCATCCTAGCCTAGGCGCATTGCCCCATGGTACAGCAAGTACGACAGGGCGGCCAGGAACTGGTCGTCGGATATGAGGCCGTCACCATACCACTCCATCAGGGGCGCCAGCCACCGGGGCAGGAGCGGGTCGCCCTCCGGCCCGTACGGCATCATGGAACGGTCTGCCAGCAGCCTCAGATCCTCCAAAAGATCGTCGTCCGGTATGAGGCCGCCGGCCCACCGGGCCGCATCCTCCCGCAGGTACGGCGGGACCAAGGGCGGCAGGAGGGGACCCTCCTCAAAGCCCTGCACCTTTATGACCGGCTGGGAGTGCTTGGGTATGTTGAAGGCCAGGTGCCACATGCCCATCTCGTCTATGCTCTGGATGAAATCCACGTCCTGGCCGTCCAGGTACACCGTGAATGCCTCCTCCCGCGTCACTGGAGGTATCTCCAGGTTCGCGAACGTCTCGAATGGATAGCTGTTCGTGGACTGGATGGTCACCTCGGTCCCGTCCGCGCTGAATACGGGCCTATACAGCCACGAGCCGGACTCGTACCGAAGGTCGTATGGCTGGCCATTCCTGTCGGCCTTGATGGTAAATACAGAGTTGTCCGAGGGCGCAAAACAGCTGTAGTATGTCACCGTGTCCGATACTGCAGGATCAGGATACATCGAGAACGGGACGACCTGGCCCGGCGTAATTATCCCCAGCGGGTGTGCGTTCCGGGCCACGTCCAGCGGCCCCTTGGCCCCGTGCACCACGGCCCATATGGCCGGATCCTCCACGGTATGGTTGCCTGCGTTTGTCACGTACCCGGTGAGGTGGCCGTCCGGATGCAGTACAAGCGTCTCATCATATATCACGCGGATGTCGGGCGGATCCCCCCGCGCCCACTCCGGATACACTTCCGGCTCCAGCAGCTTGGCATCGGCTGAGACGCCGGGCAGCTTTACCTTGAAGGGGAGCTCGGCGCCGGCCGGTATGCTGTTGTGAAGTATGGTCTGCGTGTGGGTGCTTGGACCATCTCTAACCGACAGCACCAAGACTGGGGAGACGGTCCGGTCATACCCGTTTTTGACGTTGCCTATTATGGTGTAGATTCCGTTGGCATCCATGTACGAGCCAAACTCGTCCATCGGGATGTGCAGCTGTGCCGCCGCCGGAGCGCTGGCCGAGACA
>JAEFDA010000066.1 GCA_016126025.1 Nitrososphaerota archaeon | reverse complement strand
GATGGTTCGCGCACGGCTTCCCATCCGTCAAGATCGATCGGGCTACTTCAAAAAGCAAAACGGTTACGATCTAGGCCAGATTTTGATATGATGCGGGTATCTCGGTCTTGCGGCGTAAAACTACAATCGGCAACGTATGGTAACGTGTGGCGCCGGGGTGTACAGCGCGCCTAAAATTGGCTGAGTTGGGTATGTGCACCACTGGTGAGTTAAGGTTTAAAACCCAACACCAGTTACTAACATGCATGGTAACCATACAGGAGGCCATCGACTCTGGTGAGGCAGCGATCGAGGTGGCCGAGCGGCTGGGCAAGCATGAGTTGGCGGAGGCGGCGCGCGACCTGACGGAGAGCTTCCGCCGAATAGCCGCTATCGAGGCAGAGTACAGGTAGGCTGCCTACCTATCAAGCAGTGCCTCATACCTTTTAATCGTCATCCTCACTCGCTCAACCTCGGACATTATCCGCTCGCCTTTCTTTACGAGATTTGCCTCCAACTCCAACGCATTATTTAGTAGAAATTCCAACACTCTCCGTTCCTCATCTGTTGGCCTTTCCATATTGCTCATGTTTGGTGTATTATATTTGAATATTCCTGTATTATGCCGAAAAATCGGATAAAACACTATCATAAGTATCTGGAGTGCCAATTGAACCGAGACAAAGGTGGCCCAACTCCAGCCGACCAACATTTCAACCCACAAGTCTGATTGTTCCAGACACGCGTTTTCACTCTAGGCGCCATTTGTTTCAGGGCCGTCTATGCATCAGTCTAGGTTTACGGGTCATTCTATACCGGCTGTCGTACCTTGCTGGCCGCACCTGGCAGGGCCAAAGCCTGCTGTGGTCATATCTCTTGGGGCGCTTACACAAATATTTGCTACGCCCGCCCACGCCGACATGGACAAGCGGGGGGAGCCCTGAAATGGGTGTGTCAGAGGAGCTGGCGGTCCGGGCCCGCCATGCCATACCGCACGGGGTGAACAGCCCGGTGCGCCACTATGATCCGTACCCGTTCTTTGCGGAGCGAGCCGAGGGCTGCCGGATGTGGGATGCCGACGGCCACTCCATGATAGACATGTGCAACGGGTACGGGGCCCTGCTGCTGGGGCACCGCCATCCAGATATACTGGGGGCCGTCACAGAACAGATGGGGCGGGGCACCCTGTATTGTACACCCACAGCCTTGGAGGTGGAGGTCTCCGAGCTGGTACGGGGCAACTACCCCTCCATGGAGATGAGCCGCATGGTGAATACGGGCGGCGAGGCCACCATGACGGCCGTACGGCTGGCGCGGGGATATACGGGCCGGGACAAGATAGTGATGTTCGCGGGGGGGTACCACGGCGCCCACGATACGGTGCTGGTCAAATCTGGCAGCGGCTCGGCGTCGATGCCCGCCTCGGCGGGGTCGCCACCCGGCATGGCCGACCACACCATAGTGCTGCCGTACAACGATTTGGAGGGCTTTTTGGATGTGGTGGAGTCGCGCGATGACATCGCCGGGGTCATAATGGAGCCGGTGATGGCCAACATGGGGCTGATACCGCCCCGCAAGGGGTTCCTGGAGGGGGTGCGCCACACCACCAAACAGCGGGGTGTGGTGCTGATATTCGATGAGGTGGTGACCGGGTTTAGGATGTCGCCGGGGGGAGCCCAGTCGTACTATGGCGTGCGGCCGGACATGACCACCCTGGCCAAGGCCCTGGGGTGCGGCTTTGCGGCCGCCGCGGTGGGGGGGCGCCGCGATATCATGGAGTGTCTGGCCCCCGGCGGTACGGTATACCAGGCCAGCACCTTTGCGGGCAACCCGGTGGCCGCCGCCGCCGCGGCCGCCTCCATACATACCATAAACGGGATGGCCGGCTCGCTGTATCCCCGGCTGGAGAGGCAGTGCGGCCGCCTGGCCGGAGCCGTGCGGGACGCCGCCGCCGACTGCCACATGCCCTGCGTGGTGCACCACATCGCCTCGATGATGCAGGTCTTCTTTACGGATGGCATGGTGCACGACTATGACACCGCCAAAAGGGCGGATGCCCATACGTTCTCCAGGCTGTTCGCCGGCCTGCTGGAGCGTGGCATATTCGTGGCCCCGTCCCAGTTCGAGACCGCGTTCTTGTCGGCGGCCCACACAGACCAGGACATCGATATGGTGGCGCGGGCCTACCAGGACGCCCTGGGGGCGATGGCCACATAGCGTATGCGGTGGCGGCGCGGGGGAGCCGCCTCTCGGTGGCGCAGGCACGCCTGGCGATGAACATGCTGAAGGATGCGGCGCCCGGGGTGTCATTCCATATAGTAACGGTGACCACTCGGGGCGATACGGACTCCCGGCCGATGTTCGCGATGGACAGGCGGGGGATATTCGAGCGGGAGGTGAATCAGGCTGTTGCCGACGGCCGCGCCGACTTTGCGGTGCACAGCATGAAGGACGTCCCCAATGAGATGGCGCCGGGCCTGGTGCTGGCCTGCGTGCCGGAGCGGGCCGACCCGTACGACACCATGGTGTGCCGCCCAAACCTGGACACCGGAGGGCGGTTCGTGGTGGGGACCAGCAGCCTGCGGCGGGCGGCGCAGGCCAGGCTGGCATTCCCCGAATGCGAGGTGCGGCCCATCCGGGGGAATGTGGACACCCGCGTCTCCAAGGTGGGCGATACGTTCGATGCCGTGATACTGGCCCGGGCGGGGCTGGGACGGCTGGATCTGAACGTGCGCACGATGGATCTGCCGCGTGACACGTTCATCCCGTCCCCGGGGCAGGGGGCGCTGGCGCTGGTCTGCCGGAACGACGACCAAAATATGGTATCGCTACTGCAGACCATACAGGACGGGCACGCCCGGGCGGAGGCGGAGGCCGAGCGCGCCCTGTCCCGTGTGCTGGAGTCGGGGTGCCGGTTCCCCGTGGCCGCCTGCGCCAGACACGACGGACATATGGTACGGATGAGGGCGGCCGCCTATATGACCGGAGGGGGGGCCGTACACGCGGAGTGTTCCGGGACGGATCCCGTCTCGGTGGGCGAGGAGGCCGGCCGCATATTGCTGGAGTCGGGGGCCGCCTCGTTTGCCTTAAAATGGCGCCAGGACGTGGAGGGGTGGCGATGACCGTGTATCTGGTGGGGGCCGGGCCGGGGGATCCCGGCCTGCTCACCGTGAGGGCCGCCGAGCTTCTGCGTACGGCGGACGTGGTGCTGTATGACCGGCTGGTGGCCGACGACATACTGGGGATGGCGCCGAACGGCGCCCAGATGGTGTATGTGGGCCGGGCCGTGGGCGACGACACAACACACCAAGACTCCACCAATGATATGATGCTCCGGTACGGCCGGGAATATGAAACGGTGGTCCGGCTGAAGGGAGGAGATCCCATAATATTCGGGCGGGGCGGCGAGGAGGCCCGGTTCCTGAAGTCACACGGCATACCGTACGAGATCATACCCGGCATCACCTCGGGCCTGGGCTCGGCCGCATACTCGGGCATACCACTGACATACCGGGGGTACTCCTCGTCCGTGGCGTTTGTGACCGGACACGAGGACCCAGACAAGGGGCACGAGTCGGTAGAATGGGAGCGGCTGGCCGGGGCGGTGGACACCATAGTGGTGATGATGGGCCTCTCCCGTATCGGAATAATATGCGAGGGGCTGGTGCGGGGCGGCATGGACCCGCAGACGCCGGTCGCGGTGATACGATATGGGACCACGCCCATGCAGGATATAGTGACCGGCACCATATCCGACATATCTGATATGGTGGGGGGAATGCGGCCCCCCGCCAACATCATAATAGGCAGGGTGGCCGGCCTGGGCGGGGAGCTGGCCTGGAGATGACCCTCCGCTCATACAACATCGCGATAACCCGGGGGCCCGAGGACGCCGCCGAGTTCGTATCTGTGGTGGAGCGGGAGGGGGGCCGCGCCATTCCGCTGCCCACCATACGGCTGGTGGGCCGGGGGGACGACATATCGGCCGGGTATGTGCGGGAATGCCGGGCATATGGCCCCGACTACACCATACTAATGAGCTCCAAGGCGGTGAAATTGCTCATGGAGGACGCCAGGTCGCGCGGCACATACGATGCGGTGAGGCTGGCCGTCGCCAACACCGTGGTGGTGGCGGTGGGCCCCAAGACCGCCGCCGCCTTGGAGGAGCATGGCATACGGGTCAATGCGATGCCGGAGTCTGTGTACTCGTCGGTGGGGGTGGGCGAGGTCATGTCCAGGATGGACCGCGCCCAGAATCGCGTGCTGGTGCCCCGGAGCGGGGCGTCCACTCCGTTCCTGAGGGAACTGTTGGAGAAGGAGGGCTTTGACGTCCGGGAGGTGCACCTGTACGATGTGGAGCCGCACCCCGGCGGGCCCATATGGGAGGAGTTTGCCACGATGCTGGGGGTCGGTGATATACACGGGCTGGTGTTTACGAGCGCCTCGTCGGTGCGGGCATTCTTTGATATCATGGGCCGCACGTCTGAGAGTCCGGTCGATATGGACGGCGTGGCGGTGATCTCCATAGGGCCGTTCACATCCGAGGAACTGGAGCGGTTCGGCGTATCTCACCATATATCGGAGGTGCACACGGTGGCCGGATCCCTGGATGCATTGAGGGGGGATCTGGGGTGACCGTACGGAGTGTGTTTGGAGGCGTCAGGGCCCTCTAGTAAACCTCGTCTGCCAGTCAGGAATTTTTCCTTCGACCCGTATACGGTCTTGGACATCAGGTTGTGTTCGTGGCGTATCTCTATCATGCCGATCTGAGGGTTAAACATCTAGAGTACGACGGGTTTTCCCATCTGTACTCCACCGCGGCTTGTTTGTCCTGCCTAGTCCGGCCCCCCACCGCTAAAGCATGAATCGTTGATCGGTCTCCTAGCATGGCACCACCACAGTCCCTCTACGCAACCATATATGCACATCCGGTATGGAACGGCATGGAAGTGTACATACTCCGCCACGGCAAGGCCGCCCCACCGTCCCTCCGCATTCCCAGCGACCACGACCGTCCCCTGACGGATGTGGGCCGCCGGGAGATTACCAGGACGGGTCGCGCCCTCCGCCATATGGGCATACGGCCCGACACGCTGGCGTCCAGCCCACTGTTGCGGGCCGTGCAGACCGCCGAGGTCATATCAAAACATGTCGGGGCAGAAGTGGAGATATGGGAGGACCTCAAACCCGAGACCATACCGGACGAGACACTACATACAATACGCTCCACGGGAGCAGACTCCATCATGCTGGTGGGCCACGAGCCACACCTCACCGGACTCATATCCCACATGACATCCGGACGCCCCGTGCAAATATCCCTCAAGAAGGGCGGACTGGCCTGCGTGCGGCTCCCCGTACTGGGATATGGCGCCCTCCGCTATATCCTGACGCCCAAGCAGATGGGGATGATGTCCTGAGCGCCGACCCACTCACCGATACGGAGTACCCGCGCCGGGCGGCGGTGGTGGATCTCGGTTCCAACTCCGTCAAGATGGTCTGCTACTCGGCAGACCACACCGGGGCGTACCGCCCTTACCACCGCGAGTCGGCCAAGATACGGCTGGACGAGTACGACGACGGCGTCATACACCAAGGACCCGCCGACCAGCTGGTGGACATGCTCAAGCATTTCCATAACATCATACAGTACGAGGAGGTGGGGAGGGTGCTGGCCGTGGCCACCAGCGCCGTGAGGCGCGCCGCGAACCGCGGACCCCTGCTGGCCCGGATACGGGACGAGACGGGGTTCGCGTTCGAAGTGCTCTCCGGCGACGAGGAGGCGCTGTGCTCGTATGCCGGGGCGGCCACCCATCTGGACATACCCACGTGTATATTCTTCGACATCGGGGGAGGCTCGCTGGAGATTGTCTCCTCCAGAAACCACGCCGTGACCAGGGCGCTCTCCATTCCATTGGGGGCGCTGGTCGCCACCCGTCGATTCGCTGGCTACTCGGACTTTGACGGCGACTCCATACGACGACTGCGCGCGTACGTGCGCGAGTCGCTGCCGCCACCCGAGAGCTTGGGCTCGCTGGGCCGGGACACGGTCCTGGTGGGGGTGGGCGGCACGGTACGGGCCATAGCAAGGTATGCCCAGTCCTACGAGTCGTACCCGCTCAGGAAGCTCCACAACTATATGATGGCCGGCCGGCTGCTCCGAGACGTCACCATAGATATCCTCTCCCGGGACCGCCACATCTTGGCCCAGATGTACGAGATCGGCGCGGGCCGGGCCGACATCATAAAGGCGGGCGCCGTCATAGTCTCCGAGGTCATGGACTGGTTCGGACTGGATGCCATGCGCGTCTGCTCTACGGGGCTGCGGGAGGGGGTGCTCGCGTTCGCCGGCAGGTATCCGGAGATTGGCCTGCACGGAATCTCCGCATACCACGTTCGGGAGTTGGTACGCGCTCCTTCATGGGCGCCGCGCATGCCGTCCAGTGAGGCGGGGGTGGTACGGACCATGAGCTCGTCGGGGCTGCTATCCGGCGAGGAGCACACCATACTACGGGCGGCGGCCGCAAACTTGGAGTGGCTCCGGACGTTCCGCGACGCGGACGATTTTCTGTACCGCATGCTGGATGGGACCAGCGCCCTGTCCCACCGGGCGCAGCTGCTCTCGACACTGTGCCTAGCGTACGCCAAAAAGCCGAAGAGGACCAGGCTGCTCATGAGAAGGTACGGTCCGCTGCTGCGCCCCGACGACCTCCGACTGATCAGGAGGATATCCCCGATACTCCTGCTCTGCGACATGGCGATCATAGCCGGGGCCGAACTCCACCTGGAGGCGGGGAACGGCCGGCTGCTACTGAGGGTGGACCGAAACGAGCGGATCATCCCCGGCGCGATATTCAGCCAGCAGTGCCGGAGCGTGGGTGAGGCGCTGGGCGTTGCAACAGAGTGCAACTGCTGAATATGTGCCCCCTTTGATGGTTTAAATTGGCTGGGGTCAGCATCGCTCCCGAACCACATGTCGTCACCCAATCCAAAACCGGCCGGGAACGGGCAGTATATGATCGAGGCAGACCAGACCATGAAAGTGCCGGTGCGGGTGTACGCCAGCGACACCCTGCTCTCCAAGATGCGGACCGACCGCACCCTCAAGCAGGCGCGCAACGTGGCCTCCATACCAGGCATACTGGGCCACGGGGTGGTGCTGCCCGACGGCCACGAGGGGTACGGCTTTCCGGTGGGCGGGGTAGCCGCCATGGATGCCAAAGAAGGCATGATCAGCCCCGGGGGTGTGGGATACGACATCAACTGCGGCGTGCGGCTCCTGCGCACCAACCTGGACGAGGATACCCTGCGCCCCCGGCTCAAGGATATAGTGAACGAGCTCTTCTCGTCCATACCCTCCGGAGTGGGCTCCAAGGGCGCCGTCCGGCTCTCCGGCTCACAATTGGACGAGGTGATGGTGCGGGGGGTGGAATGGGCCGTGGAGAACGGGTACGGCTCAAGGCAGGACGCCGACTCCTGCGAGGAGAGCGGCCGCATATCGGGGGCAGACCCGAATGTGGTCTCGGAGCGCGCCCGCAAGCGGGGGGCACCGCAGCTGGGGAGCCTGGGCTCGGGCAACCACTTTCTGGAGGTGCAGAAGGTGGACCGCATATACGACACCGAGGCAGCCAAGCGGATGGGCCTCGAACAGGGAGCCATCACCGTACTGATACACTGCGGGTCCCGGGGCTTCGGGCACCAGATATGCAGCGACTACCTCCGCATATCGGAGCGCGCGATGGAGCGGTACGGCATAAGGCTGCCAGACAGGGAGCTGGCCTGCGTCCCCAACACGTCCGAGGAGGGCGAGGCGTACCGCGGCGCCATGTTCGCGGCGCTCAACTTTGCCTGGGCCAACCGCCAGATGATAACCCACTGGACCCGCCGCGCCTTCCAGAGGGTGTTCGGCCGGACCGCTGCAGACTTGGGCATGGATCTCGTGTATGACGTCTCCCACAACATCGCCAAGGTCGAGACCCACACCATATCCGGCGAGTCCCGCCGGGTGGTGGTCCACCGCAAGGGCGCCACCCGAGCCTTTCCGGCCGGCCGCCCCGAGGTCCCCGAACGGTACCGCGACATAGGCCAGCCCGTCCTGATACCCGGCTCCATGGGGACGGCCAGCTGGGTACTGGTGGGGAAGCCCGGCTCCATGGGGCTGAGCTTCGGCTCCACGGCGCACGGCGCCGGCCGCACCATGTCCCGCTCCAAGGCCCGTCGTAGCTACACCGAGTCGGGCGTCATCCGCTCCCTCAACGATATGGGGATATTCGTGAGGGCGGCCACCGGTGACGGCGTGGTGGAGGAGACTCCCCAGGCGTACAAGGACGTCGACGAGGTGGTGGAGGTCTCCCATACTCTGGGGATCGCCACCAAGGCGGCCCGGCTCGTTCCGGTGGGGGTCATAAAGGGATGAGCGGCGACAGCGACCTGGACCGCATCATGGCCAGGCGGCTGGCCGAGATGCGGTCGGCGGCGCGGCAGGGTACAGAACCCGGCGGGGAGCGGCGCCCCCCGCGGGACGCCCTGATATCCATACTGGGCCACCGGGGGGTGGAGGTGCTGGAGCGCGCCGAGGCGCAGTTCCCGCAGCAGGCTGGGATGGTGGTCTCGCGGCTGGCTGCCCTTGTAGAGGCCGGCCAGCTGACCCAGACCATAGATGGCGGCCAGCTGCTGCAGGTGTTTCGCCTGCTGGGCCTGCACGTCCGGATGCCAACGCGCATAAGCGTGGAGCGGGACGGCAAGATGGCCTCGCTCTCGGAGCGTATACGCGGAATGGACGGGACGAATTGATCATACTGGAGGTGGGCACCAAGGACTATGCCACCGATGTGGTGCTCGTAAAGAAGGCCATGTCGCAGCTGGAGTCGCTGCTCATGATATACAACGGATACGCCCTGGGCGAGCCGTCCTCGCGCTTCGGCTGGACCTTCTTCCAGATGGCCGTAAAGCCGGAGCTGCGGCAGGGCATAGAGTCCCGGTTCGCAGACATGATACGGCGGTACGGGTGGGGCAAGCCCGACACCAAGTTTACCAAATTTTTGGGGGACTACCTCAAGGCGCGCGGGTGCGGCGTCGAGGTAAAGCCGGGCTAGACGCGCCTGCCCCGCTTGCCGCCCTTCTTGCGGGTGGTGTCGTGGGGTATGGGGGTGACGTCGTCTATGCGGCCTATGCGGAACGCGCTGCCGCCGGACTCATCGTCCTCCTTGTTGGACGTGGCCCGGGCCAGCGCCCTGATGGCGGCCTGCGCCCCGGGCCCGGGGACCCGGGATCCGACCCCGCCCACTGCCCTGACCCTTATGTGGAACCCGGTGAACCCGCGGGAGCGGGCCACCTCCACCACTGCGTTGGCGGCCTTCATGGCCGCGAACGGGGAGGACTCGTACCTATCGGCGTTGGAGTGCATACCGCCGGAGCTGATGGCGATAGTCTCGGCCCCCGTGAGGTCGGTCAGGTGGATTATCGTGTTGTTGAAGCTGCTGAAGATGTGGGCTATCCCCCACTTCTCAGGCTTTTCCTGGACGGTCGGCTCCCCGTCGCCAAAGTCCTCGTCCTTCTTGCGGCTGGCCAGCATCGCCTCTATGCGCTCGCGCATCTCCGGGGATATCTCGGGAATCTTGGATATGACGTCCCCGCCGGACTCTCCGGGCGTCTCCGGCATCTCCAAATCTTTGTCCTCCGGTACGCCGACTGTGTCTGCCTCCGTATCCGCATCCGGTTCGGTGGTGTCCTCGACGGGATCTGCTGCGGTGGTCGGCTCCGAACCCTCGGCCTCCGGCGCGGTCACATCCTCACTCACTACAGTGTCCTGCGGGGTTGCATCCTCCGCCGTGTCTGCGCCCGGCCCGATGTCTTCTACGCCCTCCGGCGCGTGTCCCGCATCCGACTCCTCCGGCGCCGGATCTTTGGGCGCGGAGTCGGCGGGCTGGTCTGCGGACAACGGGGGCGATAGCCTGTGCGGGTTTAAAATACATTGGGAATATGGATACCGTGGTGGACGCAGCTAGGGCAGAGGTGACTCCGCGCCTCCTGTCTTGGGCGCGCCGGTGGCGGGGCGTGGAGGCATCCAACCTTGCAAAAAAGCTGGGCGTGTCGCCCGAGACCGTGGTCGGCTGGGAACGCGGGGACAAGATGCCCACCTTCCGGCAGGCCTGGAGGCTTGCCCGGGCGCTCTACGTCCAGTTTGGGTACCTGTACCTGCGGGAACCGCCCGTCGAGAAGGTGCCGCTTGCCGACTTTCGGGCCGCGGGACGGCCCGGCCTGGGGCCAGTCCCGACCTCCTCGACCTGCTCCACGACACATTGGGCAAGCAGCAGTGACTGAGAATACAGGGCGTCAGAGGGAGCAGACAGCATCCCGTTCGTCGGCCGCTTTGACACGACGGATCCGGAGACGGAGGTGGCCGGCGACATACGGACCACGCTTGATGTCGACGGTGCCCGACGCCGGGCCGCCGGCTGGGAGGGATTCCTGCGGGGCCTCATACGCAGCGCCGAGGGGCCGGAATATCTGTGATGCGCAGCGGGGTGGTCGCCGGCAACAACTACCGGCCTCTGGGCAGGGACGAATTCCGCGGATTCTCGATATCTGATGGTATGGCGCCGCTCATATTCATCAACGCGCACGACTTCAAGGGGACACAGATATTCACGCTGGCCCACGAGCTGGCACACATCTGGACGGGCAGGGGGGGGCATATCCAACCCGGACTACGGCCTCCAGTCCAAACTGCAGGAGGGCCCGGTGGAGGTATTCTGCCACCGCGTTGCCGCCGAGACGCTGGTGCCGGGCGGGGCGGTCGTCACACACGAGCAGAGGAACCCGGCCACATTCAAAGATCCCCAACGTGTGCGGACACTTTGATGTACGCCGCATCGACGTTTATCGGATGCTCCGGGAACGGGGAGTCTCTTGGGACACCTGATCGCGTCCGCATGGAGTGGCACTTCCGGAGACAAGGTATGGTGCGGGTCGGATCCGCCGCCTACGAGATCAGAATAGGCCTATCTCGAGGCCGAACGAAAGAGGCCCGACCGGCCGGGCCGCAAGCGTGGGGTCGGCGCGGCCGTCCGTTCACCCTGCACTTGTGGGGGGAATGGTACTCCTGGTCCTGATGTACTACCGCACCTGCCTGATCCAGGGTACCATGACCCACCTGCTCGGGATAAGCCGTATCCATCTCCACCAATATCGGCAAAATCGCCCTGACCGTATGGGCATACCTCCACGTTCCGCGGGACGTCTACGAGCGCCCGACGTTTCCAGACGGCCTTCCGTACGGGAATGAGGAGGATCATGGAAAGTTCCGCTGCGACCACCTGCGCCACTATGGCGGCACGGCATACATCGCGACGAGCAAGGTCCCTATATCGGTTAAATTTAAATACTAGACAAGTTACCGATATATCGGTAATGAATGAACTATTTAAGGCGTACCGATATAGCAATGCGCCCAAAAAAAGGGGAGTCGTAAGGGAGAGGATACTCCGGGTGTTGCTGAACCATCCCAGCGGTGAACATACAAAATATTGGGTGGCAAAGTCGGTAGAAGCGACGTATTCCTGGGTTCATGACTGCCTCAGGGATCTAGAAAACAAGGGTTTGGTAGAACAAACCAGGGTGGAGAATTTTAGGGATCTCATCCTGTTTTGGAGAGACTTTCGAGTTGTTCCTGAGAAGAGGGACTACATGATAAAAAAACCGCTTGATCTTCTCAAGTCTGCAGGGATGGAGTACGCGCTTACCACGTATGCCGCCGAAAACCTGGTGCAACGATACCTTTTTCCATCCAGGACGGACTTTTACATCCATTCCAAGGACCAGGCAAGATGGCATGAGATCCTGTCGCAAAAAGGACTTGTTGGTGGAGGAAACACTAGGGTTCTAATCGGGGACGAGCATGTTTTTTACAACTCATCCGAGTACAACGGGCTAAAGACGGTGTCGATACCGCAGCTGGCCGTCGATCTCCTGATGGAAGGCGGACCGTGTGTCGAGGCGGCAGAGATGCTGGTGGAAAAGGAGGCGGGGCGACACGTACACGGAAGATGAGACGGGCATTTCGAAATCGAACCTGTCAGCCGTCGTTTCAAACGTCAAGGGTCCTGTATGCCTGCTGGGTGGGTGGGCAGTTTATGCTACAGTAAACCAAAACTTCAGCACAGCGCAGGGTCGAAATTACGTCGGTTCGCGGGACATTGATCTCGGCTTTCATGTGGACGAAACCTGGCCTGATGGGCAGTTGCGGGTGTCCGCGTTTGCCGAGTCGATTGGAATCTTGAGGGGCATGGGGTATTACGGAGTAGGATCACGTTTTGTTCAACATCGTGATATTGGAACCGGCGGGCCGTTGACAGAGGACGAGTCTAGGACGCGCCCCAAATACGAAATGTTTGATCTGTTCGTTGACCTAATAGTCGACAAAATCCATCCGGGAACCAAGGCGCTCTTCGGACTGGATCCGATTGACGAGCCGCTGCTTGCACATGTTTTTTCGGACAACCGGTTTACCATGTCGGGGTACTTTGGGCCGGAGACGATGATGCCGGATCCGGATGTGCTGGCGTCCATGAAGATAAACTCTGTCCTGGGTAGGTCCAAGGAGGACAAGAGGATCAAGGACATCGCTGACATCTACTCGCTTGTGTGGTATTCGGATACGGAATTTTCGGATATGAAGCAGAGCGTTCACGCGATGGTTGGCTCTGCAAAGATCTTCTCAACGGTTTCCAGGTTCACCATTAGTGACTATGGCCTGGCTTCGCAGGTGCTGGGTATAGACAGGGATGAGATTTCGCGAGTAATCGCGGAGATGACAAGGGTGTAACGCGCCGCTCGCCGTGTTGCTAGCAGATTCGGCATGCTTGGGCCTTGCAATCTCAAAATTTGGACGACCCGCCGTCGCGCATACGCTGCGCCTGATCCTGCCACCGCCCGCTTCGGGGACCGTCTTTTTCAGTCGGCGATTGGGCGCCCCGCCATCTAGGGTGTGATTGGGAAGCCCCCTGTCACCAGCTGATGGTGATGCCGACGGTATATGGGGGACGGCCCAAATGTTCCGGCCCCCGTCAGCCCCCGTCTCTTCGAGTATCTACGGGCGTCCCCAGACGTCGGCGCCGAGAAAGAGGCGCCTGCCCTCCGTCTCCACCCGTCGGCCTTGTCCGCGGCATTGATGAACCTCAGGTGCCTGGCGTGTACCTAGTGCAGGTTATCGGGTCGTCGCGATAGTGGCGCGCCAGGGAGTCCAGCAGCGAGTTGTCTTCGAGGCGGGCGTACGTGATCACCTGTAGATGTGCCATGTCCATCGCCACCGCGAATTCTATCAGGTCCTCGCTCCAGTCGGGCACGGCGCGGCCGTCTATCGTATCCCGCACTACCGGGTCGTGTAGGCTTCTCAGACATTCGTTGTCTTGGCGGGTCTTGTGCGTGATGGACAGCGTCATGTAGTGCATCGACGGCCCCCAGAGGCTCGTCTCAACGTACATGCGGTGCAGGAACGATATGGCGGGCCGCTTCTGTTCGTGCTGTACCTCGATCTGGAGACCACGCCCAGCACCATCTCCATCGCCCTGTAGAACACCCGTACGCATATCGACTCGCGGCCGTCCGGTTCCCGCGTGGACCGGGTGTCCACTCCCTCCCCATCCACGGCGCCGTCGCGAAGATCCCCTCCTGGCCATACAGCGCGGGGTGCCATGGCACGGCCCGAGGGAGAGGAGCCCAATCTCCGGCGCCGAATGTTTGGTGCAATTCAGTCCGTTTCAAAAAATACAACATCTTAAATTACTTGCAAACCTTTTTGATTCAGGATGAACAGACTGGACGCTCTGTTTTACGCAGCGGCAGCAACCACCGCAATTGCGGGAATAATACACGTGGTTTTGGGATATGACTCTGGCCGGATAAACACACAAATCCTGTTTCTTGTGGGGGGAGCCGCCCAGATCTTCTGGGTCATTCCAATGGTGAGAAGGTGGGGGCAGGTCTGGTATGGCATCGGCCTTGGAGGGACCGTAGTCTTTATCGCAATCTGGGTCATTACCCGTATTCCAGAGAACTTTATCACCGGCAGAGGTGGCCGAATAAGCGACAATGGAATTCTGACCGAGGTGTTCCAGTTTGCCTTTGTCGGAATCGTGATTGCAATCCTTGTGCTGCTGAATAGAAAGACCGCGTGAGGCCGGGTCTGCCTCCGGATCGTGCATGATCAGAAAAGTATCGTGCTGCCGGAATACGGGCGCAGCCCCGAGTCTCCTGCGGACTCGCGCCGGGGCGGGCCGCACGGCCAATATATGCCCGCCTGGAAGGCGGGCCGGTGCGTTGCAGAGGGCGCAGCCGGCCGGGACGGCCCGGTCTCCGGACACAAACGCGCCGTATACGGCACCTTGGCCCGCCGGCGCCGTGCGCAGCGGCAGGCCGGGACGGCGCCGCCGGCCCTGGGGCCGTCGGGGGTTCAGAACGCCTTCCACCCACCGTCTACCAGCCGCTTCCGGTCCTTATGCCCCACGTACACGCCCTCGCCCTCCTCCACGCGCCCTATGGGTGTCAGGGGGGTGCGGGTGTCCCGTATGGCGCTGAATATGTCGTTTATTCCACCGGGCCGCAGCGTGAACACGATCTCGTACTCCTCGCCGCCGTGGTACACCAGACTGTCGGGATCCAGTCCGTGCTTGGCGGCAAACTCGGCCACGCCGTCGGCGGCCGGCTCGCAGTCCACTATTATGGCCACGCCGCTCCGGGCGGCCATCTCGTTCAGAGTGGTGGAGAGGCCGTCGCTGGAGTCCATTGTAGAGCTGAGGTAGGGCGCCGCCCTGGCGCCAAAGTCCAGCCGCGCTCGGGGCTCCATCACCGCCCTGAGGGCCCCCCGGGGGCCGGGCACGCCGTGCGATATGGCGTACAGCCCGGCGGCGGACAACCCGAAGGGGCCGGTGGCGAACACCCGGTCCCCGGGAGACGCGCCCCCCCGACCTGGAACGGCGGGGGGACGCTTCCAGTATCCGGGACCGGTCGGGGCGTCCTTCCGGGGGAACACTCCCTTGGCCAGGCCCATCATGCATACGGTGATGGAGATCTCGGACCCCCGGTTGGTGTCGCCGCCCAGCACCTTGAACCCATACGCGTCGGCGGCGTCGGCCAGCCCGGAGGCCATCGACCCGTGCATTCTGGCAGTGCAGGACGTCGGGGCCGTGATAGACACCAGCGCCCACCTGGGCCGCACGCCCTTGGCAGCAAAGTCGCTGACGCAGGCCACGGCGGCCTTCCTTGCGGCCTTCCGGGGTGTCATTCCCGGCGGCACATCTGTGCCGTACACCAGCGTGTCGACCTTTGAGACCAGCAGGCGGTTCCCCGCTTGCACGGCCTCCACGTCGTTGCGGGCATCCTCCCCCAGCCCCAACCTCTCCCGGTATATCCCCACTATCTCGTCCTCAGACATGCCCCCGCACCGCCTCGGACATCTGGCGCACCAGCCCCCGGCACCGTTCCATATCGGCCGCCTCGGCAGACACCCGCACTATATCCTCGGTGTTGGAGGGGCGCACCAGCACCCAGGTGTCCTCGTCTATGATGCCCCGCGCCCCGTCCGTACAGTCCACCTCCGAGGAGATCCGCCCCATCCGCTCCACTATGCGTGGCAGGGCGGAGGCGTCACCCTTCACCCTCTCCCTTACTATGGCGCTCCCGGTCACCTCGCGCAGAGTTCGGCGCATGGCGCCACCCGGAACCATGGAGGCAAGCAGCCCTGCTGCCAGCATGCCGTCCCGGCACCAGTTGAACTCCCCCAGGATGAAGCCGCCGCTGCTTCCCTCGCCCCCGGCCCCGGCGCCACACCCTGTCATGGCCCCGACCACGTTGGCCTCGCCCACCGCGCACCGGTGCACGGTCCCGCCCCGTTCCGATATGTACCTCTCCACCAGAACGCTGGTGTCCACACTAAGCACAAAGTCGCGGTGCCCCCGTTCCATGGCCGCGGCCACCCCCAGCCCCAGGGTGGCATCGGGCGGCTGCACCCGGCCGTCCACGGCCAGCACCATCCGGTCACCGTCCATGTCAAAGGCCACGCCCATGTCGCATGTGGCCGAGCCGGCCGCCAGCCTCTCCAGCCCCCCGGAGGTGGGGTCCGGGCGGGGCACGCCGCCAGATATGGTCTCCACCCGGCACCCTATGGCCCGCAGCAGCTGGGGGGCCGTCCCTGCCGCCGCCCCGCCCCCTGCATCTACCAGCACCGAGGGCTCCCCGTCTATGCGCCCTATGGTGCCGGCGGCCTCTTCTACGTACCCGGACGATATCGCCGTGCGGGAACCGCACCGCGGGGGGGCCCCGACCACGCCGTCGGATATGCGGCGCATCATGGTGTGGTCGGCCCCTCGGCCCCCCGCCACGAACTTTAGCCCGTTCCACGACACGGGGTTGTGCGAGGCGGTCACCGCCACCCCCGCGCCCCGCCGGCGGGCCTCAAAGAAGACCGCCGGGGTGGGCGCCACCCCCATGTCCATCACGTCCATGCCGCCGCCGGCCAGGGCCGCGGCCGCCGCCCCGGCCATCGACTCTCCCGACGGCCTGGTGTCCCGGCCCAATACGCAGGCGCCCCCCCGCATCATACGCGCAAAGTTGCCGCAGAACCGCGTCACCTCCCGCAAGCCCAGGTCTTCGCCGACCACCCCCCTGATCCCCGATATGGTAACCTTCACCATTCCATACCCGGAAAGGCTTTTTATAAACTCCGGGCGGAGGGCGCACCCGTGCCTCGATAGCTCAGCCTGGTAGAGCGAACGCCTCGTAAGCGTTAGGTCGCGGGTTCAAAGCCCGTTCGAGGCTTGCTACTGTTGTTGGGGGCCGCCCGCCGGTTCCCCCGCATCACCGCATATCCTCGATGTCAGTCTCCAGCTTCTCGCCCATTCCCCTCCACCATTCGGGGATCTGCTCGCCCATTTCAATACTCATTTGGATCGACCTTTATACATTTGTCGATTCCCGCTCGCGTAGCCTCTTGCGGTATACGATGACGGCGACGGCCACCCCGGCGCACGCCAGAAAGACCGGCCATCTGTAATCGCTCCCGACCATCCCCACGAACGAGTAGATGGTGCCCCCTATCGCCGCCAACCCGACCAGCTCCAGCAGCTTGATCACGGGTATGGTGCGTATGTGGTGGAATATAACCCTGCCACCCTATCCATTATACAATTATACGACCGCCCCCGCCACTCTGCGGTGAACCGCTACCTTCTGGTGATACTCGTCCTGATGATCGGGGGCATGATAATAATGGCCAGCCAGGGCCGGTGGCTGCCGTTCTACGGGATGCTGGGGGGCGCCATCATAGTGATAATGTACTCGGCGTACAGCAACCGCCGGCAATACAAGAGGAAAAGGGAGAGATGAGGACTACAGTTCCAGTCCGAAGGACTCTGCTATGCTGGAGAACCTGCGGTAAGACTCCAGATACTGCCTTCCCTTGGGGGTGATAACGAAGGTGTGCTTGCCGTCGAACATTATGCGGTTGACCAGTCCGGCACCGGTGAGGTTTTCCAGGAACTTTCCCAGCCTGGAGTGCGACAGGTTTGCCTTGGTCAGCAACGAGGTCGTCCGGATTCCTTCCATGCCCGAGTCTTGGGTGGCGGTCAGCAGATCTGCTATGATCTGCATACTCGTCCTGTATGTGACCATATTCGGGAATCGCCATCTTACTATATAAATTGATATCAACGTGTCGTGCGCACGTCCTCGGATCCGCCTGGCTTTTACACTCAGGACACGGCGCTGGTGTGATGATTCGTGCGTGTATGAGGGGAACGTGAGGACGTACGTGCCGCGCAGCCGCCACGCCCCGTTGCATGCCGCGCCGCCATATGCCGGCAGGCCGGCCGCGCGCCATGTCGTACGCCGCCCGTCGCAATCCGGGGTGCTGCGTGACGCCGCCCCATGCCGCCCGGACCATGCCAACCTCCCATCGCCCTCCGGCGAGCCACATTGCCGGTGGAGCGTGCCCGTGTTGTATGGACTGGACAACTCTTGGATTCCACAGCGCCGCCCGACAAACGGTTTTATGAGGCCCGACGAAAGCGGCCCCCGTGATCGACGAGCCCCGCATGCGGGAGATGATAGGTGAGGCCAAGGCCGCCGCCGGCAAGCGCGGTTTCACCCAGACCATGGAGCTGATCACCGTCTTCAAGGATATAGACGTCAAGAAGGGCTTTCAGCTGAACGAGGTGGTCCAGCTCCCCCAGGCCGGCTCGGAGGCGGCGGTCTGCGTGCTGGCCGGAGGGGACATGGGGGCCAAGGCCAAGGCGGCCAACGCCAGCGCCGTGGTGGACGCCGAGGAGCTGGGCCGGCTGGCCGGCGACAAGAGGGCGGCCCGCAAGTTCATCAACAAGTACGACTTCTTTCTGGCGGACACCAAGATAATGCCCACGGTGGGAAAGTCGCTGGGCCAGCTGCTGGGGCCCCGGGGCAAGATGCCGGCACCCGTCCCGTTCAACGCCCCCATAGAGGCGTTCCTGCAGCGGTTCCGGCGCTCGGTCCGGGTGAGGGTCCGGGGGTCCCTGTCGGTCTCCTGCCGCATCGGCGACCAGGCCATGGACGATGCCGGATTGGCGGCCAACGCCATGGCCGTGCTGGGGGCCATAGAGAAGAAGCTCCCCAACGGCGAGAAGAACATACGGGACGTTCTGGTAAAGGCCACCATGGGTGGCGTGGTGCGGGGTAGCAGGCGCGATGCATGAGAACAGGACCCGGTATCCACCCAGGAAGACCCGGATGTACGCCCAGCTCCAGGAGACGCCCCGCAAGTACGGTACGGTGGCGCTCATACGGCTGGAGAAGGTCCGGGCCTCGCAGATACTACAACTACGCAAGAAGCTGAAGGGCCAGGTAGAGTTTGTCAGCATAAAGGACAAGCTGGCCGTAAAGGCCTTGGAGGGCGCCCAGACGCCGGGGGTCGACCGCCTAGTTCAGGACATCGGGGGGCAGTGCATGCTGCTGTTCACCGACATGTCGCCGTTCCGCCTCAACATGATTCTTGCCAAGAACAAGGTGATGCTGGCTGCCCGGGGGGGCGACATAGCCAGCGTGGACGTGGAGGTCGCCGCCCGCAACACCGGAATAGCGCCGGGCCCGATGCTCACCGAGTTCAAGGAGGCGGGGATACCCACCCGCATAGACCAGGGGACGATATGGATAGCCAAGGATACGGTGCCGGTCCGAAAGGGCGAGGTCATCGGCGAGAAGCTGGCCTCGATGCTGGGCAAGCTGGACATCAAGCCCATAGAGGCGTCCATACTGCTGGACACGGCCCTGGAGGACGGTTTCAAGTACGGGCGGGACGAGCTGGTGATAGATGTGGAGAGGGTGGCCGGGAGCCTGGCCGCCGCCCACCAGGAGGCGGTGAACCTGTCGGTGGAGGCCAGCTACGCCACCGCCGACAACATCGTGCAGATACTCGCCAAGGCGTCCTCGTCGGCGCGCTCCCTGTCCGTGGAGTCGGGGTATGTGACCGCCGAGACGCGCGACGAGGTGCTGGCCGCCGCCCACTCCCGGGCCATGGCCCTGGCCGAGCGGGCCGGCTACACGCCCTCCTGAGGATCCCCGCCGCCCACATAACGCCGGACGGATTTTCGGCCGACTCTGCCAGCTGGGTCACGCCGGAAATATCGCATACGACCGGGCGCAGGTGCGCGGTGACCCGCCGCCCCGGGGGGCGCCCAGACATAACAAAAAAACCTACCCTGCGGTACCTAGCCGAACAGGGAGGAGAGGCCTTCCATGGCCGCCTCCTCGTCTTTTCCTTCGTCCTTCTTCTTCTCTTCTTCCTTGGGCTCCTCGGGCGCAGCCTCCTCGACAGCTGGAGCGGTGGCGGCCGCCACGGCGACGGGGGCCGCCTTGACTGCCTCGTCGATGTCTACATCGGCCAATGCTGCCACCAGCGATTTTACCTGCGCCTCGTTTACGTCGGCGCCCGACGCGGAGACGACGGCCTTGAGGTTGTCCTCGTTGATGTCCTTTTGCAGCTTGTGAAGGAGTAGAGCAGCATAGACATATTCCATGATGTGGTGGCGCCTCCCCGCACATAATATAAACCGTAAAGCGGGCGTACCGGATCCGGCCGCGGGTCCCACGCTAGTTGAGTATCCGGAGGCTCCTGCAGACCGAGTACAGGGTCCGCTTGAGGTTCTTGTCCAGCAGCGTGTCCATGCGGTGGCGGACGACCCTCTTGGCCTCGTCCCTCTCCTGGCCCGGGGGCAGGGAGAGCACCGCGTTGAGAAGCTCCGGCAGCGACTCCCGGATCCAGCCGTCGGTGACCGCGTACACCTTGGGGGGTATGATGTCGCACCTGTCCCTGTCTAGGTCCAGCACCTCGGTAAAGTCGTAGTGCTCCACCCTGTATATGAGGCCCATGATGACGTTGTCGGGGGTGGGGTTGGAGAGTATCTCGGTGGACCGCTGCCCGGCCTTGTCCTGGGCAACCTTGTTCTTCAGACCCACCATGTCCACCCGGATGCCGTTCACGCCGACCCGGGTGCCGTCCACCCCGGTTACCGTCCCTATGACAAAGTCCTTGTACTCGCCGGCCTGCACTGTGCTGAACACGTGCACGCCCTCCTTGAGGGTGGGCTTCCGGTTCAGCATGGAATTCGTGGGGGGAGCCGCATTTTTAGTGTTGGGCTGCCGCCGTCATATGGTTGGGGGGCCCGCGGCCGGGCCTGTCCGCCGGCGAAGATCAGAGGCCAGGCTGCCCGACTGGGTTGGACGCCCCGGGCGCCGGAGCGCTATGGTGGGCTACGTCTGCCTCTAATAGCCCCGTACCATGCGACTCCCCGCCGGACACCCTTCCGTTGAATGTCTGCTACGGCGTCTGAGGCGGCCGGGGCCGCGGACTGAGGTCTGGTCCTTCAGGCGTGGCATGCCGGAAGGGTACGACCGCCGGCCAGCGACAGAAGGCCGAGGAATCATACGCCCGACTCACGCCACCGACATGGCATGGAGCCCGTCGGCAGTATGCCCC
This sequence comes from Nitrososphaerota archaeon, assembly GCA_016126025.1. Lineage (GTDB taxonomy): Archaea > Thermoproteota > Nitrososphaeria > Nitrososphaerales > Nitrosopumilaceae > VYCS01. The sequence goes on along the minus strand of JAEFDA010000066.1, from coordinate 5,383 downwards.
ATCTGTCTGCAGCGGCCGGACGGGACCGAACCGTGGGGTATACTGCCGACTGGAAGCCGCATGCCGTGTCGGCGTGACTCCATACGGTTCCCCGAAACTGACCATCCATACTTAATAACAACTGACCATACCATACCTCATGGGCGGCACAGATGAGCTTGATCGGCGCCTCCTGTACGAGCTGTACCAGGACGGCGCAGCGTCGGTCCCGGCGCTCTCCCGCAAGCTCCAGACCAGCCCGTCGGTGCTGTACAGCCGGATACGGCGGCTTATGCGCCGCCGCATAATCAAAAAGTTCACCATCCAGGTGGACGACACCAAGCTGGGCATGGGGGTGCGCGCCGAGGTGGGCATCAACCGCAGCCCCCGCCTCAAGACGCAGATACACAACCGGCTCATGAACACCCCCGAGGTGGTCTCCATAACCGAGGTGACCGGGCGCTTCGACATCCTGGTTACGGTGCAGGTGGCGGACTTGGAGACCCTGCACGCCACCGTGATAGACAAGCTCGGCAAGATAGAGGGCGTCCGGAATACGGAGACCTTCGTGGAGCTGGACCGCATAGACAAGGACCCGTCCTACCTGAAGCCGATAGACGCCTGACCGGTGGCAGCCCGGGCGCGCATGGGCACATCAGGACACTGATTCACGGCCTCTGTCCGGTCAACCCGTTTCAGTCCTGGAGCTTCTCGTCCCAGACGCCGCCGTCTATCTCGGCGGTTATCTCCCGGGGGGTCTTGGACTCCACCTTGACGCCCAGCGCCTGGCAGGTCCCCACCACGGTCTTGGCCACCGGCTTGAGCGCCGTGGCGTAGGACGCCTCCAGCTTGGTGCGGGCTATCTTTGCCACCGCGTCCATGGTTATCTCGCCCACCCACTCGGTTCCGGCCGCCCCGGACCCCTTCTGGATGCCGGCCTCCTTCAGTATGAGGGGGGATACCGACGGTATGCCCACATCTATCTCGTACTCCTTGGTGGCGGCGTTCACCGATATGGTGACGGGCACCTTCATCCCCTCAAAGTCGGCGGTCCGCTCGTTTATGGCCGCTATGACCTCCATTATGTTGAGCCCCAAGGGGCCCAGCGCCGGGCCCAGGGGGGGTCCGGCCGACGCGGCGCCGCCGGTCACCAGCGAAGATATCTTCTGGGTCTCGCCCATGATGCCGGGGCGCCGGAGGGGGCGATTTAATCCTTTACGACTCGGAGGACTTTTTGAGGTAGTTGGCGTCCACCGTCACGGGGAGCTGGTAGGTGGCGTCCAGCAGTATGACGGTGGCCTCCTCCTTCTCGCGGTCTATCCTGGTTATGGTGGCCTTCATGCCCTTGAACGGTCCGCCGGTTATCTCCACCACGTTGTTGACGTTCAGGGTGGCGGCCGCCGACCTCTTGATCAGGTACCCCTCTATGTCGTTGAAGGCCAGCTCGCCCCGCAGCTGACCGCGGACGTGCCGGACCCCGTCCACCGCGTGGAAGACGTCGTTGGAGTCGGGGGCCTCCATCACCACGTACCCGCGCAGCTCCTCCACCAGCAGCACGGCGTGTACGTTGGTCTCCCCCGCCCGGAGCTTGGTCTGGAGCAGGTTCATGACCTTCTTCTCCTGCCCCATGCTGGTCTTGACCGCGAACAGGTGCGACTGCGCTTCCTCGGACAATTCTACCTGCCGTAGGTGGCCACCGAGAAGACGAACTGTATGATAAAGCCGATGGTCCCCACCGCCCCTATGCCCAGCAGGACCAGCCGCAGGTGCTGCTTGTACTCCTCCCGGTCGGGCTTTTTGGTGAGTTTTATGGTGTTCATCATGTTCTTGAGGGTCTGCCTTGGATTCACTGCTGCAAATAAATACGGTGCCAATATAATTTTTGTCCAATGGACCTGCTGGTCGCATACGGCTCGGATCCCGCCGGAAGGAACATGGCCGAGCACCTGGCCCAGGACATGCCATACCGGGACGGCGTGTACAGGGGGGACGCGTACGACCTGGCCATACTGGAGACGCCGGCCATCTCGGCCGACTGGCTGGAGTCAGAGTTTCAATACGACGGGTACGTCTTCTTGTCCAAGCACGCCGCCGAGTCCGGCCGGCTGGCGCTGACCTGCCACTCCACCGGCAACTTTAGCGGGGAGGCCGCGTTCGGCGGCAGCCCGCGGCAGGTGGCCGTCCCGTACCCCTCGCTACAAAAGGAGTACATGCGGGCGCTGTGGGGGAGGAGGGATTCGTTCGGAGACTTTGACATAACTCTGGAGGCGACGCACCACGGCCCCACGGCCCTCTCGGTCCGGACGATATTCGTGGAGGTGGGCACCACCCCCGAGCAATGGAACGATACCGGCCTGTGCGAGAGCGTGGCCGACACGCTGGCCGACTCCATGGGGCGGCCCGCGCGTAGGCACCCCGTGGCAGTCTGCTTCGGCGGGACGCACTACCCAAAAAAGTTCACCCGCGAGACCATACACGGAGAGTACGCCTTGGGAAGCATAGTTCCGGCGCACGCCCTGGAATGGGTGGACGACTCCATGCTGTCCCATATCCTGGAGAGGAATGCGGGGGCCTCGGCTGCCCTGCTGGACTGGGATGTGATGGGGCCGCACCGCCGCCGCATCCTGGAGATGCTGGAGGGTACGGACCTGGAGGTGGTGCGGCTATGAAGACAGCCGAGCGCGTCTACCGCAAGCTGATGGAGGTGCCGCCGGGGATGGTGGTCTCGTACGGAGAGCTGGCGCGGGCGGCGGGCCTCAAGAACGGCCAGAGGGCGGTGGGGCGCATAATGAGCCAGAACCCCTATCCTGTCATAGTCCCCTGCCACCGCGTGGTGATGTCCGACGGTCGGCTGGGGGGGTACGGGTACGGAGGGGCCACCATAAAGGCCGGCATACTGGAGAGCGAGGGCGTGCGGGTGGAGGGCGGCCGCATCCGCGACCGCTCCAAGATGTACAGGTTCCCCGACTAGAGCGCCGGCCCAAACGGCCGCGTACCTCTAGCCCACTCTCTTTGAGACGGTCTCCTCTATGAGCTGCCGCAGGTGCGCCCTGTTCCGGACGGTGTTGCCGCCCACCCTCTTGTACAGCGCCCAAAACTCGGGGTTGGTGATGTCTTGGCGCGCCTTGGCAATCTTGAGCAGGCGGCGCAGGGCCCTAACCTTGGCCACGTGCGTCCTCTTGCGGCTGGTGCGGGCCCCCTTGCGACCCTGCTTTGAGCCCTGCTTGGTGCCCCTCTTGTGCCGCTGGTCCCTCTTGTCCTGGGCGCGGCCCCGGGACGTGCCGCCGGCAGTCCTTATGGTGACTATCCCGGCGGTGACCAGGCCCCGCGCGTTCTGCCGTGTGATGGCGTCGGATATGTCCGGCAGCCTCTCGGGGTCCATGCGTATGCGGTGGATGCCCACTCCCGTCACCCTGGCCAGGAGGCGCCTCTTGGCGGCTAGGTTAACCACCATTCACGTCCACCCTCCCGTTGAATATCTTGAACTTCATCTCTATGGCCCTCTTTATGACGGCTATGCGCTTGCGCCTCCCCACCGAGTGGCCCAGCCGGACGCCGTCCCGGGCCGGGTCCAGCCCCTCCAAATCCTCCACCCTGTATACGAGGTTGTCCGTGTATCCGGACGGGTGAAGTCCCCGGGCGAGGCGGGGTCCGCCGTACCCTATCTTGACCAGTCCCGGCCTACCCCGGCTCTTCTGCTTGCGCTGGTGGTTGTCCACACCCTTGGGCTTCCTCCACCGGGGCTTTACGCGGACGTACCTCCAGCTCTCCGGCCTGACAAAGTCCGGGTTCTTCCCTTTTATCAGGCGGCGCTTGGCTAGGGCCTGCTTGTTGATGGCCATGACTGCGCCATTCTGCGGTTTGAATAAATACCTTGGGGATGGCGTGGCAGGGGCTGTGCTTTGGAGCGAGACCGCCCCGGCGCGGTGTTGGGCTATGCCCCCGGCGCGGGGCGCCCGGACAGCGCCACCCCTATGTCCAGCAGGTTGGTGCCGGTGTGCCCTGTAGTGATCAGTCCGCCGTACCTGGCAAAGTAGGCGTGGGAGTCGTTGCGCGAGATGCACGATTCGGCCATCTCCGTGTCGGAGGCCGGCCCCTCGTGCATGGCGCCCGCCGCCCGGGTGTTGCCGTCGATGCCGTCGGTCCCCATGGATGCCACTAGGGACCCGACTCCCAGCAGGAGGGCGGCCCGCAGCACCAGCTCTTGGCTGCGGCCCCCCCTTCCCCGGCCGGCCACGCGGACCCGGGGCTCGCCACCAAACACCAGACATCCGCCCTCCCGGATGCGGCCCGGTATCGAGGCGGCCGCCTCGCCTATGTCGCCATAATATTGGGCCGTTTCGGTGGAGTACCCCAGGGTATTGGCCCTGGCCTCCATGGCGTCCAGGCAGATCCGGTTGTTGGCTATGACCTGGTGGGGGATGTGGGCGGCCTTGGGGGTCTCCGGTATGGAGCCGGCCGCCCCCGCCCGCAGCCGCTCCACCACGCCGGGGGGCATCCTGGACTCTATATCGTACCGCGATATGACATCCAGCGCGTCGCCGAAGGTGGTCATATCCATGTGCGTCAGGCCAGATGCTATGGTCCCCGGGTCGTCGCCCTCCACGTCGGACATTATCAGGGACGCCCCGGCGCAGGGCATCGCCTCCGGCAGCCGCCCGCCCTTTATCCGGGAGATGTGCTTTCTGACGCAGTTCACCTCGAATATGGAGGCGCCGCACCGCAGCAGCGTCTGGGTGGCGTGCATCTTGTCCTGGAGCGTGACGCCGTCGGGCAGGGCCAGCAGCGAGGAGGCCCCCCCGGACACCAAAAACAGCACAAAGTCGTTCTCTCGCCGGTTGCCTAGGAACTTGAGTACGGCCTTGGCGGCGGCCACGCTGTCCCTGCCCGGGTGGGGGTGCTCTGATCTGCACACCATGAACCGGCGGCCGCGCGTCGCCGGCTTGGAGTCGCGGGGGACCACCACCATGCCCGCCCTCACCGGGAGTATGCGGGAGGCGGCCCGGCTCATCGCGTCGGCGGCCTTGCCGACGGCCACCGTGCATATGGAGTCGTACCCGTCCAGTGGAATGTCCGCGCCGCCGGCCCGCACTGCCCCTTCCCGCACGAACCGCGGTATAATATGGGCGGGATCCGCCGCGGCCAGCCCGGCCTCCAGTATGGATATGGCGTGGCGGGCCCTCTTGGTGGTGCCCAGAGCCGCCGCGTTGGATATCTTCACGGGTATGGGGCCGGAGACCGGCGGATATAACTGACCGCTCCGCTAAAAGTCCCAGGGAATGAAGTGCTCCTTCTTCAGCCACTCCATCTGGGGGAGCGTGAACCGCCACACTATATCGCCCATCACGTCGCCCTTGAAGTCCCATGGCGCTATGATCACGATGTCGTTGTCCCGGATCCAGAC
>JAEFDA010000106.1 GCA_016126025.1 Nitrososphaerota archaeon | reverse complement strand
GGCCTGTGGTTCCTGAACACGTTCGAGTCCGAGCCCGGAGTGGTTCATGACCAGGTTATTTGGCTGTCAGAGGCTGGTGGCTACGTCTTTTCTTCCGGGTTCTTCCTGCCTGACCTGAACCTGCCGGAATGGCTACAGGCCTGGTACGAGGAGCAACTACAGGTGATGGTGCGGCTGCTCAATGCGGCGGTCGGCTGCGAGTGCGCATAACCCCGGGCAAGGGACCATCGCCTTACGGTTCCCCGTCCGGTCATTTTTTTATAGAGATTGGACGGACGCTGTCGATGTGGCGCGGGGGAGGTACGCATACTCCAAATCCACCGGGGAACAGGTACCTATAGCGCCGACCAAAAGTTCATGCAGAGTATGTCGCTGTTTTAACTACGATTGTTGAGCACTTAAGCATCCACCACAGACCAATACGCTCAACTTGTTCCTGATCTTGGCACACACGATATTATGGTGGACGGTCTTGAAGAGAAACTCAACTGAAATAGTTCAGACTCTGCACGAATTTTTAGTCGGCGCTATAGATGGCTAAGTTTTATTTACGGCGAGGTCAAACGCCACTATACCATGAAGTGTTCCATCTGCGGCCGCATATCGGCCAACGGCGACCACACCGACTGCGCCGAGAGACTTCGCATAGAGCTGGAGGACGAGAACCAGAAGAGAACCGCCGCCGAAAGGACCAGCTTGGACGGCGCCGAGCTGGGGGCCGAGCTCCGTGCCTTGCTGAACCACATGGGGAGCCAGAGGCGCGACTAGGCGCGTATCCGGTGGTCCAGCCAGCCAGCTAGGCGGTCCCGTTCAAATTGCAGCTTCGCTTCCAAGTTGGACCGCGTGGGGTCGCTCAGTTTGGTGGCCGGCGCAAAGGCATCCACCTCTATTATGGAGGCCATCTCCCGGCCCGACTCGATAAAGCAGCCGCCCCGCCCGTCGAAGGGATCCGGACCAGACCCGCCCGTGATGTCGGCCACTATGCAGCCGGCCACCACCGCGCCCTCACCCTCGGCAAAGACGCCCGCCTTGGGTACTGGGGCCTTTCCGGCCGGGAGCGTGGTAATGTCGCCCACCGCAAACACGTTGCGAAAGCGCGTCCGGCCCATTCGGTCTATCCCGATGAACGGGTCTCCCCCGGCCAGCTCCGAGACTACCGGGGGCAGGGTGTGCGGTGGAATGGCCACCAGAAGGTCGAACGCGGCCCCGCCCTCCTCAAATTCCAGGCCAGCCGGGCCCACCGACACGACCTTGCAGGAGCCGTGGAACCGTATGTTCTCGGCGCGCAGCATCTCCAGCACGCGTCCGCTGACCTCGGGGCCGGCGGCCGGCAGTGTCATGGGCGCCGGGCCGTACACGTCTATGTCTATGTGGTCGCGCCTGCCCCCCTCCCGGAGCAGCGAGTCGATCAGCAGCGCGGCCTCGTAGGGGGCCGGCGGGCACTTGTAGGGCATTCCGGTTATGGCCACGGCGATGCGCCCCGACTCCATGCTCAGGAGCCGCGCCCGGATGGACTCCAGATGGCCATGGTCATACAGGTTGAGCCCGTGCTCGGCCAAGCCCGGAACCCTCTCGGGGGAGAGCCGCGCCCCCAAGGCCACCACCAGATAGTCGTATCTCAGGGGACCGGCAGAGGTCTCCACCCTTCTGGACGATGGGTCTATCCGCTCTATCTCGGCCTTCACAAAGTCTATTCCCCGGCCGGCGAGGTTCTCCAAGGGGGCAGCCGACTCCTCGAAGGTGCGCGTTCCCCGGATTATCCACAGCTTGGCAAAGCCCACCATGAACCACTCCCTCCTGTCCACCAGGGTTATCCTCACCCTGCCGGGGGGCAGGGCGTCCCGGATGGTGTTGGCCGCCGACAGCCCGCCGAAGCCGCCGCCCAGCACCACCACGTGGGGTACCGGCACGCCCTAGCGCTCCTGCACGGTGGGCCGTATCAGTATCTCGTTTACGCTCACGTGTTTCGGCGAGGAGACCGCGTATACGACCGCCTCGGCTATGTCTTCTGACCGCAGGGCCTCCATCTTTCTGGATCCCTCCACGAAGCCCTTCAGGGAGTCGTCTGTGATGGTGTCGGTGAGCTCGGTGGCAACCACCCCCGGCTCTATGCAGGTAACCCGGATCCCCTTTCTAGAGCTAAGCTCCTGCCGCAGCCCCTCACTGAAGGCCGTGACGGCGTGCTTGGTGGCACAGTAGACGCTCCCTGCAGGGAAGACTATCCGGCCAGCCACCGAGGAGACGTTCACTATATGCCCGGAACCGGCCTCCAGTATGTGGGGCAGGGCGGCGGCGGTGCAGTACAGGACACCCTTTATGTTCACGTCTATCATGCGGTCCCACTCGTCCACATGCAGGTTCTTCACGAAGCTGAGCGGCATCAGGCCGGCGTTATTCACCAGTATGTCCACGCGGCCCCACCTCTCGGCCGTATCATCCACGAATGCCTTGCACTGGTCCTGCTTGGTGACGTCCACCGTATACGAGGCGGCCGTGCCGCCGGCCGCCGCTATCTCCGACTCCAGATCCTCCAGCCGTTCGGTCCGCCGGGCCCCCAGCGCCACCCGCATGCCATTCCCGGCCAAGGCCAAGGCCGTGGCGCGGCCTATGCCGCTGCTGGCCCCCGTCACCACGGCTACTCTCTCGGACAACGCCGGCCCTCCCCGAACCGTTTGTAAATATCTTGTGGGCGCGGGGGCCAACGAGACCGAATTCAGGCCGGGCGCCGGCATCTGGACGCGCGGCCGGGACAAGGATGGCTCCTCGGGGGTATAACCCAGATGCCATATCAACAACGCGGCCGTACCGGACCTGCGGATATTCCTTGGCATCAAGCACGGCGGCCTCGACGGGCATCTCTTGCGCCGCAGCATGCCAGAGCGTGTCAGCGCCAAGCTGATATGCTCCCATGACAGCCTAGCCCACACTGTGTTGGGTGAGGGGCACGATACGACCCGGCCCGTGCGCAAGGTATGGCCGCTCCCGCTTTAGGCCGCTCAGGGGTTGTAGTAGCCCACGCCGAAGATGTAGCCGTCATGCATGGACAGCCAAGACCGCTTGGGCTCCGTCTCGCCGGTCAGCGGGTTTACGGCGTTGTACTCTGACCAGGTGCCGCTGGTGCCGTCCAAGGCAGCAAGTATCTCGTCTATAGTCCTGTCCGCGCTGGTGAGGGCGGCCAGATCGGTTCCGGATCCCTCAGGACCGGTGCCCTGCGCCTTTATCTCCAGCGTCTCTGGGTCTATTACGAACGTATAGAGCTGCACGGCCTCCTCGTCTGCGACCGCATCTATCTGCTCAAATGCGGTCGTCGGGTAGACGTTATACAGGTGGATTGCGTTGCGGACCAGGGCCTGTACCTGCGCATCCTCTATGTAGTAGCCAGACGCGAAGACATGCCCGTCGTGCAGGTACAGCCATGTACGCTTGTCTTGGCCAGTGTCCGTGTCGGGGTTTGTGAAGATGTAGGACGTCCAAGTGCCGCCGTGAGCGAGCAGTTCTTCCTGAATCTGAGGCCATGTCTTGGCTCCTTGGTGTAGGGACAGGGTCGGCACCTCTCCTATCAGATGCGGATAGGCGCCATGGGCCACAGTCTCGGAGGTAACAAAGTCCATGACGAACGGATAGAGGGCAGCCTGCTCATCAACGGCCTGGTCGGGTGTGATCATGTCAAAGGCAGCTTGGCCGTGCGTTACATACAGGAAGACGGCCCTGTCCACTTGGGATTGGACTTCCGAGTCGGCGTGGAAGTAGCCGGAGGAGAAGATGTAGTCATCGTACAGGAACAGCCAAGTTCGCCTGATCTGTTCCGTAAGGGTGATCGGATGTAGGTTTATGTCCTCGACCCAGACATGGCCGTCCCTGATAAGGTCCCCGTATATCAGCAAGGGTGACCTGTCGCGCTCCACGGCTAGGCCCTGCGCCTTACTGATGGCAGGGGTGGGCGCGCCGTTGGCCAATATTGTGCCGTCCACGCCCAAGATGGTCGCGTAGATTGGATCTTCTACCAAGTCGGCTCCGCTCTTGAGTATGTCAAACGACTCGGTCCCCAACGAGCGATATGCAGAGACAACCTCATCAACCACCGACTGGACCCGGGCATCAGGCAGATAGTAGCCGGAGGCGAAGATGTATCCGTCGTGCAGCTGCAGATAGGCGCGCTTGAGCTGGTCGGTGCGTGTGTCCGGGTTTGTAAAGACATAGGATACCCATGCGCTTCCATCCACGCGCAGTTCCTCCTCAATCTGTGGCCAAGGCCGGTCTCCCTGTAGTAGGGACGTGACCGGTACCGCCCCAATCTTGTCCGGAAAGGCGCCGTGGGCCGTCGTCGCTAAGGTGGTAGAGTTCAGGACGAACGGGTAAAGGGCATCGGTGTAGGCAGGTCTTTCGGGCGTGATTATGTCGAATGCCTCCTCTCCGTGGGACTGGTGGAGCAGGACGGCGCCCTCTACAAGCGACTGGACCCGGGAGTCCGGCAGGTGGTAGCCGGAGCCGAAGATGTATCCGTCGTGCAGCTGCAGCCAAGTACGCTGGTGTTGTTGGGTGCGCGCATCAGGGCTGGCAAAGACGTACGACACCCACGTATGCCCATCTTGATTGAGATCCGCTATGATCTGGGCGTATGGCTTCGTGGCCCCGGACAGGAACGCGTCGGAGAGCGAGTTCGCCGAGATGGTTGCCCCGTAGGCCACAGGCTGAGCGGTGGCTGCATTCAGGACGAATGGGTGGTGGGCGCCTGTGGCCATCCCGGAGATCTCGTCAAAGGCGGCCGTGCCGCTGGCCTTGTACTTGCGGATGGCCTCGTCTACAACGGCCTGAACCTCGGAGTCGTGTACGTAGTAGCCGGAGGCGAAGATGTATCCGTCGTGCAGCTGCAGCCAAGTGCGCATGAGCTGGTCGGTTCCCGTGTCCGTGTTTGCCCACATGTGGCTCAGCCACATGGCCCGGTCCCGGTGTATATCTTCGCGAATCTGGTCAAAAGGCATGTCCGCCCTCATGAAGGAGTCTGGAACGGTTCCCACCAGA
>JAEFDA010000126.1 GCA_016126025.1 Nitrososphaerota archaeon | reverse complement strand
TTGAACAGCTTGCCGCCGTTCTTCCTGCGCCGCTCGTAGTTTCGGTAGTAGTCCTTGGGTCTGTCCTTTAGCCTTCTCTTGGTGTGGTGTCGTTTCATTGGGCCGCCGGGGATCCGGGGATCAACAAACGTTTCGGCGTGGGGGCGGCCGGCCGCGGATTGTTCTTAAGCCTTCTGCGACTTTTCCCAGATACTGTCGTGCAGAGGAATCGTTAGCGTGGACAACCCCGCGCCCGCCTACAGTGGACCTGTGTCCCCTAGCGGCGCTTTAGGTCTCGTATTATTATGCGGACTATCCATACCAGAGAGATGGCGATGGTGCCGATGCCCAGCCCCATCAGAAATGATCCGTCGGATCCCTGTATCTGGGTTAGGCCTAGCCCAAATATTATCAGAATCACCGCGACAGCGTACTGCTTGTCCATGGCGGAGGTGGGCGCACGCGCCTTTAAACATGCCCCCGGCACGCCCGCTGGGCATGTGCCGCCCAGCCTCTCCCAAGATATAATTGGGCCGCGGGGATGATGTGGTTGGTGTTAGGTATAAACCGCCGTCCGAGTTCGCAGTCTTCATGGAAGCTGGACTTGGATGATACGTACTTTCGTATACTGGACTCCAAAAAGTACATTGCTGGCTACTTTGATCCCGACTACGGCGAGGGTGCCACCGAGGAGCAGATAGAGTCGATGCTGAAGAGGAAGGCCCCGGTGTCGGGGGGATATCTGGTGGTGCCGATGCTAAAGTTCGGACTGTTTGATGGGGATTTGGATATCGACATATACGATCTGGAGGACAAGATGGGGCAGGCGAACCGAGCCCTGGCTAGGTGGTCGGGGTACATGCGGGCCAAGAACTACCCGTTCCACTCGGTGCGCATATCACACACGGACCAGGACATGCTGACCATGACCGTCCCCATCGCATTCCGCAGACCGGTGAGGCTGGACAAGGGGGACTTGGCCGCGGAGATATCCGAAACCATGGAATCGCTTCAGCGCCAAGGGTTGTTGTGACTATGCCCTGCGGTGTATGATGGCCGAGTTACGAGTGAGCAGCACGTACCCGGCCGCCGAGGCGGCCATTACCACGGTGGAGCCCAAGGGAAACTCTGGCACCGCCGCGTACTCCTCGGACTCGGCTACCAGGGCATATCCGGCCACTTCACGAGTCTGGTCCCTCTCCGGAATGGATACCATGAAGACCCACTCGTGGTCGGCACGCAGGTAGTCAGGCTCTGGCTGCGTGCGGGCCACCGTCGCCACATTGCCGTCCCTGTCGTATATGATAGCTATCACCGATAGCATGTTTGCAGTGGCTTGGCCCCGGTTCACCACCGTGCCGGTTATGAACAGGTCGCCTTGGCTGCTCCTCTCCAGGCTCGCTGACGTCACGTCGATGACTTGGCTCTTGGGAGGGCGTACCGCATAGTCTACGGCTGCGGTATAGTCGTGGGCGCGCCGGGTGTCCGCGTCGGTGATGACTATGTCAAACGGTCCCACCATGCCGGGCATTACGGTGTTGACCAGCGACCATCCCCTGTCGCTGGCCACCTCTCTGCCGTGGTCGTCATGGACCCAGACGTCTACTGCCACCTGGCCCAGTGGGGCATTCAGGCCGTTGTACACCTCGCCCACTACATGCAGGGAGCCGTCACCCCCAACGTACATCCGGTCGTTCTGTATGTATACGTCTGCCCATGCTGGATATGTGGTGGCGGCCGCCACTGCCACTACTAGAGCCAGTCCAAACCTCATGTTGGCCGTGCGGTTGCCGGGTTAAAGAGTATTGTCTATGGCATATTTCAATCCATGTACAGTACTATAACGAATAAGTGAAATCGGACCGCTGCCGACCCTGCGTGATGTGATTGTGCGTCCCGCATATGAGCTAATCGTAGGGCGGTTTATAAGATACGCAGTTGATGGGTTAACAATATGAATACAACGTTCATTACAGGACTATTGTCTATCGCAGGTATAATCGCGGCCGCCCCCGTCATGGGCGTGTGGGCGCAGGAGGATCCCGCGATGATGGAAGACAGGATGGGTGACACCATGATGTCGGTGACTGGGACCGTTCAGATAGGCGGGCTGTTCCCGCTAACAGGGGAGTTGGCATCGATTGGCGCGGAGCTTAGGGTTGCGGCAGAACTGGCAGTGGAGGACTTTAACGCGTATCTAACCGAGCAAGAGGCCGGATGGCAGATTGAGCTTGTGGTAGAAGACACCGGTGCCGCCCCTGTTCAGGCACTAGAGAAACTACAGTCGCTGTACGCTAAAGGGATCTCCCTAGTAGTGGGACCCGCGACTAGTGGGAACCTTGGCCATATCAAGGGATATGCGGACGCAAACAACATTCTGCTGGTGAGTGCCAGTTCCACCGCTCCGAACCTAGCCATATCCGGCGACAACGTGTACCGACTTGCTCCCAGTGACGATCATCAGGGCGTAGCCATGGCTACGATACTGAACTTGGATGGTATTACCGGTCTTGTTCCCATGTGGAGGGGTGATTCATACGGCGATGGACTGCGTGATGTTGCCACGATGACGTTTGAGGAAGACGGCGGCGAGGTGCATCCCGGTGTAAGGTATGCACCCAATACACCCGACTTTGGATTGGAGGTCGCCCTCCTGAACGAGTATGTGGGTGAGATTGTAATGGAACATGGTATCGAGAACGTGGCTGTCTATGTGGTATCGTTTGAGGAAGGTGAGAGAATAATCGAGTCTGCACAAGAGTATGACCTGCTGAAACAGGTCAGATGGTACGGAGGAGAAGCACTTACTCGGGCAAACTATCTGGCAGGGGACTCAGCGTTGTCTGAGTTTGCCACCCTGACGGGCTTTACCGCCATGGATGTTGTTCCAGGCGATAAGGCTGAGAGGGTGTCGGATCATATCAATGAGGTTACTGGTTCGTTCCAAACGGCGTTTGTGTACCCACAATACGACTCTGTATGGGTGCTGGGCAAATCTATAATGGCAGCGCAAAGCACTGATGCGGAGGCTGTCAAGGCTGTCCTTTCAGACGTGGCAGCTAGTTATACAGGCGGAGCCTTGAGTTCTACTCGCCTAGATGTCTACGGTGATCTGGATCTGGCCAACTACCAGGTATGGACGGTTGTGGACAACGCTTGGGCAAGGGACGGAATATATGCTGCTGCGAAAAACATCCTGACGGCGGCCGAGCAGCCGGTAGGCGAAGTGGAGATAGGGTCGTTGTATCCGCTCACTGGCAGACAGGATGCGACCGGGTACCATACACGTGATGCCACCCAGCTGGGCGCAGACCACTTCAACGCATTCCTTGACAGCATAAATGCCGGTTGGAATATGAAGTTGGTGTCAGAGGACACTGCAACAAGTCCCACTGTGGCGCTTGAAAAGGCTACAACATTGCACGCCAGAAACATCGATATCATCATAGGACCACGGATCAGCTCCACTTCGGAACAAGTAAAATCATATGCAGACATAAATGACATGATGTTGATCAGCTGCTGTTCAACCGCTCCACGCCTCGCCATACCCGACGACAGCTTATTCCGCATGGTGCCGGACGATTTCAATCAGGGTACTGCAGTAGGTAAACTGCTTGAGAGTGAAGGCATAGAGTATGTGGTGCCCATTTGGTTAGGCGATACCTACGGCGATGGCCTGCACGATGCGTCGAAAGCAAACTTTGAGTCGCGCGGTTATGCATTTGATGCCGGCGTACGGTTTAATCCAGAGGCATTGGAGTTTGGATCTGAAGTATCCATCTTGAACGATCTAGTTCAGAATGCGATAGAGACATACGGCAGAGACAAAGTAGCTGTGTTCCTTATAGCATTCGGCCAGTCCATCCTGATACTACAAAACGCCGGCGACTATGACGCGCTAGACGATGTCCAGTGGTTCATAGCCGAAACACTGACTAAAAAAAGCGATGTACTGAATGATCCGATAACCCGCGACTTCGTGACAAAACCAAATGTAGGGTACACCGGAGTACAGGTGGCCGAATCCGGCAACGACATACATGGCATTGTTGAGTCGTATTTCGTTGAAACAATTGGTGAAAAACCCATAACATTGGTGTACCATGCGTATGATGCAGCGTGGTTAGTCGGACTGTCTATATTGCAGTCGGGGTCCACCGATGCGGCCGCCATCAAGTCGATATTTCCCCAAGTCGCATCCCAGTATGTGGGAGCAATTGGAAGTACTACAATGAATGAAGCAGGTGATTTGGACAAAGCGGACTATACCATATGGAGCATTGTAGATGGTGAATGGACCGCAATCGGCAAATATTTGCATCTTGATGACTCCATTGTGGTTACGGAATCAGATGCCTCTCCCGGCTCTGGTTAATCTATTTTTTATTTTTCCTAGCAGTAAAGGCGCCTGCGCGCGGAATGAATTCTGCGCATAGGATGGCCCAACACTTGATCGTGACACAAAAACCAATAAATCTATATGAGAGCACAACAAACCAAGCTGTACCATGGGGAATATTTGCATCCTGCAAACCACTACAATTGAGCATGTATTTGTTGTAAAGTTGGGGGATTATGAATATTTCCCAATCTAGCAGTCATGTCGTACCGTTTCTGAATTTAGCCGCTGAAGCTACACTTGGCAGGCTAGTTCGCTCCATCAAGCCTGCATTTCATAGCGCCCCGGTTCAGCAGGTCGGCTTCGAATTCTTGCTGGTGGTGCTATAATAGATCGCCCTAGTCTAAACCATACAACATGGCGTGATCGTGTCTGCTGCGGAGGGCAGTATGCTGTCGGTGAAGACTCGACGGTTCTGTTGGCACCTATACTATGTTTGGTAGCTAGGGCGTTCGGAATAGCCTAGAGGTGGCCTATATCACAGTCTACCTTAAACCTTATTTAAGCAGTTGCGCCTGATGCACACAAATGACAACACAGGATAAGGCGGCAGTCGGGTATTCCATCGGGATCGCGGCGGTGGCGGTAGCCATTGCGTTCTACGGCGCGTCGGAACAGCCCGCAAGCGCTCCGACCGTACCGATCGCACCCCCGGCGGCAACCGTGGAACCTCCCGACGAGCCCGAACCGGCTTCAGAACCATCTGAGGAAGAGGCGCGTATAACAGAGGAGACCATGGAGGAAACTATGGAGGAAACTATGGAGGAGACCATGGAAGAGACCACAGAGGAGACCATGGAGGAAACTATGGAGGA
>JAEFDA010000140.1 GCA_016126025.1 Nitrososphaerota archaeon | reverse complement strand
GCCAGGTGCCACTTGCTGACGCCGCGGTGTTTTTTCAGCCACCATTTGGACAGGCCTATCCGGCACTCGCAATTATTGGTGTGAATTTCGTTATTCACTCCGGAGGCGTACTCGCCCTCGCCGTGGTTTACGGTGTGGTGGTCGTACCCCCGCTCTTTGAGGCCCTTGTAGGCGGTGTGCTCGTCGGTCATCACCGTGGAGCCGGGCTCCATACGCTCCTGCACCATGTCGGCCAAGGTCTTGCCATCGCGCGGCACGTCCATTATGGTATGGTCCGGCTCATCCTCGGTGGCCCGCTGAAAGTACATGGTGACCATCGGCCTGTTCTTTTCGAACGTACTGCGGCCGGGCCCGTGGGGCAGGCCGCGGCGGCTGGGAACGGTCCGAGTCTCGCCGTTGGTATCCAGCGCTACTCCCTTGGAACCGGCCTTGACGTATGCCTCGTCGGTCTCGCATGTACCCTTCAGCGGCTTTTCCGGCAGGCCGCGTATCCGCTCCATGATGCGGCGCATCATATAGTAGGTGGTCTTGTAGGCTTGTCCTGTCGCCTGGGAGATGAACTTTATCGAGACGCCATTTAGCGGACCGCACAAAAATAGCCACAGCGCCGTCATCCAGTTGCCTGGGCTTATGTGTCGGTAGTGTAGGACTGTGCCGGTCTTGTCGTTAAACGTCTTCATACAGTCCTTGCAGGTGTACCGCTGTAGGTGTTTCTGGTAGAGGCAGTATTTGGCGACGTTATCCAGTCCGCAGTCGGGGCAAAACACCCCGCCGTGCCACCGTACCGGCCGGAACAGGTCTGCTGCTGCCGCGTTGTCGGCAAACAGCACAAACAGCGCCAGAAGCGGGCCGCGTCTGGATGGTATCTTTTGCATCTTGGCTCTTGCCATTGGGGTGCGGGGGGTGTGGGGTTATAGATCTTTTTCGGTCTAACCACGTGGTTAAGGGCTGAAGCCACCCCTACGATTCAGAATATGAGCGACCTCCGTTCGCCCGGTCTCTGTCTGCCTGACGTGCCGATGCCTGCCAGCCTCAAGCTGGCAACTATAGTGACGCTCCAAAGTAATTTCCGGAAAAGGCACTCATCAAAGATACCTCAGATCTCCCGGTCTCTAATCCGTGGTGTGAACAGTTTAAGCTGGCTTATAATACGTACAAAAAAGGGCCTAAATGTTAAACAAGATACTTCAGAACGGCAGGGCTCAAGTTCGACCTAGCCAAACGTCTTCAGGGGCAACTTGCTGTCGGAAATAACATAGTCGCGTCACTATACAGCCGGGAGCCCTACCAGGCTGGACCAGTCGGGGTGTGATTACAATGCGTATCCATTCCATTTAAGGCTGGACGTATGCGCACCGAATGGCCGCTTCTATGCCACCGGTCAGTACCAACTAGCTGCTGGTCGATGTGTGGGTGTATATAACGGTGGTCGGTCCTTATGCCCCAAACACCGAACATTGTTTCACAGAGGATCAAACCCACTGTAGTGTATGGAAATCATGTCGCGCCTCGTCCTGACCGTCAGCCATTGATGTCCGCCTCCATCCACTTGGGGTCCTGCCTCCTTACGTCGTCCGTAGCGGCCTTGTTGTGAAAGGCCATCATGGGCGTCTCGTAGTTGTCGATGTCCAGAGCCCAGTGCAGCCTGTCGGTGTTGTAGTATTCGATGTAGTCGTCCAGGCAGCCATAGCGCCATATCTCGTCTTCTATACTCCTGTGGAATCGCTCCAGTTTTCCGTTGGTCTGCGGGTGGTACGGCCTTGAGTTGATCAGGCCTATGTCTAGGGACAGCAGCTCGTTCTCGAACAGGGTCGGCGTCCAAGTGCCCTTCGGCTTTTTGCGGCCTCCCGCCCCCACAAAGCAGGAGCCGTTGTCAGAGAGGATGGTCGCCGGCGTGCCGAACCTGCCTATGGCCTGCCTCAGTACTGTCACCGCGTTCTCCGAGGTGGCCTCCCTGAAGAGAGCCGCCCCGGTAACGCACCGCGAGGCGTCATCCAGATAGGTGATCAGGTTCAGATCCTTCATGCGCGGATCCTTCATGATATGCCAGTCGGTGTGCCACATGGCATTGGAGTAGAGGCGCTCGTAACGGACCCACTTGCGCTGCCTTGACTTTGCGGGGGAGGCGGTGACCAGACCGTTGGACTTCAATATCTGGTATACCCTGGTGTACCCTATATTGCATCCGGCCCTCCGGAGCCTCTTTACGGTCAGCTGCACCCCGTCAGGCCAGCGGCGGTAGGTGTCCAGCACCATCTCCACCTCGGCATCCGAGGGATCGGCGCCCTTGGGCCGTCCCGCTCTGCCCTGAACGTGGGCCGCCCCCGTCTTGAGATACTCCGCCCACAGCCGCTGGACGTGCTGTTGCGACACTTTCATCTCCTCGGCCACCACCCTGGTATCCTTGCCCTTCTTCAGCTGCCTGATGATGTATCGTATGGACTTGTCCGCCAGCACAGGCCCCGTCCCATCCTTCGATCCATATAGCTTGTCATATTCCTGCGGTGTCCTCTTAGCTGTGCCTAAGCGACATGATTTCCATACACTACAGAGGATCAAACCCACCACAACAATTAAATTGTTGGAAGTGATCTAATTTGTACATGGATGTTGAGAAATATATCGTCGACAATGTGTTGGCCACAATGGACATTGGTGACGAATATAAGAAGGATATCCGGGATGTATATGACAGAGTACGCAGACTGTTCATAACCGCTTCGGTGAACCGCAATCTGGACAACTTTTTCCTAACTAGGGATGCAGTGAATTACTGCCGTGCGTTCCACATCCCAAACACGGCATTGATTCACGGCGCCAAGGCCGACTATCAGACCCACAACCTGTGGGCAGATGTCTACAACAAGACCATTAAGAAGGCAGGTCTGACTGACGAAGAAAAGTCACTCCTGCACTGTCTACGCTATATGCTGGCTGTTGAGTCCAGATACAGCCAGATAGTCGATAAAGTGTGCTACCTACTAGTGTGGCAGACAAATCCACCGGGTATGATACTTGGTGAGAACGGGTACCGCTGCAAGAAAGTCGACTCGGTTGATACTATATCTACGCGCTGCTCATTGGCGACAAAACTAGAGTTTTTGACCAATGGCGGGTTTGGGGATCTTGCGGGTGCCTGCGACACTGACCTACGAAACGCAGCAGCTCACATGACTACAATCATCGGCAAGCCGACAGTGAAGAATGAACGCTATAATACCGGGACTACTGCTGGGTTTAAGACCAATTTCAGTATAGAGGGATCAGACATTCACATCAAGAGACGCAGCAAAACTGGAGCCGACAGTTGGGAGAAATTGGATATTGATAAGACCGGCCACCGGCTGGATATGACGGTGTGGCGGTACAGCATCGTGTTTAGTCTATGTAACAGCGTACATACATTCACCACAACACTCCGACCAGCTTTGAGCAATCAGGACGACCTGCACCGCAAATTCACCTTTTCAAAGGGAAAAATCAGACTCAGCTTGAACGCATCTGACAAGTCATTGAGTGGCCAAACCGGTCCTTAGTTTGTGCACACTTGAGGCGGAAAACATGTGTGGATTGAAAGAGGGATTTGGCCACCACTAGGCATTTGATGTGGTTCGGCCTCGAGTTCTCCGGAGTGGTACGCGACTCCATACCATATACGCGGTATCGGACGCTGGTGCTGGAGAGGAGCAGGCTTCTGCGGCTAGCATATACGAGTCGGAGAGGACGGAGGGTGGTGCGTGCTAGGCCGGCCTGGGGAGCCACTGAACGCGCACGATACCTGGTTCAGGTTTTTCTGAATACCCAAGTACTCGTCCTGCCACACACCCTCCGCATATGCTACGCGCTACGGCCTATAGATGCCCGGCGGACATCCCATACCACAATATCGGGGATAAACCAGTAGCCTGTCACAGCCGTTTGCCGAACTTGTATCAACCACCGTATCCACACCAAAGGCAGCTCTGGTACTTCACAACTCTCGTTAGAAGTGGTCCAATTTTGACGAGTCCTGAAAACTCAAGCGAACATTTAGATACCATAAAAAACATAGCCAGTACAGATGATACACTTCACCAGCTACCGGAAGGACGATTTGCTCAGGTGGGTATGTGAACGTACACACAAACAACCGCTCATCAGAGGCATGGACGAACTGCTCGATCAAATCACCAAAGACGGCAAGATCAACTACAACTCGGACAAGGACGGGTTCTTTTTCCAAGCACAGATAACGCGGCAGCTTGACGAGTCCGAAAGGTGCGACGTAACGAGGGTTGAGGACAAAGGAATCACCTACGACATAGACATCGAACTTGACAGATACATTTGCATACAGGCCCATCTCGGCGGCAACGTGGTGGGGCACGACCTTGACCGAAAAGTCGCGAAATCTGATTCGTTTCCGGCGCATTACTCCGAAAAGACGTGTTCGAATGAAGAAGACTTGAACTGGCTGCAACGCAAGCTGGACCAACTCAACAAGCCGATTTTAGACGGCGACGTATTCGGACCAAGTGGTGCCGATCCAGTTAAAATACTCGTGACGATGTCACCAACACGACTGCCGTTGCACTTCCTGCCGGAGTGGAATCGTCTCCTCAAGGACAGAATCACCATAGAACTTCGCGGGGACTTTGACGGCACGGGCAACCTGCGCGGCATGGCTACACTGCACCGCGCCGACAAGCAGTGGGACAAGGTTGCCAAGAACATCGTGGGCGCGTTGGGCTTCCGGTACGTGGAGTCTTTCAGCAACCTGGGCGCGGGTCCGTCGTCCGTGCGTTTCGGTGGCCTGCAGGCGAATGCGTGGCAGAGCTCGTACCTCAATACAGCCTCGCAACGCATATTGTTGCAGCCCAAGGTCATGGTTAGTGCTCTGAAACCAGATATGATGGCAGGATGGATCATGGATTCAACCGGACGTGAGCCCTCGCCTGAACTTGTCAACAGTTACCTCGGCAGCGAGCTGCGGTATGTTGTAAATCAGGTAATATGGGCAGACGTAGAACAGCCAAATTGGAATGGGATTCCCATACTGGGCGCGTACCGTTTGGAGTCGTTCGACAGGCTTATCGCCAACCGGAATCTGGCCAAAAATGGCCGCCGGCCCGGACTGTACAACCTGTATGATGGAAAGATCAACAGGGACAAGACGTGACTGTTTCGGTTTTTGAAGCTGCCTTGGTAACCGCATACCGCCTCCGCACAGCGGGTTTGGCGCC
>JAEFDA010000040.1 GCA_016126025.1 Nitrososphaerota archaeon | reverse complement strand
AAAGCCCCAAAGGCCGGCAAGGCTAAGCCGGGCAAGGCCGCCCGCCGCACAAAGCCGGAGCCTACCGAGCCGCCCAAGATAGCAGAGGACCCCACGACAACGCCGGCATCCGGCGAGGCCGAGAAACCGCCGGCCGCCCGGCCCGCACCCGCCAAAAAACCCACGGCCAAGAAGGCGCCGTCCCCGGTTAGAATTACAGCCAAAAAATCCGTCCAGATCAAGCCCGCAAAGCCCGGCGATACCAAGCCCGCCGGCAAGCCGCGGTCCGTGCAGGAGCCCAAAAAAATTCCGGTAAAAAAGCCCGCGCCGAAGAAGACGGCCGCAAAGCCCAGCACCAAAAAGGCAAAAAAGACCAGCCTGATCAAATCCGCCAAGACACCCAAGAAGAGAAAACCCGCCAGCGACGTTCCCAATACGCTGGAGGACGAGCTGGCCATACAGCTCACCCCCGAGGAGATCGACAGCTTTCAGATCGAGAAGGTGGACATGGAGAAGCTCACCCACAAGGTGTGCGACATCCTGCTGAGGTGCGAGTCCGAGGGCATGCTCCAGGCCGACCTGTACAAGAAACTAAAGCTCAGCGCCAGAAACGGCGCCCGCCTCTCGCTAAAGCTGGAGAGGATGGGGATGGTAAACCGTGTAAAGCTGCTGGTGGACGAGAGGTGGACGTACAGGCTCATACTCAAGAAGACCCCCGTCAGCACCATATCCCTGGAGAACGCCCCCTGCCTGGTGTGCCCCGTGGAGCAGAAATGCTCGGTGGACGGCGACATCAGCCCCAAGACATGCACCCTGATAGAGGAGTGGGTTATGGTCGACCTGAAGCGCAGGCCATGAAGCTGCTTGACGCCCGCAGGGATCACTACCGGCGGCTGGCCCGGGAGCAGGGCTACCGCAGCCGGTCCGCCTACAAGCTGAAGGAGCTCAACAAGTCATACCGCATAATCGGGCCCGGCTTTTACGTGCTGGACTTGGGGTGCGCCCCCGGCGGCTGGACCCAGATCGCCGTGGGGCTGGCGGGAAATCAGGGCCGCGTCATGGGCGTGGACACCGCGTACGTGGAGGAGATACCCGGGGCCGGCCTGCTTCGGGCCAGCGTCGAGGACGAGTTTCTCGCCGACGACATAATGGACTACTTCGGCCGCCGCGTCAACGCGGTGATATGCGACATGTCCCCGTCGGTGACCGGGAACTGGTCCGTGGACCACGCGCGGCAGATATCCCTCAACTACTCGTGCTCTAAAATCATGGACAGGGTGCTGGCCTCCGGCGGCAACGCCGTATTCAAGGTGTTCGACGGCGACTACTCCGACGAGTTCCGGCGGTACATGGACGGAAGGTTCTCCCGCACCAAGACCACCAAGCCCAAGGCCAGCCGCAAGCCCAGCAGCGAGCTATACCTTGTGTGCATGGGATTTCGCCGATGACACTATACGATGCACGTCTGTAGCGGGCGCATCGGTCCTGAATCCGGTGGGCGAGAAGGAGGTGGCCTCCGCCGAGAACCCCTCCCCGCGGAGACCCTCCAGCATCATACGCAGCGGCGGCGGCCCCGTCCCTGCCCGGGACGCCACCTCGTCCAGCGTGTAGAACGCGGCGGGCATGGCCGCCTCGCGGCGGCACTTTTCCAGGTATGCGGCGTATGCACCGCCGTTCTGCTCTGCGTCCCGCAGGGCCATCCTGCCCACAAAGTCCGCATCAAACAGCGGCCCGGTCCACAGCGGCCCGGCGGCCTCTGCGTCGCCACCGCACGACTCGCATGCGCGGGGATGTGTGTCCGATACTCGACGGCAGCCGCACCGGTGGCAGTGCACCATATACCCTGGCCGGGACGAACCGGGCTTGGATAGCAGCCTCGCGTATACGCGATAGTAGTGCATGTGGCTCTCCGCGTGCAATACGGATATGCCGGCACCGAGGCGGCCGGCCACCGTAGCCATGCATCCGGCGACCAGCCGGACGGCCGTCTCTGCGCCGTATACGGTCCAGAGGGGGACGCCCCCGTATATCCGCCGGCATGCGGCATCGTGCAGCCCGCCGAGCACCTGCAGGTCCGTGGCCGTGACCGCCAGCATGCCCCCATATTCCAGGGCGCGCAGGGCGCAGTCCAGGTATGGCGCGGGGGATCCGAAGGGGTCCACGTCCACCGCCGCCCCCCGTCCCCCCCGGACCGAGTGCTCGCACAGGAACCGGCACGCCTCCATGTTGGAGAAGGCGACCCGCCCCAAGCCGTTCAGGGCGGCCGACCGCCTGGCCATCCCCACCGCATCAGGGTTTGAGTCGTTCAGGAACACCATATCGTACGACCCGGCCTCGGCGGCGACGCGGAGCCCCCGGGCGCCGACTCCGGCCATGGCGTCCAGGTATGCGCCGGAGTGACCCTCGGCGTGCGCCCCGGCGGCCAGCACTGCCAGGTCCCGGGTGCGCCGGGCGCGGGGGTTGAAGAACGCCGGGCGCCGGGGCGGCACCACACCAGATATAGACCCGGCCGGAACCACCAGCGTGGTATCCCCCTCCACTATGCGCGCTACATCCACGGGGGTGGTTCCGGAGACCATTTAATACGTGTGGGGCCGCCCCCGCACATATGATAGTCTGCGGGATAGACGAGGCCGGCCGGGGCTCCTTCGTGGGCCCGATGGCCATAGCCGGCGTGGCCGTGGACGAGCGGAACCTGGGCACGCTGCGGGATGCCGGCGTCCGCGACTCCAAGACGCTCTCGCCGCGGGCCCGCGAGAGCCTCTGCCATACCATACTGGAGAACTCCGTTGCCCACACGGTAAGGCGCGTCCGCCCCCGCACCATCGACAACAGCGTGGTCCTTCACGGCCTGTCGGACCTGGAGATCGACAGGATGGCCTGCATCATGCGCGACGTGCGGGCCGACGCATACTACGTGGACTCCTGCTATGCGGACGCCGACCTCTTCGGGCGGAGGCTGGCGGAGGCCTCCGGCAGGCCCCGCGTGCGGGCCCGCACCAAGGCCGACTCCCGATACACGGTGGTGGCGGCCGCCTCCATACTGGCCAAGGTCGCCCGGGACCGCTCCGTCTCGCGCATACGCCTGCACCACCCGGTGGGGAGCGGCTATCCGGGGGATACGAAGACGGCCGCATACGTCCGGGAGATATACCGCGCCACCGGCGCCTTCCCCGGCTTTGCCCGGCGGAGCTGGTACACCGCCTGCCGCATAGCAGGCGATGAGCGCCTACGCGTCGCCGTATGAGGCCAGTATCATGGCGTGATCCTTGTGGTACGGCATCAGGTTCTCGGTCCGCACCACCTCGAACCCGCCCAGCTTGGACTCCTCGCGCCGGAATATCGCACCGGGGCTGCTGGCCACATCAATGCTGCGGGCCTTCACCACCAGAACCAGGTGCCCCCCGCGCCTCAGGTACCTGTCGCAGTTCTCTATAGCTATAGCGGTCTGGTCCGGTTGCGCTATGTCGCAGTATACCACGTCCACCTTCCCGAAGACCGAAAAGTACTCCGACGGCCGCCTGGCGTCCTGCAGTATGGGTATCACGTTGATGCGGTGCTGCGCGACCCTCTCCATCATGTCCCGGGCCACCCTGCTGGTGTGCTCTACGGCGAAGACTACACCGCCGCCCCCCACGATATCTGAGACGTGGCTTACGGTGGTGCCGGTGGAGGCGCCCAGGTACAGCACCCGCGTCCCGTACGAGACGGGCATCTCCACGCCGTTCATTATGGCCGAGGCCATCTTGCTCCGGTACGGGTCCCACAGCCGGTACTGGACGCCCTTGCGCTCCACCAGCCTCTCCTTGTACACCTGTATGCCCGGCGCCAGATTTACGGTGGCCAGCCTGCTCTGGCCCTCGTACTTTATCCAGGTGTAGTCGCTCAAGCCCTCTGCGCGCGCCGGCCCTTCTTGGCGCCGCGGGACTTGCCCCCGGTGCGGCGTCCGGCGGGGCGGTCCTTGCCGCGCCCTCTGGGCGGGCGGTCCTTACCGGGTATGCGGCCCCGCCCCGAACCTCTCCTGTCCCCCCGCTCCTGCCGCGCCGGCCGCTCGGTACCCTCCGGGCGCGGGGGCGGCTGGGAGTACTTTTCGCCGATCTCCCCGACCCGCACGTTGAGCTTCTCCAGGAGTGTCTGGTTCAGCACCGGCTCGTGCATGTCCATGCGGGCGGCGATGGCCGCCTTGGAAGCCACGGCCCGGGCGATCTTGCCCCTCTGCCACCGGGGAGCGCGGTGCACCAGGGCGTGCTGGAATATCAGGCCGTGCTTGGGCGGCTGCGAGCCGGTCTTTATGGAGCGGAAGAGCGCCTTCTCGGCCCCCAGCACCTGTATCGTGCTGGCGGCCATGAGGGCGAGCTTCCGCAGGCTGCCGGCCCTGGCCAGCAGGCGCGCCCCCACCCCGGCCCCCAGTATGGCAGAGAGGTTGGGGGCCGCCAGGGCCATCTGCGCCTCCACGTGATCCTCCAGATCCCGGCGGGCCTGGTACAGGTCCAGAACCTGCTGGGCCATCTGCTGCACCATGCTGAGGTTCTCATCGGATATGTCGCCGCCGCGGCTGGTCTTGGCCACCAGGCCCAGCATGTCGGCCTTGGCGTCCGGAAAGCCCGCCTCCAGAAAGGAATGCTTGTCCATCCCGTCGCGCCGCCCGGCCAGGGCCACCCGGCAGTAGCCGCCCATCCCGTCCACCACATTCTCCAGCTCGGGAAAGTGCAGCCCGTACCACTCCCGGAGCCGGCCGAACATGGCGTTGGCCATGCGCTCGACATCGTCCAGGGAGTTGACGGCCTGTATTATGTGCAGGTCCTGCGTCCCGGACACCTCGGCCACCCTCGAGGAGGAGAGCTCCAGGGCAAACTCGCGGAGCTTTCCCAGGGCGTCGTGCTCGTTGGACGCAAAGCCCCCTCTTACCAGGACGGCCGGCTTTTCGTCCTGGATGGACGCGATCTCCGGCTCCTCCATCATTCTGGCGTCCACCGAGCCGTTTCGCAGGATGGAGAGCAGTCCGTGGTCGTTTACCACGGCCTCCCCGGAGGACAGCATATCGGCCAGCGGGGCCAGCTGGGCGGAGCCGGACTTTACCGCCAGGTACTCGATAGCTCGACGGGAGAACGGAAACGACCTGATGTGCCGGCCGCCCTCGCTCACCATGATTCCCAGCTCCGTCAGCACCACCGAGTACATGGGCATGGTGGGATGGCGGTACCCTTTAAAATCTAAGGGTTGGCGGGCAGATCCCGACCGTGGCCGGATCCGCCAGCGGGCATACGGCATGTGTGCGGACAGGGCGGGCGCATGCGTCCGTTCAGGCATATCCGGCAGGCTGCGCGCCGGGCTTGCCCCGACAGTACGAGGCCGGCGCCGTGGGGACGCGCCGTCCTGCCGCGTGTCCGCCAATATCTCCCCGGTACGGTCGCATCTGGCCTTGACCGGTTCGCCCGGACGTACAGGCGGCGCCTAGGGATAGAGACTGCCTTGG
>JAEFDA010000075.1 GCA_016126025.1 Nitrososphaerota archaeon | reverse complement strand
AAACCCATCCGCAGAGAGGACGATACGCGCCTGTCCTTGACTCGTACAGATCAGATTTGGCTTAGCTGTCTAATCCATCACCGTTTAAATACGCCGTCCCCGCCACCGCCGCCATGGGTGGACGCATTTGGCAAGCCGCACTTCGTACCGGTACGGACAGGCGAGGATCCCTACCGGCTGTATAGGCGGCTCTCCCACAACCATTCCCACTCGTTCCTGTTCGAGTCGCTCACCGGACCAAATGAGATGGCCGAGACCTCGGTGATGGGGTTCGGCCCGTCCACCATAGTGCGGGGGTACGAGGACCACGTCAGGGTCATAACCCCGGAGGGCGCCCGAACCATACCCGCCGAGGACCCGCTGGGCACACTCCGAGACATGATGAAGACCACCACATACGACACCCACAGGTACGTGGGCGGCGCCGTGGGCAAGGTAAACTATGACGCGGTGCGGCTCACCGAGCACATACCAAGGTCACACTATGTGCCCGAGCCGCTCTTCGAGTTCGGACTGTATGACGACGGCATACTGGTGGACCCCCGCACCGGCGACAAGCACTACTTTTGGTATGATACGGACCGCTCCCACCTGCTGGATGCGGACGAGCCCGGACCAGACCCGTTCCACTCCACTGAACCGACATCTGAGATGGACGAAGAGCGGTTCGCCGCCATGGTGGAGAGGGCCAAGGAGTACATATACGACGGGGACATATTCCAAGCTGTACTATCAAGAAGATTCTCGTTTAAAGTGTCGGGGGATCCCACAGTCCTGTACTCGCGGCTGCGCCGCATGAACCCGTCCCCGTACATGTTCCACCTAAAACAGGGGCCCCGCACGGCCATCGGGGCTTCCCCAGAGATGCTGGTGCGGATAACCGGCAGCCTGGCCGAGACATTCCCCATCGCCGGGACGCGGCGCGTCACAGATTCCGCACAGGAGACACAGAGGCTGGCCGAGGAGATGACACACGACGAGAAGGAGCGCGCCGAGCACACCATGCTAGTGGACCTGGGCCGCAACGACATAGGGCGCGTCTGCAGGTATGGGACCGTATATCCGCACTCGCTGATGGAGGTCAAAAAATTCAGCCACGTGCAGCACATGGTGACCCACGTGGCCGGGGATCTGGACCCCAAACACGACATGTTCGACGCGTTCCGCGCCGTCTTTCCGGCCGGGACGGTCTCGGGGGCCCCCAAGGTCCGGGCCATGGAGATAATAGACGAGCTGGAGCCGTCATCCCGGGGCCCGTACGCGGGGGCGGTGGGCTACTTCTCGTACAACGGGTGCTGCGACTTTGCTATCGCCATCAGAAGCATATTCATTGATGGGGACAGGGGCTTTGTGCAGTCGGGGGCCGGCATCGTGTACGATTCCACACCATCCCGGGAGTTTACCGAGACCGAGGAGAAGGCCGGCGCCATGCTGCAGGCCGTCCGGGGGACCGAAGAATGAACATTATCATAATAGACAACTATGACTCGTTCGTGTACAACATAGCCCAGTACGTGGGGAGCCTGGGTGTACAGTGCGAGGTGGTGCGAAATGACCGCATCGGCGTACAGGACATACCTCACAAGTATGACGGCATCATAATATCGCCGGGCCCCGGCACGCCCTCACACAGGAGGTACTTTGGGGTGTGCTCGGAGGTGATACGGGATCTGGGCGCGTCCACTCCCATACTGGGTGTATGTCTGGGCCACCAGGGCATAGTAGAGGCGTACGGCGGGACGGTGGCCAACGCGGGGCGCGTCCGGCACGGCAAGACCAGCCCCATAATCCACGATAATACCGGCATACTCCGGGACATACCATCGCCGTTTGAGGCCATCAGGTACCACAGTCTGGTGGGCGAACGCACCACCATCCCAAAGTGTCTGGTGGTGAACGCGACGGCCGGCGACGACGGTGAAGTGATGGGCGTGCGGCACCGCACATATCCGGTGGCCGGGGTGCAGTTCCACCCCGAGTCCATCATGACCCAGTACGGCAAGCGCATACTGGGCAACTTTCTGGAGGACGTGCAGCGTTGAACATACACGAGGATATCATACATCTGGCCGGCGCGGCCGGCTGCGAGGGCAAGGCGGCCCGCGTCATGGAGTACATGCTGGCCGGGGAAGGGACCGACGACACATACGCCGCCATCCTGCGAGCTATAGCATCCAGGGAGCAGTCCGACGGGGAGCTGAAAACCATGCTGGACACCATACGTGGGTTCATGGTATCGGTGGAGTGGAACGGGAACCCGGCCATAGACGTGTGCGGCACGGGGGGAGACGGCCTGGGGACGTTCAACATATCCACCGCGGCAGCCTTTGTGGCCGCCGCCTCGGGGGCCACCGTGGCAAAGCACGGCAACCGCTCCAGCTCCGGAAGCTCGGGGAGCGCCGAGATATTCCAGGGGTTGGGCGTGGATATAATGGCCTGCCCGGTGGAACAGATGCTGGATATATGCCGCATCTGCTTCATGTTCGCGCCCAGATACCACAAGGCGGCCCGGCACGTGGCCGCGGCCCGGCGCACACTAGGAATGCGTACGGTATTCAACACGCTGGGGCCCCTCTGCAACCCCGCCGGCGTGCGCCGCCAGCTGGTGGGCGTCTCAGATATCAATATGGTGGGCAGGATGCCCCGCATACTGGCCGGCTGCGGCGCCGAGCGAGTCATATGCGTAATGTCGGCGGAGGGCGCCGACGAGTTCCTGCCCGTCTCAAAGAATGTAGTGTGCTCATATGTGGACGGCAGATACCACACCAGTACGGTGCGGCCCGAGGATGTGGGGGCCCGCCGGGCTACCATGCCAGACATACTATTGGATGGTCGGGACCCGCTGGTCATGTTCGCGGGGGCGGTCTGCGGCCGGGCAGATATAGGAGCGGTGCACACCGTAGCGATGAACGCGGGCGCCGGGCTGTACGCGGCCGGGCTGGCCGAAAACATACGGGATGGATTCAGAGACGCCCTCGAATCCATAGAGTCGGGGAATGCCGAGAAGCTACTATACCAGTTTACAAAACGGTACGGGGACGCGGCTACTCTGGAGGACATGATATGATGTCCGGGACGCTGGCCAGACTATGTGAGAACTCCCGGCGGGCCCTACAGGAGGGCATATACGACACCGGAGATGCCGGGGAGCGGAGCGATATCCGCATGAGCGAGGCGCTTCAAACCCGAGAGATAGCCATAATATCCGAGATAAAGTTCGCCTCGCCATCCCTGGGTACCATACGAGATACACAAGATCCGGGGGAGGTCGCCACGCAGATGGTCCAGGGCGGGGCGGTAGCTATATCGGTGCTGACCCAGCCATACCTGTTCGGCGGCTCGCCCGAGTACTTGGCCCAAGTCAGAAAAGTGGTGCGCGTCCCCATACTCATGAAGGATATAGTGGTGGATGCGATACAAATCGAGGCGGCGCGCCGGCTGGGCGCCGACTGCATACTTCTGATACAGGCCGTGTTCGACGCCGGGCACGCACATGATATGGACGGTATGATAGATACGGCCCACGGGTACGGCATGCAGGTGCTGGCCGAGGTGCACGACACACATGAGCTGGAGTCGGCCTTGGCCACCAAATGCGACATCATAGGCGTGAACAACCGCAACCTGGACACCCTGGAGATATCCCTGGAGACCACCAAACGTGTACTGGCCGGGTACGCCGACCATAGGCCGGCCATATCGGAGAGCGGCATAGAGTCGTCCAGCGACATCGCGTACCTGAAGGGGTGCGGGGCCTCGGCGTTCCTGGTGGGCACCGGAATAATGAGACACGGCAACGTTAAAGGGGGCGTCAGGAGGCTGGTCGAGTCGTGACCGATATGGGCAAGTTCGGCCAGTACGGGGGGAGCTACATCCCCGAGACGCTGGTGCCCGCCGTCGAGGAGCTGATCGAAGCATACGAAAGACTGCGGGCTGATACATCGTTCCAGGCCGAGCTGGACGGCTACCTCAAGCAATATGCGGGCAGGCCCACGCCGCTGTACCTGGCCCGCAACCTCACCCAAAAAGTGGGCGGGGCCCACATCTACCTAAAGCGCGAGGACCTCTGCCACGGCGGCGCCCACAAGATAAACAACACCCTGGGCCAGGCCCTGCTGGCCCGACATATGAAAAAGTCCCGCATAATAGCCGAGACGGGGGCCGGCCAGCACGGCGTGGCCACGGCCATGGCCTGCGCCGCCCTAGATATGAAGGCGGCCGTATACATGGGGAGCCGGGACGTAGAGAGGCAGCGGCTCAACGTGTACCGGATGAACCTGCTGGGGTGCGATGTCATACCGGTGGAGTCGGGCTCCCGCACCCTCAAGGACGCCATAAACGAGGCCATCCGGGACTGGATAACCAACGTCAACGACACCTACTACCTGCTGGGCTCGGCGGTGGGGCCCCACCCATACCCGGTGATGGTGCGGGACTTTCAGAGCGTCATAGGCCAGGAGATCATAGAGCAGATGGGCGAGCCGGACGCCGCCGTCGCGTGCGTGGGGGGCGGCTCCAACGCCATAGGGACGTTCCACCCGCTGGCGCCGGGCCCGACCAGACTGGTGGGCATAGAGGCGGGGGGCCGGGGCATAGACACGGGCCTGCACTCGGCCACCCTGACGGCGGGCCGGCCGGGGATACTCCACGGCATGATGTCATACCTATTACAGGATGATACTGGCCAGATATCCGAGACGCACTCCATATCGGCGGGCCTGGACTACCCGGGGGTGGGCCCCGAACACGCGCACTACAAGGATATGGGCCGGGTGGAGTACGGCACGGCCACCGACGATGAGGTCATAGACGCATTCACCCTACTGTGCCGCACCGAGGGGATCATACCCGCCCTGGAGTCGGCCCACGCCCTGGCCGGGGCGGTGCGGCTGGCCGCTGATATGAAAAAATCCGAGAGGGTGGTGGTGACGCTCTCCGGCAGGGGGGACAAGGACATCGGAATAGTGAGGGAGTATGGCAAGCCGAATAGCTGAGATGTTCGGCCGGCTGTCCGGGAGGAACGAGCGGGCCCTCATAGCGTACGTGATGGCCGGCTACCCAGACTATAACTCCAGCATGGCCGCCGTCCGGGGTCTGGTGCGGGGGGGCGCCGACCTCATAGAGCTGGGGTTCCCGTTCACGGATCCGCTGGCCGACGGGCCGGTCATCCAGGACGCGGCCACCGCATCTTTGGGGGCGGGCATGTCCATGGAATCATACCACAGTATGGTGCGGGACATCCGGGGATATGCGGATACGCCCGTGGTGATGATGACATACGCCAACATAGCATATAGCATGGGGTATGGGAGGTTCGCCTCCGAGTCGGCGCGGGCGGGGGTGGACGGCTTCATACTGCCGGACATGCCGGTGGAGGAGTCCGGCGACTACACGCGGGAGGCGCATAGATGTGGCGCCGACACCATATTCTTGGTGTCGCCCAACACCCCGGCACGGAGGATAGCCCACATAGCGGCCGCCTCCACCGGGTTCCTGTATATGGTGGCCGTATACGGCACCACCGGGGCGCGGGGCGGCGTGGGCGTACACACCATGGAGTCGCTGCGCCGCACCAAGGAGGCGGCCGGGGACCTGCCGGTGGGGGTGGGCTTCGGGGTGGCCGGCCCGGAGGACGTGAAACGGTATGCCGAGGCGGGGGCCGACGGGATAATTGTAGGGAGCGCAATACTCCGGGTCGTGGGCGAGTCGCCCCGCGATGACATAGAATCGCGGGTGGCCGAGTTCACATCCTCGCTCAAGGCCCAGACCATCATGTAGCGGGCTGTCTGGCCAGGTACTCCCGGACGGTCTTGACCATCTCGCCGAACCGCTCCGCGTCGGGTATTGCCCGGGCGTTCCAGTTTATGCGGTCCTTTGGCCGCCGGGGTATGATGTGGACGTGCACGTGCGGGACCACCTGCTTGGCGGCCTCGCCGTTGTTCTGGCCCACGTTGAACGCTACCGTACCGGTGGCGTGCAGTATGGCCGGGGCCAAAAGGGGGACCAGCGCGAAGAGCCTCCCGGCCCGCTCCGGCCCCATCTCCACTATGGTGGAGTGGTGGGCCTTTGGTATTATGAGGGCGTGGCCGGGCACCACCGGATACCTGTCCAGGAACGCCATGTGCGTATCATCCTCGTACAGTATGTATGCGTCCCTTCTGCCCCCTACTATGTCACAGAACACACATCCCTGCATACGGGGCGGTGCGGGCATGCCGTTCTTTTAGAGGTTGCCGCGGGCACGCCCGCATTTGCTTCACGCATCATTGAAAACTTATAGTCTACAAGCCCATACTACCAGTATGATCGGCTCCTTCCGCAAAAAGGACGGCTCCGGGACAAAATGCAAAAAGTGCGGCCTAGACCTGCACACGCCCGAGAGACTTGAGCGCCACCGCAAGAAGGCGCACGGCAGGGTCGGACCCAGGAGGGCGGCCCCCGACAACACCATACGCGACAACAACATGATGGGCGGCCCATAACCGGAATCGTACGGCCCAGAACGCGCCTGCACCTGCCGGCGGGTGTCGCCGCCAGCCTCCCGTATCGAACCCAACCCCTCTCCGATTCATTAAATTAGGGCAGCCGGGGGAACTGCGCCCGTTCGATGGGCAGAAAGGAGAGGCGCGAGAGGGAGCAGAAGCGTGAGAGCAGGGCGCTCAAGCACTCCGCCGAGAAGCGCAAGCACATGATGATAGCGGTGGCCGTGTTCGCCTCAGTGGGAATAATAGTGGCCTGGTCGGCGTACACCTTTGTTACAATACCCCCCGCCCAAATAGGCGGGGCACCGGAGGGCGCCGGCCAGCTCAACACCAGCGCCCACACCCACACCGGGATACTGGTGAGGATATTCGGCGACGACTTCCCGTTCCACGAGGTCGGGTACCAGGTCCAGTCCCCGTGGATACACTTTGAGAACCACGACGGCACCACCATACACCGGCACGCCACCGGCGTCACCCTGGCGTACCTCTTCGACTCGCTGAGAATAGAGGTCACCGAGGAGTGCTACGTCTTCCCCAACGGCCAGCGCTTCTGCACCAACGAGGACTACACCCTGAGGTTCTTCATAGACGGGGTGGAGATGGCCGACATCCGCGACCACATACCCCAGGAGGACGAGCGCATACTGATCACATACGGGGACGAGTCCGAGGAAGAGATAGCGGCCATGCTCGAGGAGCTCGACAACATGGAACTGGTCCGATGAGTGGAACGATATCCAGCCGCAACGTGGTGGAGGGCACGGCGCGGGCGCCCCACCGCGCCATGTACAAGGCCATGGGCCTCACCGACGAGGACCTCTCTAGACAGTTCGTGGGGGTCTCCCACGCCGGCAACGAGGCCACGCCGTGCAACATACACCTGCCGGAGCTGGCCGGCGAGGCCAAGCGGGGGGTCTCCGACTCGGGCGCCACGCCCCGGGAGTTCGGCACCATCGCCGTGAGCGACGGCATAGCCATGGGGCACGAGGGCATGAAGTCCTCCCTGATATCCAGAGAGGTGATAGCCGACTCCATAGAGCTCATGATGAGGGCCCACCAGTACGACGGGATAGTGGGGCTGGCCGGCTGCGACAAGAGCCTCCCGGGGACGATGATGGCCATGGCCCGCCTGGACCTGCCGGCGGTCTTCGTGTATGGGGGTACCATAATGCCCGGCATACTGGACGGCCGGGAGCTCACCATAGTGGACGTGTACGAGGCGGTGGGCGCGTATGACGCCGGCAGCCTGAGCGCCGAGGACCTAAAAAACATAGAGAACACCGCCTGCCCCAACGCCGGCTCCTGCGGCGGCATGTTCACCGCCAACACCATGGCGTCCATATCCGAGGCCATCGGCCTGGCGCTCCCCGGCAACGCCAGCCCCCCCGCCGAGGACCCTCGCCGGGCCGAGATAGTATACCGGAGCGGGGCGGCCTGCGCCGCCCTCCTGAAGAGCGGCATCCGGCCCTCGGACATACTCACCTTCGAGGCGTTCGAGAACGCCATCACCATACTCAACGCCCTGGGGGGGTCCACCAACGGCATACTGCACCTCCTGGCCCTGGCCGGGGAGGCGGACATACATCTGGACTATACGGACTTTGAGCGCATACGCAAAAAGACCCCGCACCTGGCGGACATGAAGCCGGGCGGCAGCTACGTGATGAACTCCTTGGACAAGGTCGGAGGCATACCCATAGTGATGAAGGCCCTGCTGCGGCACGGGCTCCTCCACGGCGACTGCCTGACGGTCACCGGCCATACCATATCCGAGAACATGGAGTCGGTGCCGCCCCCGCCGCCAAACCAGATAGTGAGGGGCCCCGAGTCGCCCCTGCACCCCAGCGGCACGGCCGTGATACTCCACGGCACGCTGGCCCCCGACGGGGCCGTGATAAAGACCGCCGGGGTCCAGATGTCCCGATTCCGGGGGAGTGCCCGGGTCTTTGACCGCGAGGAGCACGCCTTTGAAGTAGTCTCGCACGGGGACATAGACGAGGGGGACGTCGTGGTTATACGGTACGAGGGCCCCAAGGGGGGGCCGGGGATGCGCGAGATGCTGGCCACCACCGCCGCCCTGGTGGGGCAGGGGCTGGGCAGGAAGGTGGCCCTGGTGACCGACGGCCGGTTCTCCGGGGGAACCCGGGGGTTCATGGTGGGCCACGTCGCCCCCGAGGCGTTCGTGGGGGGACCCATAGCCCTAGTCCGGGACGGGGATCCAATATCGATAGACACAGACCGGGGAACCATAGATTTGGAGGTGCCTGCCGAGGAGATGGCGGGGCGCCTAGAAAAGTGGTCCCCGCCCACTCCCAACTACACCTCCGGGGCGCTGGCAAAGTATGCGGCGCTGGCCGGCTCGGCGGCCCGCGGAGCGGTCACCCGCGTGGCATAGCGGACTACATGTGGTCCCAGAGTACTGTATCTACCGGCCGGACTCAGCGGAGATGAGCCTCAGCTCCGGCTCCTCGCCGTCCATCAGTATCTCGGCCCGGCTTATCCTGCTCCGATACACCATGATCTTCGTCTTGCCGTTCAGGTCGTACCGCTTCTCCACCAGGGCCAGATCCTCCAGGCGCCGTAATGTGGTGTATACGGTGGAGAGGGAGACCTCCAGCTCGGCGGCTATCCTGCCGACGTCCTTGGCCTCGTCCCGCACCGAGAAGAGTATTGCCCGGGCGCAGACGTTGCTGAGCGCCTCTATGATCTTTTGTGTTATGTCGTACTCGCTGAGCAGGAGTATGCGGGACTTGGTCACGGCCGCCCCATCCCCGGCATGCCGGCGGCTTGCGCCGGACCACATAGCGACGCGCCCAATCCGGCCACCTCAGTTCTCCACGAGCGCCAGTGTCGGTTCCGAACCGCTTATGGTGATGCTGGCCTCCGCTATGCGGCTCCTGTACGCTCCGGTCTCGTTCCCGTCGGCGACGAGCTTCTCGGCCAGGCCCAAATATTCGAGGCGCGCCAAGGCGTCGGAGACGACGGATAGGGGCATCTGGAGCTCCACGGATACGGCGCGGGAGTTCTTGGCGCTGTCGCGTATCGAAAATAGTACGGCCCGGGAGCGGGCGTTGCCCAGCTCCTCTATTATCATTCTGGTAATATCGAACTCGTCCTGCGATATGAGCTCGTGTCCCTCGCCGGCAGACCCGGACTTGTTGGCCACCAGGATGGGGTCCGGGACCGGCTCCAGGTCCGGGGCATGGTTCTTTATGTGGATGCTGGCCTCGGCGATGTTGCTCTTGTACATCTTGACCCTCTTGCGGTTGGCGTCCATGACGGTGCGGGCGACGGTTATCAGGCCCAGCTGTCGCAGCTTGTCCAGTTTTTTGTATACGGAGCTGAGGGGTATGTGCAGCAGCTCGGAGAGCTCCGCGGCGCTCCGCTCATTCGTTACGGACGAGAAGAGGATTGGCCTCGACTCGGCGTCGGCCAGCTCCTCCAGTATCTTCTGGGACGTGTTGTACCTTGTCGACTGTAGCAGCGAGGGCGTCCTGTTCACGAATGGCCGGGTGGCCAGCGGTTATTTAAACGGCGTTATATTGTTCTCCGGATGTGGAATAAATGGCTGTCAGGCGGCGTTTCACCCCTGGCCGTATCCATGCCCCCCTGCTCACCATACAGCTAGTTAATATGCCATCAGGTCTGAGAGAGGGCATGAGGTGGTATGCGGTGGCAGCGGCAGTGGCAGCGGCCGGGCTCCTGACCGCCACCGCCGCGTTCTCCGAGCAGGAGGCCATCCCAGACTGGATAAAGAACGTGGCCGGGTGGTGGGCCGAGGGACTGGTCAGCGATGCCGAGTACGTCAACTCACTGCAGTGGCTGGTGGATGCCGGCTACATCAACCTGGGCGGGGACGGCGACACCCAGAGGCTGGTCCGGGACGGCAAGTACTCCATAGAGCAGCCCGGCGACTGGGAGAGGCAGGCGCCCATCTGGGACGAGGCCACCGGAGGCATTCGCGACTCGATCATAAAACTGGAGACCATCGACGACAGGATACCGGCGATAATATCGGTGAGCTCCGGGGGAATGCTGGGCGCGAACATCACCGAGCACCGCGAGGTGGGCCTGGCCCTCCTGGACGAGTATCTGGGTGATGCATTCCACCACACGCTCTTTGCCGAGACCGACGTGGCGGGCAATCCCGGATACGTTGACGAGTACACGGTGACCATATTCGACTGGGTAATACAGGGCAAGTCGTACAGCTTTGAGTACGAGGGCCACATATACGAGATAAAGTACGAGAGCGCGGAGGGGACCTTTCCGGACCACCTGCCCGAGTTTGAGCGCATAGCGCAGACGTTCCGGCTGGAGTAGCCGGGCAGCCCGGTCCGGGAAGGCCGCGGCGGGTTCCACCATATCTTTCAAACCAGCAGGCCATGTAGTACGGCTAAGATGTCCTGACCGGTCGGCGCGGCCTAGAGTGGTACCATGTGGGAACGGCGGGCGATGCCACCAACGCCCAGACCCGCCGGCGGAGGCGCACGCTAGCGGAAGAGCAGGTTGAAGACGCGCTTGATACCCCTGTCGGTGGGGGGGCGGCCCAATGTGTGCGTGGGCTTCTCCACCACCACCCCCTGCGGCCTGAAGAGCAGCACGGCCAGCAGTATGCTGCCCAGCAGCAGCAAATCCAGCCACACCACATCAAAGGGAACGAACCCCTCGAACGAGTCCTTGAAGAAGATTATCAACTTGCGCAGCGCCACAAACAGCAGCGTCCCCACCAGCACCCCCTTGTTGTTGGCCAGGCCGCCGATCAAAATCATCAGGAACGGCCAGAACGTCCAGCTGGCGCGGTCGTACGCGATGGCTATCGTACTGCCCACATAAACGGCGTACAGGGCCCCCGCGATGGCCGCTATGGCCGAGGCGACCATTATGGTCTTCATGCGGACGCGCCCGGTGTCCTTGCCCAGGGACTCGGCGGCCAGCTCGTTGTCCCGTATGGCCCGCAGGGAGCGGCCCAGGGGGGAGCGGATGGTCCTCTCGCAGTATAGGTATACCACGACCACCATGATCATCAGCACCAGGCTGGCGGTGGGGAAGCGCAGCTCGTCGGGCACGAACGAGAGCGGATCCGGCACCTGCACGCCCAGCGTGCCCCCCACCAGCGGCGGGAAGTTGTTCCCTATTATGCGGATGCTCTCGCCGAACGCCAGCAGCGTGATGGCCAGGTAGTCGCCGCGGAGCCGCAGGGCCGGGTACGAGGTGACGGCGCCCAGCGCCCCGCCCACCAGGGCGGCCATCGCCACCGCCATCGCGAATATGGCAAACCCGGGCACGGGGTTTTCCAGCAGCCAGGCGTTCACCTGCGCGACCACGGTGAGGTTCTCCCGGATGTAGTCGCCCTCTATCCCGGCTATCCACGCTATGATGCGCCCGGGCATCGATGCTATAACGAAGGCCCCCGCCCCCACCGCCAGCACCTTGCCGAAGTTG
Organism: Nitrososphaerota archaeon; assembly: GCA_016126025.1. Classification (GTDB taxonomy): domain Archaea; phylum Thermoproteota; class Nitrososphaeria; order Nitrososphaerales; family Nitrosopumilaceae; genus VYCS01. The sequence continues at coordinate 17,468 of JAEFDA010000075.1, read as the reverse complement.
GGGATGCCGCCGTACCCGAACTCCAGGTTCAGGCTCAGGTTGATTATCGCGTATATGGCGAAGATGGCCGCCAGGTCTATGATGAATATGGCGGCGGGCTCTATCGCCATATCCTACTCCTGATCTTGGACCAGTTGATGCCGGTGATTCCCCGCGGGGCGAACATCAGCGTCACCGCTATTATGATGAGGGGTATGAGCGGCCTGTACGCTATGAGCCAGCTTCCCAGCTCCCCGGCCAGGAACCTGGTCCCCAGCACCTCGGCCAGCCCCACCAGCAGCCCCCCGGCGACGGCGCCGAATATGTTGGTGAAGCCCCCCGCTATGCTGGCGGCAAAGACGCTGGGTATCAGCAGCGGCCCCAGGTTCGGGTCCCCCAAAAACCAGAGCGCCATGAGGGCCCCGGCCACCCCGGCCAGCCCCCCGGCTATCCACCACGCGACGGTGTATACGGCCTTTACGTTTATGCCCACCGTGCCGGAGAGGTCCGGATTCTCGGTGGAGGCGCGCACCGCTATGCCGAACTTGGTCTTCTTGAGCATCAGGTAGAGCGCTATCCCTATGACGGCCACGGCTATGGGCGCCACCGTCACTATCATGGGCAGGTCCATGAACTCCAGATCAAAGCTGCGCAGCGTAAACTCCCGGGACTTGACGCGGAACGTCTCGGTGAGGTAGTCGGCCAGTATGTTGAGGCCCGCTATCAGCACCATGTCGAACGCCAGGGTCGCGATCATCTGTATGGCGTCGCTCGCCCCCCTCTTGGCCAGCGGCTTGAGTATGAACGTGTACAGCGCCACGGCCACCGCCCCGGACAGCACAAAGGCCACCGGCACGGCCAGGTAGGGGTTGGTCTCCCACACGCGGGACGCCACCAGCGTCATGTACACGCCCAGGGTGGCAAAGGAGGCGTGCGCAAAGTTGGGCACCTTGGTGGTTAGGTATGTGAGGGTCAGGCCCAGGCTGAGCAGCACCAGCAGGCTGGCAAATACCGCCGCATCAAAAAACACGGGGTTTATCATACGTGATGGATGGGAAACTGCTTTATTTGTGTATAGGGCGGGGAACTCTGTGGAAACCCTCCTCAGTGTCAGGAACTTGGGAAAGCACTTTGACGGGCACGTGGTGCTGGAGAGCATCGACCTGGACTTGGAGGCGGGCAAGGTGCACCAGCTCATAGGGCCCAACGGCAGCGGCAAGACCACCCTGGTGAACGTCATAGCCGGCGCCCTCAAGCCCAGCTCGGGAACCGTCCACTTCGACGGCCACGACATAACCGGCAAGGAGCCCCACGAGGTGTACCGATATGGGCTGGCCAGGTCGTTCCAGATACCGCAGCCGTTCATAAACCTCAACGTGAACGAGAACCTGATTACATCCAGCACGGACAACCGGGGGGACCGGTACCGCAACGCCCCGCTGCGCTACCGGTGGGTGGCCGACGAGCGGAAGCTCCAGAAGATGGCCGACGAGATACTTGAGATGGTAAACCTGACGCGCGTGGTGGACAACCTGAGCAGCAACCTGAGCGGCGGCCAGATGAAGCTGCTGGAGCTGGGCCGCATAATGATGACGGGCGCCAAGATGATCTTCATGGACGAGCCCATAGCCGGCGTGAACCCCACGCTGGCGCACGAGATATTCAAAAAGATCAATGAAATCTGCGCCCAGCACGGAATCACGTTTCTGGTGATAGAGCACCGCCTGGACATAGCCTTCCAGTACGTGGACAGGGTATATGCCACCGATCAGGGCAAGATGATAGCCGAGGGGACGCCCGAGGAGATACTGGAAAACTCCGATGTGATAGAGTCGTACCTGGGGACATAGATATGGCAGACGACACCTCCAGCAAGAGCGAGACGAGCACGCCGGCCCGCCGGTCCGGCAGCGTGGTCCTGGAGTCCAAGGCCTTGGAGGCGGGCTTCGGCAAGAGCCACATACTGTTTGGGATAGACTTTGAGGCCCGGGAGCACGACATCACCGTTATCGTGGGCCCCAACGGGTGCGGCAAGAGCACGCTGCTCAAGAGCATCTTCGGCCTCACCACGGTATATTCGGGCGACATCACATACTATGGCAAGAATATCACCGGCCTGCCGCCGCACAAGGTGACCCGCGAGAAGATTGCGTACCTGCCCCAGGTCAACAACGTGTTCATCAACCTGACCATCCGGGAGAATCTGTTCATGTCCAGCTATACACTGAGCAAGAGGGAGTTCAACGAGAGGCTGCCGGCCATATTCGAGGCGTTCCCCATACTCAAGGAGTTCCAGAACAAAAAGTCCACCGTGCTGAGCGGCGGGCAGCGCCAGATGCTGGGCATGGGGATGGCCATGATGCGGAAGCCCAGGCTCATGCTGTTCGACGAGCCCACCGCCGGGCTCTCGCCCCGGCTGGCCGACGAGGTGCTCGAGAATATAGTCAAGATGCGCGACGACTTTGGCGTCACCATAATACTGGTGGAGCAGGACGTCCGGCGGGCCCTCAAGGTGGGGGACGTGGTGTATTTGTTTGCCAGCGGCAAGAACGTCTTTGACGGGCCGCCCTCGGAGCTGCTGGCCCACCCCGAGCTGGGGCGCATGTATCTGGGCGTGCACTAGTGTGGGTCTGGAGGCCGGGTATATGCGGCGCCGGGCGGGCTGTAAGGTTGCCGGCTCCCGTAAAGAACGGCTCCCGGGGCGGGAATGGCGGCGGCCGCGCGGCCATGCTGCGGGGTGGGAGGCAGCCTGCGGCTAACTGCGAATCATGTCTAATGGAGCAAGCCGCGGCGGTGGCCAGCGGCTCCGTAGGCTCCAAGCTGCCATCCATGCCGGCCGAGACAGATGCCGTCCAGTCAAAAAGCTTCTACTAGGCGCCATCTATATAGAGGCAATGTGGGTACGTCTGGACCGTATCCACAACTGCAAATAGTAATCTATGACCAATCTTCGATTATATCGTTGGATGGCATCATCGTCAATGAAGAAAGTAGCAGCAATTGCGACCATAGCAATAATGCTGACAGCCGTGATCCCCCCGATGTCCGGAGCGGGCGCGCCGTTGGCACACGCACAGTCAAGCGATATAAGAATAGAAGGGTCGGGTGCAACGTTCGCCTTCCCGCTCATTGACCTGTGGAGGGTGGAGTATGGAGCGATATCAAATGTCCAGCTCAACTACAACTCCATAGGCAGCGGCGGCGGTGTTACAAACCACATCAACAAGTTGGGAAGCTTTGGAGCAACCGAGGCGCCCTTGAGTGAACGTGAGCAGGAAGCCGCTCCCGGAACCATCACCATACCGGCGATGGTCGGGGCCATATCTGTAGCGTATAACGTAGCCGACCTTCCCAGTGGTCTGAAGCTTACCGGAGAGGCCCTCTGTGGCATATTCCTGGAGGAGATCACGCAATGGGACGACCCCGCGATAGCTGACGAGAACCCCGGCCTGACACTACCCAGCGAGGATATTGTAACAGTCCACAGATCCGATGGTTCTGGAACAACCTTTGCGTTCACCAGCTACCTGACCAAGATATGCCCAGCCTGGGATGAGCAGATTGGTGCGGCAAAGAGCGTACCATGGCCTAGTGGAATAGGCTCCCCTGGTAACGAGGGTGTGGCCGGAACCGTCAGGACTACCGACAACTCCATAGGCTACATTGCGCTGGCCTATGCGCTCCAGAACGACATCCCCACCGCCCACATACAGAACGGCGACCGCACCAACTTTGTAGCCCCAAGCCTAGATACGGCCAGCGCCGCATCAGGCTCCGCAGCATTCTGGCTGCCGGAGGCAGGCGAGAGTTGGCACGGAGTAGACCTTCTGGCATCACCGGGACTCAACTCGTATCCCATAACCAGCTTCTCTTACCTGATAATCCACCCAGAGTTGAATGAGTCTACGAATGGCAAGGAACGCGCAGAGGCGCTAGTCGACATGGTTGCTTGGATGATTACCGATGGACAGCAGCTCAGCCCACGGCTTGGCTACGTACCCATCGCGGATCTGGTCAGCAACATAGGACTGAAGGGTCTATCAGAGATAACGTACGACGGTGTCCAGGTATACGACGGACCCGTCAGCGTATGGGAGAGTGATGGGCAATCCAGCGTTCTGGATGCATGGATAGACGAGATCACAGAGCAATACGAGAGCGGCGAGGTTGATCAGTCGACCTTCTTCAACCTGATGGCCCAGGCAGCTCAGCTGCACGCCATGGTGGACGCAGACCTGATTGACGAAGACCGGCTTGGCGACGCCCTAGCAAACATCATTCCGTAGATAACAACGAATCAAAAAACATTTTTCTTTTTGAAATTTTGGAACGCTGGGGGCGCCGCTACTCCCACATGTCCAAGTTATCCCGCATCAGGGTGACGCTGTTACGAATGGTGACATCGCTCACGCCCGCCGTCTTGGACAGCGATCTCTGGGTAATCTGCTCCCCGCCGGCCAGGTTCTGCTGCAAACGCGGGTGTTATGGACTTCAGGGCATTCTTCTCATTTGTCCACACTCCCTACCATGATCGCATCGCCGCGTATGGAGAACCGGCGCAGGCCAGAATAGCGGAGTGGGGACTGGGGCCGCCAGCCCGCGTCTCTGCCCTGCAGGCCGTGCCCCGGCACCCCGCCGGGCGGACATGAGATCTGCGGAAAAGTCAAATTATGACAGGACGGCAGGCATGCCGTTGGATCCCTTCAAGGAAGCCTTCGACGAACTCGTCAAGCGGATCGGCCCACAGGGGGTGGCCGACTTTGCCGAGAGCATTAGTGAGGAGCGGGCCGCCTACAAGGAGGCCAAAAAGGTGCGGCTCCCGGCCAGGATAGACATGAAGGATGTCCTGCGCATGTATCCGGCCAGTATAGTAAAGGGGATCGCGCTGGAATGGGAGCTTGACCCGAGCAAGAAGAAAAGCAGGCTGATTGAGGAAATAGCCGGCGTGATGGCAGATGTCATACCTGAAGTCCTAGACGAGGCGTCACGCAGCGAGCGCCGGGCGCTAAAGTATGTTGCAGAGCATGACAACTTGCCGACCCGCAAGGCGCGGCGCGTGCTTAACGACTCGCTCATTCAGCCGGAGTTTACGGACCCCGACGACCCCAACATGTTCGACGCATTCATGGAGGTCTACATCCGGATGGGCGTCCTGATAGTCGGGGTCAGGGAAGTCCGGGGCAGGGACCGCCTGGTAGTCACCATGGCGTCGGACGTCAAGCGCATAGTGGCCAAGCATACGGGCTGGAATATCACGTTTGATCAGGATGTCTCCACGGACAGCGGGGCGGGCCGTTCCCGCGTCGTGGGCGGCAAAAAACAGGCCGGGCCGTCCCGGGGGCGCGAACAGAAGCCCGGACTCGCTATGATCGGCATGCCCCTTGACGCGCCACTGCCACGCCGCCCGAACAACAGCATATTCAAACGCGGCGGGTTGGAGGTGAAGGAGGGGGATGTCATCGCTGATCCGTTTGAGGCCATGACCGCGTACGCCATTGCAAAGTACCGCAGCGAGTTTGAGGCAGAACGCAAGGGCTGCCCCTACAATACGGCGGGTCTGAACGACACGCTCGCGTTCAAGCAGCACATGACGTGGTTTCTTGCGGAATGGATAAACCCCGCGACCGGAGCCACCATAGTGGAAGAGTTCGTCAAGGAGACCGTCACCGACAAAAAGACCGCCGACACACTCCTGCAGTTTACCGAGCTCTTCTTTGACAGGTTCGAGGTTACAGAACACCGCGGCAGCGACATAATCGCCTACGGTACAAACACGCGCAAGACATACCGCATCGCCACCACCGTCGGCAGCAGTCTTTACCCGATCGGCAGCAGGTTCGAAGGCCGCATACACCCATACGGGAAAAAGTACAAGACGTGCGGCATCGTAGGCAGGTATCTGGGTACGGCATGATTCCCGCCAGCCTTGTCCAAAAATCTGCGACATAAAGCGCGGGAACCGTACCCGCGCCAGCTGCCGGGGCTCGCCGTAGAGTCGCTCAGAATAGCATCAACAGGTGTCTCCAAACTGCGCCATGGCAGCGCGTGAACCAAACTCCAAACTGCTACCAGTACTCTGCCCGTATCTTTTCTATGACCCTCTCGTGTTCCCGGCTGGTGCGGCGGGCGTACTTTTCCATCGCCCCCAGGGGGACGCCGCCCAGGCTCCTGGCTATCATGTTGAAGAGGTATCTCTGGGGCCCCTTGCCGCCGGTCTTCGTCATGAACTTTTGTATGCCGTACTTGAAGTTGTGCTGCCAGGTCTTGTACATCACGCCCAGCTGGGCGGGGTCCATCTCGTTGCCTATGTTGAAGAACTCGGACTTTTCCAGGAGGCCGATGGGCACGAAGGTCAGCGGCGTGGCGGTGAACATGGACTCGGGCTGCTCCTGCTCCAGCTCGTTCAGCAGGCGTATGGTCTCCCAGGAGTCCTCCGGCGTCTCGTCGTTGTCCAGGCCCATTATCAGCGTGAACGCGGGCACCCAGTAGTTTTCGTTGAGCGTCTTTACGCCCTCCTTCACCACCCAGTGCCACTCCTCGGGGGCGTAGGGCGCCAGCTTCCTGTCGGCGTACTTGTCTATGAGCCTGAGGCTGCCGGTCTCAAAGCCGCACTGTATTCCGATGAGGTTTTCGGGGCCCGCCCGGATTATCGACGACAGCTCCGGGATGAGGCGCTCGTCGGCGATGGCGCCGGCCAGCGTGCCGTGGGTCGGATTGGTGTGCTGCACTCCCGTGGACATGATGGCCGTGAAGAGCTCCACCAGGGCATCCCGGTTGGGCTCCATGCCCTTGGCGGTCCGGGGGTCCATTCCATACACGAAGATGTCGTCGCTGTGCACCCAGGCGGACTTGGAGCCGCCCCTCTTCAGGTTCACCTCTATCTCGCGCTTCACCTTCTCGGGCGGGTAGTACCTCAGGGACCTGAGCGTGACGTCGCAGAACTTGCATCCCCTGCCGCATCCCCGCATGACCTCTATCATCCCGTGCATGCTGGGCTCTATGATGTCGGGGATCTCGTCCAGCTCGGGCCTGTCCCAAAAGTTCACGAATCGGCCGTAGTGCTTCTCGCCGTCGCGCTCAAACTCCTTTATGTTCACCTTGAAGTCGGCCCTCTTGCGGAAGGGGTCCATGTTCTCAAACTGGCCGTCCATCAGATACCTGAAGAACTTGCCCGCGTGCCCGTCTATCTCGGGGGCGATTCCCCCCAGCTCGCCCTCTAGTATGGCGTAGATGCCGAACTCCTTGATCTTTTCGGGAGCGTAGTTGTACTGCCACGTCCCCGAGGCGCCGGATATCACCTTGGCGTTGCTGCCGGTCTGCTTCTTGGCCTCGTTGATGCGTTGGTGCAGCTGCGTGTTGTAGTACTCGTCGTACGATGTCTGCTTGCGGCCATACGTGAAGGTCATCGTGACCGGACCCATCCCCAGCGGGTCCATCTCGTATGTTCCCACCACCTCCGTCTCGGGTCCGATGAACTTTTCGATGTGGTTGGGGTGAGCCACCACCACCTCGTCCCGGGAGAAGCCGTCCCGGAGCAGGCCGGCCTCCACCTTGCGGAGGCCGTAGGGCGCGTAGTTGGCCACGCCGTTGGTGTGCGGGATGTAGTTGCAGATAAAGTCGAAGAGCACCTTTGGCGTTACCTGGTTCTTGAGGATCTTGTACCAGATGCTGCTCTTGTCCCGGTGAGGGTCTATGGCCGGGGCGCACCCAAAGAATGTGGCCAGTGATATGTGGCGGTACGGCGACATGAGTGTACGATCAGCGGTGAGGACGATCTTGGGTTTGGGCATCGTCAGAGTGCTTGGCCTTTCATTTTCCTTTAAATCTTTTTGTTTATGGCCGGCGTATTTTTCGTTTTGGTATTAGTTTGATGCTAAAATTTGGTATTATACAAATTAATTGTAGTCCACGCAGGCATGCCGGCATATGTGCAGATCCCGCATGGGTGCGGCTGCCCTGCTGTGTGCTGCCGACGGCGGATCTTGTGCGGGACGTGCCGCCCCGCCGTTTGCAGGGTGGAATGCTGGCGTGCCTTGGGAAATGCTGGATGTGTACGCTATCAGGCAGAAGGCGCCATGTGGGCGCGCGGCGGGCCCGCTCGTTCTACTCTGCCGACCCGGCCGGTGTCCTGTTCTCAGAATGACTCGCCTCCGGCGGCATCCACTGCCGAGTCGGGGCATTGGCGGAGCTTGACGATAGATCTCGCACGGGTGCCGGGGTCTACGGGACAGCCGGCTACCTCTGCCGCGGACCGGGGGTCCATGTTGTATGGGCGGTGCGCGTGGCGTCGTTGCGGCAGGGCGGCCGGTCGCCGATCATGCTGTCATGGTGGTCTTGCCTAGTATCGGCGCCTTTATGGGGTCGCCGCATCCAACCAATTGTATCTATCGTGCGTGTCGTTCCCGCAGTGTGTATCGTGTGTTTTTGAGTCCGTAATCCACTATTGTCCGCTCACTCTGCTCGCGCTCAGGCATACTGCGTGACAGAGGTCGGCAGCCAATTGCTCTTGTAATAGAGGTTATGCGTAATCACCCACGCACAGCTTGGCAGCATTGGGCGGCCCCGGCCCGTTCCGGCCAAAACCGCCACTCCGGGTCTGTCCACCGGTTCCCAGCCGGCGGGACTCTGGCGTCCCGGTTTGTGCGCCTTCGGCAGGCACCATTCGGCGCCTGCGCTGCGGCCCTCTAATGACCGCAAGACGTTCGATAATGTGGATCTGTGGTTCCTCGACATGTGCGGGTGGGTGAGCGCCCCGCGCAGTATCGATACGATATGCGACAGCGTGATTCTCCGCGCCGGCCTCGCATTGTCCGTACATTCTACGAGGGGATCCCGCTAGAGAGACAGATCGACAACCGTATTTTGGCACCGTCAACCGGAGTGCTGGCGGAACGGTATGCGCGGTCTGATCAGTTACACCCACACGCTTGTAGCGTGAGCATTCACCTCAATATCCCCTACTGTTTCGGTCTGGTTTGTCTACATTGGGGCTTCTAAACCCGTGCTTCTCCATCATGTGGTTGAGGAACCTGATATCGTTGGCAAACCGCTCTCCACAGACCGAACAGTCCACCATGTCTGGAAGACCGGCGTATCCAATATGTATTGTGCGGCGCTCATATTCCAAATGTCGGGGGTGCCTGACCGGGTCGTGTACGCCGTTTCAGCAGCATTTCGCCGTTGACAATCAAAAAGGCACGCTTGGGCTAGGCCCGGATGGGCATGTGGGCCAGTCGCATTAGCAGGCCTGATTCATGGCCTGACCAGAACTGGTACATCTTCGTAACCTGACCAATCTCTAAGGTCACGAAGATGTACCGAGCCATCAGCAATCCACCACTATGGCGCCGTCATAGTCTGGACTGTATGCATCCCTGCACATTACAGCTCCGTCAAAGACCGCCGAACCGAAGATTGCCCCGGTTAGGTTTGTTCTGGTCAGGTCGGCCCTAGTCAGGTCGGCCCTAGTCAGGTCCGACCCTGCTAGGTCAGCCCCGCTCAGGTCAGCATGGTACAGGCGCGCCCCGCTCAGGTCCATCCCGCTCAGGTCCATCCCACGAAAATCTGCATAACCTAGGTTCGCCCCGCTCAGGTCGGCCCCATCAAGATTCACCCTGAACGGATTCGAGCCGACCAGATGCGTCTCAAACACATTCGCCCCGTTCAGATCAGCCCTGTTCAGGCTTGCCCTGATCAGGTGCATCCTAGACAGGTCCACCACGCTCAGGTCCACCCCATTAGAATCAAGCCATCTCATGTCCACCCAACTACCCAGGTTCCACCCGCCCAAATGCGCCTTGGTCATACCCTGCATGATCAGGTACGCCCCACTAAAATCCACACCGCTTAGGTCCGCGCCGCGCATGTCCGCACCTCTGAGGTCCGCCCCGAGTAGATTTAGTCCCACGCTAGCGCCGCTTAGGTCCGCGCCGCGCATGTCCGCATTGCTCAAGTACGTCCGAGTCAGGTCCGCACCACTAAAATCCACACCAAACAAGTTCGCCGCGGACAAGCCCGTCCAAACCAGGCTCGTCCCGTGCAGGTTCGCACCAATCAGGTCCGCGCTAGACAGGTCCGCCAAGGTCAGATTTGCGCCAAACAAATCCGCTCCGGTCAGGTCAGCCCAAGGCATAAACGCAAAGGACAGGTTTGCGCCGCTCAGGACTGCCTCATCCAGATTTGCAAAGAATAGGTCTGCTCCGGTCAGGTCGGCAAATGCTAGGTTCGCCTTACCCATGTCCACATAATGCCCATTCACAACATCCAAGTGCGCAAAGAGCAGGTTCGCTCCGGTCAGATTAGCCCAAACCAGGTCCGCGCCGCTCAGATCAGCAAATGTCAGGTTTGCGCCGTTCAGGTCCACCTCGTTCAGGTCCACCCCGGCCAAGTTTGCAAAGCGCAGGTCCGCCATGGGCATCTGTGCATAACGCAGACTCGCCCCGCTCAGGTCTGCAAATGCCAGGTCCACCCCGCTCAGGTCTGCCCCGCGTAAGTTCGCCCCGCTCAGGTTCGCCCCGCGTAAGTTCGCCCCGCTCAGGTCCGCCACTCTAATACTCGCCCCGCTCAGGTCCGCTCCAGACAGATCTATCCCGCTCAGGTCCACCCAACTCAGGTCAGCTCCGGTTATACTCGCCCCGCTCAGACTCGCCTTGTCCAGATCCAGCAAACCAAGACCTTCACGGACTATGATCTGAGTAGTCTCTTCGTCATTGAAGGTTCCGCTCGACTCACTCCGGTATGTTCCTATCAAAAGTTGAATGGTTGAGCTATGGGCCGCCAAAAGCGCATCTCTATCATGCGGGTAAGGCTCGAACACAAGCGACTTTCCACCGTCACTTATTTTGGGCTGTGGATCGTGCGTGGTTGAACCTAGCGGCGGAGAAAAGCGTGGATTAGAGATAATATGGATCTTGCCAAGGTCCAAAGACGTTGAATTAATTGCGTCTGTAAAATACACAATAATTTCATTCGACTCGACAGCATATTCAGCACGGTCGAGCAGAGTCGCAGGGCGTTCTCCTGGCATGACTACCACAGTCTCTTCAAAATTGTTGATGTATCCGCTCGCCGTACTCCTGAAAGCGCCGGGATAGAGGACCAAGGTTGGGTACTGCCTGTCCAACGCCTTCTTGGTACTGGTACTGATCGTAATTACAACAGATTCGTTGCGGTCTCCAACAACGATGGAATCCTGATCTGATAAAGGAATCTTGGCGCACCCACCATCTATGCAACCATCTATGCTTATATTATGGATATCTACAGAAAATGGATCAATCGGCGTTGCGAGATAAATGGCTAGTTCACCGGTCGCTGAATCGTATGTGGCGTAATCCAGCATATGTTCAAACTCGATGGCATGTGCTTGTATGGCAGTTCCGCCCAGAGCGGCTCCGCACGCAAACACTATGGCGAAAGCCATACTAAGCCTACTCATATAAAAAACATGTTTTGATCTAGTAAAAATTTTACTTGTTGGAACTCTGAAATCCGAACAGTTGTTCACCACAAGCGCCATAGGCCATGCCCACCTGTGGGGCAATATGATGTTACCGGAGGGGGTATAACATCTGTGTGAGGTGGCGCTTTCGCCACCTCATAGCTGTTACAGTTCCTCACCACCACAATGTATGGATATCCAACCTTTAGATGCGTGGCCAGTAACGGATCCGCACTGCATCTCATGACTGTCATGATCCGCACGCGCATACAAACACTAAATACGGTGAGCATTCCCAGACCAGCAAAGACCTGGACTACCGGCCCTCAAACTCTACGGCAGCTACCACAGGAACCAAGACCACCTATGCGACGGCTGCCCTGCGAGCCATGGAGTATGCGCCGGACGTTACAATAATGAACGTGCTGCGCGATGGCAAGACTTTAGCCGACATGGTACAGGAGTGTATAGAGTCTGGCTCCACGGTAATGACCGACGAGCACCCGGCCTACAAGAGCCTCAAAGAGCGGGGTACGATCACCACTATAGTGACGTTCCAAAGTAATTTCCGGAAAAAGCACTCATCAAAGATACTTCAGATCTACTGGTCTCTAACCCGTGGTGTGAACAGTTTAAGCTGGCTCATAATACGTACAAAAAAGGGCTTAAATGTTAAACAAGATACTTCAGAATGGCAGGGCTCAAGTTCGACCTAGCCAAACGTCTTCAGAGACAACTTGCTGTCGGAAATAACATAGTCGCGTCACTATGGATGACGTGTACGGCCCGATCAACTATCCTTAACATTTGGAATATAAGCGAAATGGGTAAATAATCGCGACTCGCCCGCGTATTTGCTATATTTAGTCAAGCGACCATCCAATTTATTGCCGTTGTATGGTGTATATTTGGCGGTCTTTTCGACTCTTTTTTCAGGTATTTTTTGATAAATCTGACTATATTCACATTCGGTTGCATAGCATGTAGAATGGATTTAGGCGCGTCGTCTGGCAGCTGCTGTCAACCGCTGGGAAAGAATGCTTGAATTTAGTTATGGTGAGAATTACGGCACCAAACATCACAAAACAAAAATAAATATGCGGTCAGCTGGCCGCAGCCAGCCGCCCCTCTACCTCGTCCCAGTTGACCACATTCCACCACGACGATATGTAGTCGGGCCTGCGGTTCTGGTACTTTAGATAGTATGCGTGCTCCCATACATCGCAGCCCAGAAGAGGCACCAACCCTTCGGTTCTGGGGCTGGTCTGGTTGGGCATCGACTTGTACTCGACGGCCTTTGAGGCCGGGTTGTACACAAGCCATCCCCATCCGCTGCCCTGTATCACAGCAGTGGTGGCGGAGAATTTCTCCTTGAACTGGCTGAACCCGCCAAACGCAGCTGCGATGGCATCGGCCACTGCGCCGCCGGCCTCGCCGCCGCCCGAACCGCTCATGCTGTTCCAGAACAGCCTGTGGTTGTCGAACCCTCCGCCGTTGAAGTTTATGGCGCCCCGTTGCTCGGCGGGAACCGATTCCAGGTTGCCCAGTATGTCCAGAATGTCAGTGTCCTGCACGTCTTGGGGGCAGTTCTCCAGGGCCGCGTTGAGCTTGGTGGTGTAGGTCTGGTGGTGTTTTGTGTGGTGTATCTCCATCGTCCTGGCGTCAATGTGCGGCTCCAGGGCGTCGTAGGAGTATGGCATCTCGGGAAGTGTGTATTTTACCATGGGTTGGGGCGGCTTCGCTGTCAATTTATACTTTGGCCGCTCTTGGTGGCCGGCATGCGCCCGGATGCTCCGCGTTGACATATGTCGCGCATCAGGGGAATGCGCCGTGGCGGGGCGTAGATGCCGTGTACCGTTGCGCGTGTCCGTTCGATCTGCCGGCGCGGGATCCGATGCAGCGCCAGAATGGCGAGGACCGCCGAATTTTTCGGGCGGGATCGCAGCATGATGTCTTGCGCCGCGTACCCATGCGCGGCACTCTGCCGTCCTGCTGCCCGGCCGAACAATTTTTAGAAGAGAATACGGATTGCAGTGTGTGAAGTGGGCACTGGCCCTGGCGCCGCTGCTGGTCTTGGCGGCCCTGGCCCTATATTCGCCCGAGGAAGACACCGCGACCACATACCTAGAAAAGAGCGTTCCGCACATAGGTGCCAATTTCTCCTCCGGCGGCTTGGACGGCGAGGGCATACTGATTGCGGTGGTGGACACGGGCATCAACTACAGCCATCCGGACCTGCTGGGATTTGGACCCGACGGCAAGGTTGTGGGCGGCCACAACTTTATAGATCCCTCCCAGCCCCCGCTGGACACAAACGGACACGGGACGCAGGTGGCCGGAGTGATAGCTGCGGACGGGGATGTCCGCGGCGTGGCTCCCGCCGCCCGACTGCTGGCCTACAAGGTGTCCGAGGACGGGGAGGGGGTGAGCCCAGATCTCATAGTGGCGGCGCTGCGGATGGCCGTCGAGGCGGGCGCCGACATAGTCAACATAAGCCTGGGAGTCAACAAGACCAACGACCGCATCGACGCGGCGGTGAGCGAGGCGGCCAAGAGGGGCGTGCTGGTGGTGGCTGCCGCCGGCAACGACGGGCCGGTCTCCGAGTCTATAGGGAGCCCGGGGCGCAACCCGCTGGCCCTTACGGCGGGGGCCACGTACAACAACCTGACCTCCAGCCAGGTGGCCACCCTGACCGTGAACGATATGCCGTTCGTGGCCATACCCATGATGGACTCGGCGGTGCCCGCAGAACCCATAGACGCCCCGGTGGTGTTCGCCGAATATGCCCGGGAGCGGGATCTGGCGGGGATTAACGCGACCGGCGCCGTGGTGCTGGCCGAGAGGGGCAGCGACACCATGGGGGAGATGCTGTACTTTTCCATAAAGGAGGGCAACGCCGCCGACGCCGGCGCCGTTGCCATCATAGTGTTCAACAACGAGGACGGGATATTCTACGGCGAGCTCATCCACGATTTCAACGAGCCCGGGTACGCCCCCCGCATACCGGCCGTCTCCATGAGCCGGGAGGACGGCCTGGAGGTACTGGAGATGACCGGGGAGGGGGCCCGGGCGGTCCTGAACTTTCTGCTGGACCCCGACCACCCGGTGCCGTTCAGCTCCCGGGGTCCGGTATCGCCGTTCTATGCAAAGCCCGACATCATGGCGCCCGGCGTGTACATCAACACCACCACGCTGTCCGGGCACGGGACGGTCAGCGGCACCAGCTACGCCACGCCCCACGTCAGCGGAGCCGCCGCCCTTCTCATGCAGCAGAACTCCGGGCTGTCGCCGGAGGACATCCGTTCCGTACTGGTGTCCACATCCTCGGCGGTGACCGAGCAGACGGGCCTGCGGGCCTCCATGCACGATGCGGGATCCGGGCGGCTTAACGTGACCGCCGCCCTCTCCGCGGGGCTGGTTGTACAGCCTCCGGTGGTGGTGGCCAGCGTCACCCCCGACAGACCCCGCATTACGGTTCCGGTGGATCTGAGGCCGCTGGCCGGCCACCTGGGGGAGATATCGGTGGAGTACGACGTTCCGGGCGCCCACGTGTCCCACTCCATATTAGACGATACGCTGCTGCTGCATCTGGGCTCGGATGGGACGGTGGAGGGGCACCTGGAGGTGACCCACCAGGACACGCTGTATACCATTCCGATACTACTCCAGCACACCGAGGGGACCGTCACGACCACGCAGGACGGCGGCCGGCTGTGGTTTGAGGTGTCGCACCCGGACGGGTGGAGCTTTGCCAAGATAACCGTCGCCGGGAGGGGCGGAGAGGAGTACCGCATCTCGGTTGTGCCTGACCGGCCCGCGTACGTAGACGTGTACGAGAACGGCCTGCACTATATACAGGCGGATATAGTCACCGGATCCCGCGGAACCGCGGCGTACGACACCATACTGGTGGATACCGCAACCCCCGGTGCGGCGCCCCCCCAAGGCATCCCGGACGTACCATGGAGGCAGCTGGCGATAGCGGTGGCGATAGCAGGCGTGGTGGGAGTGGCCGCCAAGGTCATGCCCGCGGGCCGGCGCCCACTATATCCGGCGGGACGCCGTTGAACTTGGCAAAGTTGTTTTGGAACTTGCCTGCCAGCCGCCTGGCCTGCTTCTCGTATGCCTTCTTATCCTTCCAGGTGTTCCGGGGGTCCAGTATGTCGTCGGGAACTCCGGGGCAGCTGCGCGGCACGCTCAGGTTGAAGATCTCGTCCCTCCTGTAATCCACGCTGTCCAGCTGGCCCCCGAGGGCGGCAGTCACCATGGCCCGGCTGTACGAGAGCCTTATCCGTTCGCCCACCCCGTAGGGGCCTCCCGACCACCCGGTGTTTATCAGGTATACGCGGGTGTCGTGCTCGTCGATCTTTCTGGCCAGCATGCCGGCGTACGCCTGCGCGTGCCGGGGCATGAAGGGGGCGCCGAAGCACTCCGAGAAGACGGACCTTGGCTTCTTCACACCCCTCTCGGTGCCGGCCAGCTTGCTCGTATATCCGGACATAAAGTGGTACATGGCTCCGGCCCTGTCCAGCCGAGATATGGGGGGAAGCACGCCCTTGGCGTCGGCCGTCAGGAATATCACGACGCTGGGGTGTCCTCCCACGCTGGGCTGGACCGCCCCCGGTATGTGGTCCAGCGGATACGCCACCCGGGTGTTCTCGGTGAGTGAGCCGTCGTCGTAGTCGGGCACCCCGTCGGCGCCCACCGCGACGTTCTCCAGGACCGCCCCGTCCCTGATGGCGTTCCATATCTGCGGCTCGTTCTTCTCGGTCAGGTTGATGCACTTTGCGTAGCACCCACCCTCAAAGTTGAATATTCCCGTGTTGGACCACCCGTGCTCGTCGTCGCCTATGAGCATGCGGGAGTTGTCCGCCGAGAGGGTCGTCTTGCCGGTGCCCGACAGTCCGAAGAAGAGGGCGGTGTGGCCGTCGGTATCCGTGTTGGCCGAGCAGTGCATGGGGAATATTCCCCTGTCCGGCAGCAGAAAATTCATGACCGAGAATATCGACTTTTTTATCTCGCCGGCGTATCTAGTCCCGCCGATCAGCACGATCCTGCGGGTCAGGTCTATCAGAATGAAGACGGCGGATCTGGTGCCGTCCTCCTCCGGTTTGGCCTTGAAGTCGTTCAGGCACAGGACGGTGAATTCGGGCTCGTGGGTCTCCATCTCCCCGTCGGCCGGTCTGATGAAGAGCCTGCTGGAAAAGAGGCTCTGCCACGCATGGTCGTTGATCACCCTGACGGGCATGCGCGACTCTTTGTCGGCGCCCACGAATCCATCAAAGACGTACACGTCCCTGCCGCGCACGTGCTGCCGCATCTTCTCCAGCAGCCTGCCGAACGCCTCGGGGGAGAACTGGTGGTTTATCTTGTTCCAGTCCACCGTATCCCTGGTCACGTCGTCGTGTACGATGAAGCGATCGTCGGGGGATCTGCCGGTGTATTTGCCGGTCCTCACCGCGACGGCCCCCTTGTCGGTGAGCACCGCGTCGCCGGACTTGAGCGCGGCCTCCATCAGGTCCTTGGTGGGCAGGTTGCGGAAGACCCTTCTGGGCGCGATGCCAAACTCCTCCAGCTGCGCGGCGAACCTATCGGGGACAACACGGCCTGTAACACTCCTAGTCGCTGTCACCGCCGACACCCGCCCCCCGTCATGAGATAACACGTCCCGTTCGAAAATGGCTTATTATCTCTTTGGCAATCTGGGGGCTGCTGTGGAATCCAGAAAGTCGTTCACCCCAAGCGCCATAGGCAATGTCTGCTGGCGAATGCAATATGACGTTACCGAAAAGTCTCATAGAAAATGCGGCGGGAGGACCGATGCTGCATGCCGTATGGGTCCAAGATGGTCATCGGCGGCGTCCTAGGCCGGGACAATAGTCCGACTTGGACCATAGTGCGCAGGATCCCCCTGCCGGCAGACTTCCTGCCGGCTTGTACTCCCTATTCGTCGGTTGCGTCAGATCCCGCCGGGGGCATTTTGCGCTCAAACGCCATTGCGGGCGTCTCCTCGATGTCCGTGTCCAGTGACATGTGCGGCCGGTCATGG
>JAEFDA010000139.1 GCA_016126025.1 Nitrososphaerota archaeon | reverse complement strand
ATGCATTACAAACTACGTGGCAGATAGATATTCAGAAAGATTGGCGGACTTTGTCTACATGTTCGTGCATGTACTCAATGGCATCAACTATAGCGGCGTGACTTTGTTGTTTCCGGCGAAGGACATTACCGCGAATATTTGAGCAGGTCTGGATTGAGCATGTGCTTCGACTCGGAGTGACAGACAGTACATCAAAACGGGTATTGTGATCTGGATCTGGTATTTTTGGCGGCATCATGTGAATACTCTGCAAGCGATGTACCTACGGCCCGATTTATTCCGAGCCTGAACGCGTACTCCACGTCCAACACATGGTTATATAGCGTGCTTGGCCGCCCGCACCCATGAGCGGTATCGCCGTTGCCCCCCATCTATGCGTGTCCATGCTCGCGCTTGCGGTTGCGGGCTGCCTTTTCACGGTAGCGGCCGCGGCCGACACCCAGGCGTCCCCGGAGATTAGGACCATCGGACTGCTGGTGCCGGATACCGGCAACGTGCCGGATTTTTTCTCAGGGCAGATCACCGGGGTTGTGGACTTTGCCTTGGCCGAGTTCAACAGGTACCTGCACGAGAGCGGCGCAGACTGGAGGCTCGAGGTGGTGAAGCGAGACACAAAGTCCGATCCCGCCGAGACCCTGGCGCTTGTCGAGGAGTTGGACAGCATGGGCATCAAGGCGTTCCTGGGCCCGGCCACAAGCTCAAACCTGAGGACGATACAAGACTATGTGGCTGCCAACGGAATGGTGGCCATAAGCTACGCCTCGGGCGCATCGGACCTGTCGATACCAGATGACAGGATATTCAGGACCATATCGGATGCCACCACATACGCCAACGCCGAGCATGCGCTGCTTCGAAACGACGGCATCGAGGAGGTTGTCGTGGTGTTCCTAGATGATGTCGTAGGGCGCTCCGTCAACCATACGATATACGAGGCGATTGAGGCGGACGCGACCGACGGCATCAGCATACGGGACACGATCAAGTTCCACCCGGACACAGGCGATGCACGCGCGGTGGCCGCCCGGCTCGGCGCCGTACTTGCCGCCGATCCACCGGTTGAAGACCATGCCCGGCTGGGAATAGTGGCCTATGATTACACCGGCAAGGTTGTGGAGATAATACGGCAGGTAGCCGGCGCATCCATTCCGGGCATGAACGATACCCGGTGGTATGGCCCGGGACTCCTGATGAACGAACTCCATGCGGATGATGCAGTCAGATCCTTCCTGATCGAGACCGACTACCAGGCGCTTTCGCTGGCGTACCGCGAGAACGACCTCAACATACGCATAGACTCGCTGATCAACGATGCTGGAACGTTCACATACGCCGCGTATGACGCGTTGTTTATCATGGGCAATGCCATAGACATGGTGGGAAACGCCACCCACGGAGATGCCATAGCCGCCGCAATCCCCGAGGCGGCGCGTCTTGGGCACGGTCCAGGGCTACACCAGCACATACAGGATCCGCTGACACGCGGATCCGGCAACCTGTTCGAGTATGCGGGCGCCTTGGGGGCAAACATTGAACTTAACGAGGCGGGGGACCTCGCCAGGTCTGACTATACCATATCCTCGATAGTGGACGACGGCTTTAGGATCACCCACAGGTATGACTCGACCGCGGACAGCGTACACGAATTTGTCCTCCCCACGAAGATGAGGATCGGTATTCTGGTGTCCGAGACGGGATCCCTAGCCGAGGGGATAGGAATCGCTGCGAGCGGTGCTATCAGCCTTGCCGCGTACCACTACAACCTGGACCTGGCCAGGGAGGGGGCGGACTGGCGGCTTGACATATTCAAGAAGGACGACGGGACGTACCCGCCAGCTACCCTAGAGAACGTAGAGGCGTTCCATGCGGACGGCATAAAGGCTCTGATAGGGCCGCTGACCAGCGGCTCGACGGCCCAGATGATGGACTTTGTCAACGACAACGGCATGGTGGCCGTCGGCTACGCATCGTCGTCACCAGATCTGGCCCTGCCGGACAACATCTTTCGCATGCGGGCCAGCGACGAAAAGACGGCGGATGTCTACGCAAGGCTTTTGCACCACGACGGCATCACCGATCTCGTCATAGTGTACCGGGATGATCCCTGGGGCAGATCCCTCAACGAGCGCATAACCGAGCGCGCCTCGCATATAGGCGGCATTACGATACACCCTGGCATAAACTATGCCCCTGACACCTCCGCTGATTCCGCGACAGACTATCATCCGGTGGTGGACGCGCTAAAGTCTAGGCTATCTGGAGTGGACATGTCCGGCGCGGCCGTGATGCTGTTTGGATTCTCCGAGGGTTGGGCCATCGTGGACATTGCCAGGACGGATCCTGCCCTGCAGGAGGGCCGGTGGTATACCTTCCTCGCCTCGCCCGACGTACGGCTGTCTCCAGAACAGATATCGTGGATGGAGAAGGTCGGTTACTCGAGCGTCATCACGCGCCACGTATCAAACGCCCTCAGCCGCCACATCGACGCGAACATCCCCGGCGCGAACTTTTACTCGTACCACGCGTATGACGCGCTACACACGCTGGCGGACGCTATAGAACAGACCGACACCAGCCGGAACGCGGAGGCGCTAGCAGCGGCCATCCCGGAGGCTGCTAGGCTCCTGCCGGCGGCAATAGGGTTCCAGACTGCACTCAATGAGGCCGGCGATCTGGCGGGCTCGGACTATCACGTGTATGAGATGAGGGACGGCGCGTTCCAGGTAAGGGCGCTGTATGATCACGCGACGGACAGTCTCTACGCGCTGGTGTCGAGACCATCCTAGTACAATTAGAATCCGCTGCTCCGAGAGATTCCGTGCGTTCTAAACACACCGAAGATCCCAGCAGAGATGTGGCATGTGGCGAGTCGCAACATTTGGCAATTTACGCAGATGCCGTGATAACGCGACTATTCTCTCGAGTACAAACGAGACGACAGTAGAACCTCGCCGGAATCCGTTCTGAGCATATACGACACGCGTACCGAATGAAGTAATCACGTCGATGGGATACACCAATCCACGTCACGAGGACTGGCTAGTCAGCGTGGACAGCGCCAGGATCTGGGATTCGCAGAAGAGCACGAATCAACTATAGTGACGCGACTATGTTATTTCCGATAAAAGACGTCTCCGTAAATATTTGAACAAGTCTAGATTGAGCCTCATCGTTCTAAAGTATTCTGCAAGCCTCTTTTTTGTGTCCTCAAGCGAGCCGCGATATTCATACACTTGAGTATCCAGTTTTGATCTTCGCCACGTCTCCTCTATGGCGTTCATGTGCGGAGCGGCTACCGGGAATCTGCTGAGCCACCGTCGCGTGGATCTTGGCGAGATAGTCCATGCTGATATATGCTCCGAACCAAGCACAACATCTCCATAAGAAAGGCAACGCTAGGCATAAAGCCATGCTGCTGGCCGTAGACTACAATACTTTAGATAATAGCAAGCGCTGTATTTTGAAATGATTTTTTATTTTGTCATGTGTAAAAGCGAATTTCAGATCTGGTGTTGTGGTACGCATCTTTTATGCCATGGATTCCAGGAAGCCGACACCCATATTGGCTCGGCAATCGAATTCTTTTGTTAGAACAAGAAATATATGATCGATTACCTAGGCAGGATATAGCAAACCGGCACTACGATGTGAATTCCAGTTGCCGCAAGCGTCGCACAGAATTTGCCACCAATTGGCGGGGCGGCGCGCATCGGCGCAAGACAACACGTGCAGGGAACATCGTTTATAGGCGTCACAACTTTCGCGCCACGCCTCAAACATCTTGCATCGCTACGCGGACTCATCTACTTCATGAGCCACGTCCAGTACCTGGCGAATATGGAAGGCTTAGAGGCGCGCCTTACCCGGGCATCACATCCGGCTGCGTCCAGTCCTGCCTGTATGTGGGCTATGATCTGGTCCGCGGCCGACGTGCCGCTACCGCGTATCAAGCCCAGATCTAACATTCTCCGCACCGCCTCCGGTCTGACGTGTATTGTATAGAACCACCACCCCATGGCGAACTGGGCATCCGGCGACATACGAAAGCCCCCCTCTGAGCGGGCCACCTTCTCCAACCGGGCCAACACCTCCTTGGTCGATGTCGTGTCCTCAAACCGCTTGGTGGCCACCGATGCCAAGGGCACATACTCCACGCAGAGTATAACCGCGCCACGGATTTAAGCGTACCAGACACACGGGATCTGGCATCACCCACGCTGGATGTCTGGCCTGTAATTAGCCGCGGAACCGGCCGCGAGACTTCATGACGACACTGCAAGATGAGTACCGTCTCAGCTCGGCAGACCATGCACGTTTTCAGGACTATGCCATAAAGTGCCCGCACATTCAGGGCGGCCACCGTCATGTCGCTCCAGGAGTTTGGTTTTTTAATGCGCGACATTAAAAAAGATCATATAGAGACCGAGATAAAAAATCTTAAACGGCCAGACTGCCAACCACGGGTATGCACGTACACATTTAGGCGCAGCATAGAGATCTAAATATTGTTCTCCGCGGACATGATCCTATGCCCAGTGCAGATGTCAGGCTGCTGCGGGACGAGCTGGTAAGGCGATTGGCGCCATAAGGAAACACGAGCGTACCATGCGCGGGCAGGGCGACTGACTGATACGGCTGACGCTAGAGCGTTACCGGGCCATATTGGAGATGGAGACTGTCAGGGCGGAGAACAAGAATCTCCGGGCCCGGCTGGCCGAGTACGGACATACCATCAAGGCGTACGGCAACCGGTACACGCCCCCGTCCAGGAAGACCACAACCCAGGAGATCAACGCCCAGAAGGAGGGGCGGAAAAAGAAAACCCCGCTGACAGGCGCGGCCGACACAAAGGGCACAAGGGCATGGGGAAGATCTGCTGGGCGCAGGTGGCCGCCTCCCGCAACATGACATCCCACCATCTGGCCGCCTTCCACTCCCGGGCCGCGTTCGAGGAGCACGTCATGGTCCCCGGCAGGCCGGCCACCATCGACGGATATGCCATATATGACACGCTGGACATCACACAGCGATGCTGGACGCACATCCTACGGGACGCCGAAGCAGAGACCCGGGCCGTCACGAAGGCCAGCATGGAGACTGTGGACATTCATAAGAACGCGGCGGCTGCGCAGCACCTCGATATACCACAAGATGTGGCAGCGCATTGTCAAGTGCACTCTGGCGAATTCGTGCTGAGCCTAAACGCATACGAGCCCACGGGAATTATATATCTGAGTTACACTGTGTGACATACACGTACCTTCCCAGATGCTTCATGGCGCTTGATGTCTTGGGTCGGTTGCACGCTTGTTTCTCGCGCCGCCGCATGGCGTCCGGAGCTGTCTGCGCCAGTCTCGGCGGCTTCCGGGTTCGTCCCACTTCACGCCTTTCGAGGGCCATTCCTTCCCCCGCGGGAACCTTAATTCCGGTCCCCCGTTGAGTGATATTTGCCGCCGCGTTGCGGTCGGCGTGGTCGAGTCGGCCACACGCCAAGCACAGGAACTTCTCGCCCTTCCTGTTCTCCCTGTCCGTGTATGCGCACGCGCAGCACTCTTGGCTGGTGTGCCTGGGGTTCACCTCTATTATGCGGATTCCCATCCTCTCCGCCACAATGCGGACCTTCCGCAGTATGGAATGGTGCCGGATGTACCGCAAGCCGCGGTTCAGGCCGCGCTTGCTGGAATTGCCGGCCCGCGTCATCGCCTCTATGTCGAGATCCTCGATGCATATGGTGTCCACGCCATGGCACATCTCCTTGGCAAGCAGCCATTCAGCATAATCGCGCGCGTTGGCGTTGTGCCAGTTGTATGAGTCGCGCTGCCGCTTGATCTTCTTGGTGGTGCGGGAGTG
>JAEFDA010000091.1 GCA_016126025.1 Nitrososphaerota archaeon | reverse complement strand
CCCGATACCGTCGCATGGCGGGGCAGAACAGGTTGCTGACCTTAATTTCTATACATTTTCATTAACTGTTTTTTGATAGCATTGGTATTGTGATCTGGGGCGTGTAACCATTCTTGAGAGATCCCATGCACACGACATACTGCCACCACCGGGGCCGTTCAATCCATACCTCTTGCGTAGAAGCGGGAGTCCATACCGCCGTCCGGTAGCGCCGGTCCATACCTGTCGTAACCGTTTTCCGTGGCGGTTATCGTGTACGTGATGGCTTGGCCGGACGCGGCTATCCCATGCAGGGATATCTGGTACGTACCGGAACCCAGATTCTCTATGTCCACGGATACGCCTGCGTCGGCCCAACCGGGTTCCGTCCAAGTGGTCTTGGTATCGGTACCGAGGGCCACAATCATGTCGTCCCACCAAGCCACCATCTCCGGGTTGTATACCATCTCGCCCGCGTTCTCCGGCGTCGCTATGGTGCTCACCGTGTTGGTGACGCCTAGCGATACGATACCCGCCGCCATCACTACTGCGAGTGCTATTATCTTTACATTCATTCGGAAGTCAACCATCTGTTGACTATGGATTATTGGTTAAACCTTGCTACTTTGCAATATAAGTCCCGGCCGTAGGTGCGTGCTGGCCCAACCGGGATCTCCAAGAGCGCCAATCTTTATTTCGAGCGTGCCCATACGTACAGCATGGTGAGGCCCATCATTCTAGTGCTGGGCGCGGTGCCCGCCGTGGCGGCGGCGGTGGTCGCCGCCTCGCTGCTGTCACAGCCGGAGATACCGTTCTCGGCGGCCGTGTCCGACGACAACATCGAGATCGAGTATACCGTGCACGATCTCCGGGTGGTCTCCTTCGGGGTGACCGAACGGGTGGGCGCCGACCGCACCCAGATACTGACCATACAGCGGGACGGCGACGTCCGGCTCATAGTGACCGAGGGGGGCTTTCCCCAGCCCACGGTACGATCGTCCCTGACCGAGGAGGAGGTGATCCGCCTCATAGCCCTGATCAAGGAGACCGGTTTCATGGCCCTGCCCGAGGACACGTTTCCGGTCCGGGACGACGCCGTCGAGTACCGCAGGCATGCTGTCAAGGTGACGCTGAACGGCGCCGTGACCAAGGTCACCTGGCCAGAGCAGAACGCCACCGACGGGTTCATCCCGCCCATCATAACCCAGGTCGAGATAAAGCTGGGCGACGTGCTGGAGCGGGCCCGCTAGACCGCGGAGGGCCGTTCCGGACCCAGCGTGGAGCCTTCGGGGACACGCCACTCCATTGCGTTTTATAGCGCCACGTACCCGTCCGCGCCGTTGGAGCTGGTAAAGCGCGGCGCCGAGGCCGACATCTACCTCACCGAGTGGTTCGGCCGCCCGGCCATATCCAAGGTGCGCCACCCCAAGCCGTACCGGAACCCAGATCTGGACGCCCGGCTCCGGCGCCGGAGGACCCTCCGCGAGGCATCCATGCTACATATGGTAAAGTCGCTGCACATACCATCCCCCCTGGTGTACTTCGTGGACGCGGCCCGGCACACCATAATCATGGAGTACGTCCGAGGTACGCCGGTCCACTCCCTCCCAGACGGGGACATACCCGGGCACTGCCGGGAGATGGGCAGGGTGGCCGGGCTCCTGCACTCGGCCGGGATAATGCACGGGGACCTGACCACCTCCAACTTCATCTTGGGCGAGGGACTGTTCCTCATAGACATGGGACTGTCGCGCCGCACCACAAAGCCCGAGGACTGGGCGGTGGACATGAGGCTGATCAAGGAGATCCTGGGCAGCGCCCACGCCAGAGTCTTGGAGGAGTCCTGGGAGGCGCTGACGGACGGGTATGCCCAGACCATGCCCCGCCACGCAGAGGTCCTGCGCCTGGTCGCTAGAATAGAGGGCAGGGGGAGGTACGCGCGCGTTGTCTAAAATATGGTTCGTCTCCTCGAACGAGCACAAGTACGGGGAGGCCCGCCGCATACTTGCGCGGATGGGGATGGGGAT
Organism: Nitrososphaerota archaeon; assembly: GCA_016126025.1. Classification (GTDB taxonomy): domain Archaea; phylum Thermoproteota; class Nitrososphaeria; order Nitrososphaerales; family Nitrosopumilaceae; genus VYCS01. Next base: position 3,902 of record JAEFDA010000091.1, on the reverse strand, counting down.
ATCCCACCACAGGGCCAGCCTGCCGGAGGTGCAGTCCCACTCGCTGGAGGAGATAGCCCTGGCCAAGGCAGCCTCGGCCCGAAGCCTGGTGGGGGGCGCCGTGCTGGTGGAGGATGACGGACTGTTCATAGACTCGCTGAAGGGCTTCCCGGGGCCGTACTCGTCGTACGTGTTCGATACCATAGGCAACGCCGGCATACTGTCGCTGGTGCGGGGGGACCGGACCGCCTCCTTCCGCTCGGTGGTGGCATATGCGGACGACTCCCGCACCGCGGCCTTCAAGGGGGAGGTCCGGGGCCGCATAGCAGACGCGATACGGGGCTCGGGATGGGGGTACGACCCCGTCTTCATACCTGATGGCGCCGGGGGGACGTTTGCCCAGATCGACAAGGACCAACTCTCACATCGTGGGGAGGCCTTGGCGGCCTTTGCTAGGTGGTACGGCGACGGGCGGCCGCCGCTGGACGCATCCCCAGCATAAATCGGGGTGCGGCGCCAACCGGCCGCTGGTGCCCAAAACCGTGCGGAGAGCCGCCCCCTTTCGGGGCATCCATTCTGCCCGGCAGAACTACGGCGCGGGGCCTCCGTATTGCTGCGGCGTGGCCTGCGCCCCGCCGGGACTGGCGCATGCGCCGCCCCGGACGGCCCGCCGCTTAGCCGGCACGGTCGCCACGGCGATCTGGAGTGCATACGCCACAAGATGAGCGATCAGGCTGTTAGTCAGGTTTAATAACAGGATTAGATGTTACACATTCGATGTTCAGGCGGCGCGGCTTGGGTTTTTACCTTTTGCTGATAGCCACCCTGACCACCGTACCCTTGGGAAGCACGTATGCCCAGTCTGATATAGACCACGACGGGGTGGTCGACTCGGAGGACAAGTGCCCCAACCTGCAGGAGGACTATTTGGAGGAGCTGGATGGATGCCCGTCCAGCTTCGTCCCTTGGTACGACGAGGACTTGGATGGCATAGACGACGAGTCGGACCTGTGCCCCAACCTTCAGGAGCGCTACAACCAGTTCCAGGACGAGGACGGATGTCCGGACACGCGCCCGGGGACCGGCGAGTTCGGGCTGCCGGACACCGACGGGGACAATATAATAGACTTGGTGGACAACTGCCCCACCCGGGCTGAGAACTTTAACGGCATAGAGGATACGGACGGCTGCCCCGACGACTACATCGTCAGCCACGACGCGGACCGGGACGGCGTTCCGGACGCCATCGACGACTGCCCCCTCGCTCCGGAGTCCTACAACCGGTATATGGACACCGACGGCTGCCCCGACGAGCTGGCAGACCCCAGCTTGGCGGACACCGACGGTGACGGCATCAGGGATGTGCTGGACTTTTGCGTGACCGAGCCGGAGACGAAGAACGGGTACCTCGACACCGACGGCTGCCCCGACACCGTCAACGGTGGCGTATTCACCGACACCGACGGTGACGGAGTGGCCGACAGGTACGACCTGTGCCCCTCGGAGCAGGAGACCATAAACCACTACGCCGACTATGACGGATGTCCGGACGAGCTGCCCAGCCTGGCCGGACCCGTCGGCGACGCCGACGCCGACGGCATCCCCAACGACGCCGACACCTGCCCGCTGGAGCCGGAGCGGTACAACAAGTTCCAGGACGAGGACGGCTGCCCTGATATCCCGCCCTACTCCGTAGACAAGGACAGCGACCAGGACGGCATACCCGACGCCCAGGACCAATGCATAAACGCCCGGGAGAACTACAACTACTTCATGGACGAGGACGGCTGCCCCGACTTCGTGGGCGAGGTTGTGGAGATTCCCGACAGTGATGGCGACGGCATCAACGACCTGAACGACCACTGCCCCAGCCAGCCGGAGATATTCAACGGTGCGTACGACACCGACGGCTGCCCCGACTCGTTTGACACGCCCGACCGTGACCAGGACGGCCTGCCCGATTCGCTGGATGCCTGCCCGTTGCTCCGGGAGACGTACAACCTCATCCAGGACATGGACGGCTGCCCCGAGAACATACCGGGTTTGACCCTTCTGGACTTTGACGATGACCGCATAGTGGATCTGGATGACAAGTGCCCCACCCAGCCGGAGACCTACAACGGATATCTTGACCAGGACGGCTGCCCCGACTCGCTGATCACCGACTCGGACACCGACGGCATACCCGACTCCATAGACCAGTGCCCCACCACACCCGAGACGTGGAACCAGTACTTTGACGCCGACGGCTGCCCCGACTCGCCCACAGATCAGGACACGGACTTTGACGGCATACCCGACTCCATAGACCAGTGCCCCACCGAGCGCGAGAGGTTCAACTCGTTTATGGACGAGGACGGCTGCCCCGACTTTGAGCAGTATATCATAGACTATGATACAGACTTTGACGGCATACCCAACTCGATAGACGACTGCCCGCTGGTGCGGGAGAACTACAACGGGATGGAGGACACCGACGGCTGCCCCGACACCCGCTTGGAGGGCAGCGACATACCTGACACCGACGGCGACGGGATAATAGACTATGACGACCTCTGCCCTACCCAGGCGGAGACCTTCAACGGTGTGTTGGACTTTGACGGCTGCCCCGACTACTACAACGTCAACCGCGACCGCGACCGCGACGGCGTCATAGACGACATAGACAGGTGCCCCTTGGTGGCCGAGACATACAACCGCTATCAGGATGCGGACGGCTGCCCCGACCTGCTACACGACTCCCTGATAATAGACAGCGACGGCGACGGCATAGACGACCGTGACGATGCCTGCCCGCTCCAGATGGAGGTCTACAACGGCTTTGAGGATGCGGACGGCTGCCCCGACACAGACGAGCGGCTGCCCGACGGCGACGGCGACGGCGTACCCGACATACTGGACCTGTGCCCGGCGCACGCCGAGGTCTGGAACCGCTACCTTGACTTGGACGGCTGCCCCGACGAAGTGCCCATCGTGATACAGCCCGAGGACCGCGACGGCGACGGCCTGCCCGACTCAGACGACATGTGCCCCGATGAGCGCGAGGTCTGGAACAAGTACGAGGATACGGACGGCTGCCCCGACGTGATTCCGGAGCAGTCGCGCTACAAGCACGACACGGACTTGGACGGTATCATCAACGACGCAGACGATTGCCCACTGGAGGCCGAAGACTACGATGGCGACCAGGACACCGACGGCTGTCCTGATCCGTAGGGGGCTCCCAGATGAGATACCACATCTGGTCTCTGGTCCTGCTGACGGTGACGGTGGGGGTGGCCCAGGCCGCCACGGCCAACGACCTTGACGAGGACGGAGTACCCGACGGCGTCGACCAGTGTCCCAACCTGCCCGAGGATTATGACATCGAGTACGGCGGCGTGATAGACGGCTGCCCCGCCGACTTCGTCCCCTGGTATGACGCCGACTACGACGCCATACAGGACCATCTGGACTTCTGCCCCACCGTGCGCGAGACCTACAACTTGTATGACGACGCGGACGGCTGCCCCGATACGTCACCGGCGGATCCGGTCACCTTGGTGGACTCGGACTCGGACGGGTTCATTGACATGGTCGACCTCTGCCCCACCCGGGCCGAGACGCACAACGGCATAGACGATCACGACGGCTGCCCCGACGATTATGCCGTGCTGCGCGACAGCGACAGCGACGGCATATCCGACTCGCAGGACGCCTGTCCCACCGAGCAGGAGATCTACAACCGGTTCCTAGATATGGACGGCTGCCCCGACGCAATACTGGAGACGGAGACACCATTCCAGTTTCCCGACCAGGACGGCGACAACATAGAGGACCGCTGGGACTCCTGTATAGACGAGCCGGAGAACTTTGACGGGTATCTGGACTGGGACGGCTGCCCAGACGTGGCCGGCGCCGACCCCAACGTTCCGGTCGACACC
>JAEFDA010000044.1 GCA_016126025.1 Nitrososphaerota archaeon | reverse complement strand
GGCAGAAGAGCGGCAATCACCTATCAGGACTACGATCATCCACTTAAGCGGCAGCTCGGAAGTACTCAAATCAACTGCAAAGCGTACTAGCGCTATATTCGTGCATGAGTCGCCGATCCACATGCAACCCCAGACAGTGCTAGGGTTTACATGCTTACAACTGCGAGTGCCGGATAGGCCTGTCCAAATGGTGGTTGAAAAAACACCGCGGCGTCAGCAAGTGGCACCTGGCGTTCTACATCAAGTCGTTCCAGTTCGTACACAACCACCGCCATTATGGTCTCAACGGTAGGTTCGTGGCCACGCTAGCTATGGTTCTGGACCGGTTCGATGGAATGCAAGCCTGATAGTGTGACCGGCCCACATATCCATCCGAGCCTATCCCAAGCGTGCCTTTTGGATTGTCAATAGCTGAAATGCCGCCGAAGTGGCGTACACGACCCGATTAGGCACCCCCAACATTTGGAATATGAGCATTAGGGTTTAGACTAGTCGGTGGGTACGTCTTCAGATCCACCGCCCGGGCAAGCACGAGTCATCGCACCATCGCCGCATCCTGAGCATAAAAACCAAGTGGACCTGAGGATGTACGAGCCGAGGCCACCCGTGTGTTTAATTACGGCTCGGCCAAGACAATCCTAATGGCATACCTTGACTATAATGCCACCACCCCGGTAGACAGGCGGGTGCTTGAGACGATGATGCCACTGTTCGCCGAGCGCTTTGGCAACCCCTCAAGCGGTCACGGATCCGGCAGGACGGCGGCTCAGGCAGTTGAGGAGGCGCGTGAGAAGGTGGCCGACGCCGTGGGGATGGGTGCATCCGACGTGGTATTCACCTCCGGGGCGACCGAGGCCAACAACCTAGCCCTGACCGGCCTGCGGAGTGGTCTTGGACGAACCATCAGAATACTGGCTGGCGCCACCGAGCACAAGTCCGTCCTCCAGACGTGCGCCACATTAGCCGATGCCGGCTCCAAGTTCAAGACGATCCCGGTCCACCCCGACGGAACCGTTGATATCGGGGCGCTGGAGTGTATGATGAGTAATGGTGATATAGATGTGGTCTCGGTGATGGCGGCAAACAGCGAGACCGGCGTAATTCACCCGGTGGAAGAGGTGGCGTGTATCGTACACGATCACGGCGCCCTGTTCCACTGCGATGCCACACAAGCCATAGGAAAGATCCCCTTTGACGGGGGCAAGATCGGCGCGGACATGGTGACCCTCAGTAGCCACAAGATATACGGGCCCAAGGGGTGCGGGGCGCTGGTAGCCACCAGAGAGTCCAGAAGGCGCATCGCGGCCATCATATATGGAGGAGGCCAAGAGAGAGATATGCGCAGTGGTACACCCAACGTTCCGGCAATCGCCGGTTTCGGTGAAGCGTGCAGTATAGCCGCCACGGACGGGCTGGCCGATATCCCGCGGCAGCGCCACCTCCGGGACGAGTTTGAGAGCCGCCTGTTAGAGACCGTCCCGGACGTCTCGGTGAACGGTTCTGGCGTAGAGAGACTGTCGAACACTTCCAACATCAGATTGTGCGGGGCCTTGGCTGACGCGGTGATGGCCCGCATCCCGTCCGTCGAGATCTCCACGGGTAGCGCCTGCTCGTCCAACACGATGGAGCCGTCCCATGTCCTGCTTGCGATGGGCCTCGACAGGACTGCCGCTGATGAATCAGTCAGGATTTCTGTGGGCCGAGAAACGACGGCAACCGACATCAAATCTGCGGTCTTAGAGATTGCCGGGGCTGTCGAGTCCATCAGGGCCATAGAGGGCAGGCCGAGGGTGATATAGATGGATGTCAACGAGGCCGTTCCTGCCCCGTCGTTCGGGCGCCACGAGACATTTCATCCCAGGTATGGGTGGCTCAAGAAGGCGTATGACCAGACAACTAGGCGGCCTGACGCCTTCCGGGCCGACGACGCGACCGTCCAATTCGGCGTGGGCAAGAACATGGTAAGATCCATACGGTTCTGGTCGCTGGCGTTCAAGATGACAGCCGACGAGCACAGGACCGACCTTAAAACCACTGTCTGGGGGGATGCCATATTCAACAACAATGGTCTCGATCCGTACTTGGAGCGGGCCGAGACATTGTGGATACTCCACTGGCTGCTGCTCGCCCCGCCGTGCCGGATCCCAACCTGGTGGCTGATAATGAACCAGATACCCGGTACTGTGGTGGGCACCGGGGACCTCCTCGACGCCGTACAGGAGACAGTCAGGAACAACCCCGAATGGGACGCACCGAGCCCTGCCTCCGTCAAGAGGGACGTCGACGTGTTCCTCCACACATATACGTCGAAGCGCGACAAATTGACCATTGAGGAGTACATCGACTGCCCGTTCCGCAACCTAGGGCTGGCACGCCACGACGGCGGCATGGTACGGTTTACGTTCGGACCCAAACCGGGTCTCACCCCACAGGTGGTCGCGTTCGCATGCGCCGATTTCGCCGCTAAGACCGGGACCGAAGAAATTTCCGTGGCTAGGCTGGCCGTGGAGCCGGGCAGTGTGGGCAACGCGTTCAAGATGAACGAGGGCGACCTGACCGCCGCTCTCGAGACGGCCTGTAGCGACACACAATACATGTCGGTGTCGCGCCTCAACGGCGAGCCGCACCTAGCGTTTAAGAACGGCGCCGGCGCCGCTGCGCAGTCGATGCTAGCCGCGTCATACGGAACGCCTCAGCCAAGTGCGGGTATGGTGGTGGCATGATCCAGAAGAATAACACCATATCTGGAACCCCTCTGACCGGTATAGTCAGCGTGCCAGACAGGCCCCGCGCCTCAACCAACATCGAGCGTGATGCCTTAGATGGGATGACGGCCGAGTACATACCGAACGCCAGCTCCATCGAGGCGGTCAACATCTTCTCGGCCGGGCTAGGCAAGGGGGCGACGCTGTCGATAATCGGCCCGTACGGATCTGGCAAGTCCACCTTCGGAATGGTACTAAGTCATCTGGCATCACCGCGCCATGATGCCGGATGGAAAGCAGCATACAAGATACTGCGCGGGGCGGCGCCGGACGCGGCGGCCAATCTAGTGGCCGGCAGGCGGCGGGGCGGCCTGCACGAGCGCGGTATGATAAGGTGCATAGCCACAGCCAGGCTGGAGCCGGTGGCGGCCACCGTCCTGCGGGCGGCAGCCAGGGGAGCCGAATCATACTTTGGAAAATCGTACGGGCGCCGCAGCTTCACGGCATTCAAAACGCTCCGCCGCTGTATCCGATCATTGCAGAAGGGGACAGTCCCGGACGCCTCCACCGTATCGGGAATTGTCGCTAGCATGGCCGCCGCGGCGCCGGTCCTACTGATACTAGACGAGTTCGGCAAGAACGTTGAGTATTTTGCGGACGGCGGCAACGAGGGTGACTTGTTCCTGCTACAAGATCTGGCAGAGATGACCGGCGCCTCGCGTGGAATAAGACTGCACGTCGTTACCATGCAGCACATGGCCCTCGGTGAGTACGTTGCCGGCGCGCCAGCGGCGCGCATCAAGGAGTGGGCCAAGATACAGGGCCGCTTCGAGAGTATCCACTTTGCCAACTCGCTGGAGCACACGCGGGCCCTCCTCGCCTCCTCACTGAAGCCCCGCGGCGGTACGTCCCATCACATAATGGAGTGGGCCGGCCACCACGCCAAGGCGGCCGCCGATGATGCGGGCGTGGACATACCCGCAGAGATTGCGGCAGCGTGCTACCCGCTCCACCCGCTGGCCGTTGAGGCCCTGCCCGAGCTCTGCTCCAGGTACGGCCAGAACGATAGGACGCTGCTCTCGTTCGTGTTCGGGAGCGGCCCGGGGACCGTCACAAGGTTCATCGAGAAAGAACGGTGGAATGGACGGGATGCCCTGCCGACCATGGGGGCAGACCACCTGTACGACTATTTCATATCCGGGTCGGCGCCCGCGCACGCGGGGGCGGCAGCATCCTCGTCCCGGCTAGTCGAGATAGAGACTATAGTGCGCGACACGCGCGTCTCCGACGAGACGGAGCGGATTGCCCTCAAGGCGATAGGGCTGATGAACCTGATAGGGCGCTCCGGCCGGCTGCGCGCCTCCATGGGGATGATACGGTGTATGGCCGGCCGCAGAGCAGAGCAGGCCGTCAGAGACCTCGAGTCCAGATCAGTCATAACATACAGGCGGCACGCCGACGAGTACCGCATATGGCACGGCACTGACGTAAACATCGCAACAAAGGTAGACGCCTGGAGGAATGCGGTGAGGCGAATGCCGTACCACGAACTTATGAAGGCCGCGATGGATCCCGAGCCGGTCATTGCCGCTAGACACGGGATAGAAAGCGGCACCCTGCGGGTGTTCGCGTCGCTGTTCGACATGCCGGAGGGCGGCCTCGGTCCCGAGTATGACGGCGCCGTGATATATGGCACGGCTAGCACGGCTGTTCCCGTGTCCGACAGGCCGGTGCTCGTCTCAAGGTGTGGGGACGTCTCTGGCCTAGTCGATGCCGCCAGCGAGGTGGCGGCGTTGCGCGCCGCCCTAAAGGATGATGATGTCGCCGGCGACTGGGTTGCCAAGGGAGAGGTGGGCGAGAGGCTGGCCGCCGCCGAGAATGCACTGGATGCCGAATTCGACCAAGCGTATGGCGCCGGCGCGGTTTGGACGTACGGGTCGCATGACGGGGAGATATCCATCCGGGGCACAGCAAGCTCGGTCGCCTCGGCGGCTAGCGACGCAGCGTACCCGGATGCTCCTCCCGTTCGCAACGAGATGATAAACCGCAACCGCCTGACGGCTCAGGGATCCACTGCCCTCAACCGCCTGCTGCATGCGATGACAGCAAACGAGCACAAAGAGAGGTTGGGGTTAGAAGGCTGGAAGCCCGAGCGCGCTATATACGAGGCCGTCATAGGCGAACACGGAGTCCACAAGCGGGCAGGCGGCAGGTATGGATTCACACGGCCGGACGGTCGGTTCCGTTACGCTTGGGACACGGCGTTGCGCCACATGCGAAAGGCACGGAAGGCCGTGACCCTACCGGAGATATACCGTATCTGGAAGATGCCCCCGTACGGCATCAAGGACGGCGTGATGCCCATACTCGCGCTGCTCATCATCCTCGCGAGGCGAGACGGCCTAGCCGTGTATGAGCACGGCACGTACATCCCACGCATAAACGCGAGTCTTGCGGAGCGGCTCGTGAAGAACCCCGGGCACTTCTCACTCAAGTACTATCCCAAGTCAGCTCACCGCACCGCCCTCGTCGAGAGGACTGCCAAATCATTGGGGACTGAGCCCGAAGACGACATGCTTGGGATAGTGGGGCGTCTGGTGGGAGTGGTGCGCGCGCTGCCCGTCTACACCAGAAAGACCAAAAACCTCAGCAGGAGGGCGCTGGCCGTTCGGAACGCCATACAGAGCGCAGTAGAGCCGGACACCCTGTTGTTCGAGTCGCTCCCGGAGGCCCTTGGGGTATCTCCACCCGGCCGCAACACGGACAGGCGGGCGGCGGGGAGGTTTGCCGGCAGACTTGCGAGCGCCATCAGCGAACTCCAGACGGCGTTCGGCTCTATGATGGAGGAGATGGGGCGGCGGTTGTTCAAGGAGACCGGCACGTCCGACAGGGCGTCCCTGGCCAGAGTCGCGTCCGAGCTGCTGCCGGACGTCTCGGACCAGAAGATGAAGGTCTTTCTGGGTGCCGTCTCGGCGGACATACCCGACGAGCAGGCATGGATCAACTATGTGGGACTGGTATTGACGGACATGCCACCGGCAGACTGGAGCGACGAGCACAGAAAAATGTTCGGGAACGGCCTCAGGGAGGCCGCGGCCGGCTTCAGGCGGCTGGCGGCCCTAAAGTTCGCGGCCGTCTCAGAGAACCTCAAAGGACCGTCGGTTATGGTGACGATAACCCATCCCGACGGGAGGGAGGAGGTGGTGATCCTGCCGGCTAGCGACGAAAGGGTGTCTGGGCTGACCTGCTGAGACTTATATCGGCCGGCTGCCACGCAAACACAGTGAGGCACATCTGCGGCATATCCGGCGGGAAGGACTCGAGTGCTCTAGCCGTCTATATGCGGGACAGGGTCCCGGACATGGGTTCCCCTTGCAAGAATAGGTGATGATCTAAATGACCCAGATCCAGGCCGCAGCCGGCCCCAAACTC
>JAEFDA010000016.1 GCA_016126025.1 Nitrososphaerota archaeon | reverse complement strand
GGCCAGATCGGTGGGCGGCATGGAGGCGGGGGCCATCCCCCTGGCGACGGCCGTGTCGCTGGAGTCCCGCGGAATGGATTTCCCACCCAGGTCGTTCTGGGTGCGAAAGTCCCCCAAGTCCCACGGTACGGGCCGCCTCATAGAGGGGATGCTGGAGACGCCCTACATACTGGTGGACGATGTCATTACGACGGGCTCCTCGGTGCTGCGGGCGCTGGAGGCGGCCGGTGACGGGTGCGCCGGCATACACACCATACTGTTCCGGGGAAGCGACCGGGACCGGGCTAAGTTGGAGGAGGCCGCCCCGCATTCGCACGGAGGACCTCCTCTCTGATATAAAATGAAAAAAGTCGGGGTTCGGACCTAGTCTATGAGCTCGGTCCAGCCCTTGACGAACACGGAGTTCTTGTACAGCGGAACTGGCTGTCCGACGGTAAAGTCCATCGGCCTCATCCAGAAGATCGCCTTTGTCGGGCAGACCCCGATGCACGCTCCGTCGGAGATGCACCGCTCTGGATAAAAGACGAACGCCTTTCCTCTCTTCCAGCCTTCCACCGGTTTTACCCTCAGGACGTCGGGTCCCAGAGTTGTGCATATCTCAACACACAGGGCGCAGCCTATGCACATCTGTTCTCCGATGTCGGGGATAATTCCCACTGGCATGATGTGAGTGTGGCGTTTTGCTTAATATAACTTGCCGTCCGGACGCATTTCATAACACCGTTTGGGACATGCTATGCCCCCATAGGCCGGCGATCCCCCGCGCCGCCGGGGCGATCCGCGGATCCCGCATCCGCTAGGGGGACAGGCTCGCCGCCCTTCAGCAGGTAGAGGCGCCCGGCCCCCCCGACCAGACGCCCACCGGGGGCCAGCTCGTATCCAGCCTGCCCCGCCCTGGCCGCGGCGGCGACGACCACCGTGGTGCCCACGTCCCTCCCCAGGGCCGCCAGCAGCATGATGGAGTGGACGGCCCGGCGGATCCCGACCGGGCCGCCCCACATGCCGCCCAGGCCGTTGAGGGTGTCCACTATAACCAGGTGGGGCTCTGCGGACGTCATGCGGATCATGGTTGTAAGCTCCGCATTCCAGCCGGGGGGGTCCGGCCGCCGCACCAGGACGTGGGGCAGCCGCTCCATCATCCCCGCGTGCATGTACCCGCTGTACAGCATGTCCGCGTCCACGTATATGGTGGCGCGGCCGGCGTCCCGGGCCAGCCCGGCCAGATAGGCGCACTTGGGGAATACGTTCGGGCAGAGTATGATGTGGGGGCCCGGCCCCGCAAGGTTAGTATGCAACGGCTCCGGTACGCACACCGGACAAATAAGAATGCAGGACATGCACTCGGAGTTCCCCGAGACGGGGGTATCCTATCTGAATAATGCGTCGGTCTCCAGGATGCCGCGCTCGGCGCTGCGTGCTATGGCCGAGTTTGCCGAGGCGTACGACCGGGCGGGGCCCGACTCGCGCGCCGCCGCCACAATGGTGGAGGATGCGGCCCGCGGCGTCCGCCATATGGTGTCTGCGATGCTCCGGTGCCAGCCCGACGAGATATCCATAACCCAGAGCACCACCGACGGGATAAACATGGTGGCCGGCGGCCTGTCCGCGGCGCCCGGCTCCAACATAGTGATGCGGGAGGCCGCCTACGAGCACCACGCCAACGTGCTGCCCTGGCTGGGCATGGGCCTGGAGAACCGCATGATGCCGGTGGACCCCGACGGGCTGTTCAGGATGGGGGACCTGGAGGCGGCGGTGGACTCGGGGACGGCCCTGGTGACGCTGAGCCACGCCCTGTACAACACCGGGGCGATACTCCCCTTGGAGGAGGTGGGCCGCACCTTGGGGGGCGCCGTCCCGTTCTTTGTGGACGCGGCCCAGACGGTGGGGTGTATCGAATATGACTACTCCAGTATGCGCTGCGACTACATGGCCTTCAACGGCTCCAAGTGGCTGTGCGGGCCGATGGGGACCGGACTGTTCTACTGCAGACGCCGGGCGGCGCCGGGCCTGAGGCCGGTCCTGCTGGGGGGCGAGTCGGCCATGGTGTATGAGCGTGACCGCATAGCCTTCAAGGACGGGCCCGGCAGGTTCGAGGGGGGCTTTAGGAATTATGCGGGGGTGGCGGGCCTGGAGGCCGCCCTGGGGGTGGTGTCCGGCGTGGGCCAGTATATGATACGGCGCCGCAACATGGAATGCGCGGCGGCCCTCCGGGAGGGGCTGGCGGACATACCCGGTGTTGTGGTGTACGGGAATGGGGGGGATAACCACACCAGCGTGGTGCCGTTCAACCTGGAGGGTGTGGACCCCGCCGGGGTGGTCGAGAGGCTGGAGGGAAAAGGGGTGGTGGTGGCCCTCCGGGAGATCGGGCCGCTCAAGATCGTGCGCGCCTCGCCGCACTTTTACAATACCACACAGGATGTGGAGCGCGCCGTGCGGGCTGTGGCCGATATCCGGAACGCCTAGAAGCTCTCCTGCTCCTCGATGACCATCATGGTGAGCGTGGACTGCACCTTGGGTATCTTCCGCACCTTGTTGGTTATGACGTGCCGGAGGTTCTCGGTGTCCGCCGACATCAGCTTCAGCACTATGTCGTACACGCCGTACACGCCCTGTATCTCGAAGGAGACGTCGGTCTCGCCGGCCAGCAGGTCCTTTACCTCCTTGATCACGGTGGCGTCTGAACCCAAGTCCGAGTTCAGCAGCACATAAGCCGTCGGCACGGGTTCGATTCCCTGCATAGGGTATTTAACTCTTGGCTGGTCTAATGTGGTACTGTATGGGATTGGCCGGCAACCGCATCCGGCGTGGGACGGGGCGTGGGCCGCGCCTCCATTAAATAGGGACGGGTGTATCATAGTAATGTGAAGCTGCTGGACCTGACCTTGGACATATCCGAGGATCTACAGGTCTTTCCGGGGACTCCCAAGGTGAGGATGATCCCCTGGAACACGCTGCGGCACGACGGCAACAACTCCGAGATGCTCTTTTTGAGCCCGCACACGGGAACGCACATGGACGCCCCCTACCACTTTTGCGACGACGGCCTCCGCATACACCAGATACCGATGGACCGCCTGGCCGGCGAGGCCGCACTGCTGGATATGCGGAGGGGCCCCGGCGGGCGCATAACCCGGCGAGACATAGCGGAATGGGAGGAGCGGCACCATGCCATCGCCGGGGGGTCGGCGGTGGTGTTTCGCACCGGGTGGCACGACCACCTGGGGAGGGACGACTACTTTGCGGCGAACCCGGGGCTGTCCGAGGACGCGGCCGAGTACCTGGCCGCCAGGGGAGTGATATTGGTGGGTACCGACTCGCCCAGCATAGACGCGGGGGACGCCGGCTCGTTTCCGGCGCACCAGATATTGGCGCGCAGCGGTGCGGTGAACGTGGAGAACCTGGCCAACCTGGAGAGGCTGGAGGGGGAGTCGTTCCGGTACGTGATACTGCCGCTGCGCATAATGGACGCGACCGCCTCGCCGGTGCGGGCGGTGGCGATTCTGTGACCACGCTCCCATATACTGAGTCTGCAGCGCCATAATGCTGGGGTCGGGCAGGCCGGTTGTCACGTTTGGCGGGGTTTGCCCGGGGATGCTACCCCCTGATTATGTGGAACCGGTTTCGCCTATACCCGGGCGACAGGCTGCCGGTTATGGGGATGCGGTGCCCGCACGATATGCACCTGTTGGAGTGGTCCAGGTTCCACGACGTGATGTCAAAGCCGTACCTTCCCACAGCTATGTTGCCACACCCCGGGCAGTACGTGTGCTCGTAGAGGTGGCCCGGCACGTTCCCCACGTACGAGTATAGTAGCCCCTCTTCTATGGCTATCTGGCGGTGCACCTCCAGCGTGCGCACGGGCGTGGGCCCGAACTCCATCATCTTGTAGTCAGGATGGAACCTCAGAAAGTGTATCGGCGTGTCCGGCCCCAGCTCGTCGTACACGAACCTGCACAGCCTGCGGGCGTACTCGGCATCGTCCCCCACCTCCGGCACTATGAGGTCGGTTATCTCGGTGTGGATATCGGTGCGGTCGCGTATGTTGAGTATGGTGTCGAATATGGGCTGCGGGTCCGGTATGCCCACGTACTTTCTTATGAAATGGGGCTCGGCGCTGCCCTTGAAGTCTACGGTTATGGAGTCGAGGAACTGGCCCATCACACCCACGGACTCGGGGGTGTCGTACCCGTTGGAGACGAATATGTTGATGAGGCCCCTCTTCCTGGCCTCCAGCCCGCAGTCGCGGGCGAACTCGATGAATATGGACGGCTCGTTGTAGGTGTATGCGATGCCGTCGGCGCCGTTGAGTAGGGCCGCCTCGGCCACCCCGGCGGGGGTCATGCTCTCGCCCTCCACCTTTCGCCTCTGGCTGATGTCGTGGTTCTGGCAGTACCTGCACAGCCAGTTGCAGCCGGTCGTCGCGATGGAGAGTATCTTGGAGCCGGGCATGTAATGCGTTACGGGCTTCTTCTCTATGGGGTCCACGTGCCCGGATATCACCATGCCGTACACCAGCAGGTCCAGCCGCCCCGATACATTGGCGCGGACCCCGCACAGCCCCGTCTGGCCCTCGGCCAGCTCGCAGTACCTGGCGCACGCCGTGCAGCGCACCGAGCCGGAGCCGGTCCGGTCGTACAGCTCCGCCTCCATAAGGTATGGTACGCGGGCCTGCTAGATAAACGGGCCGGAGGGACATGCCCCGCATATCCGGGTGTATGTTCGCCGGACCATCCAGCCAAACGCGGCAACCCTAAAAGTACGGCCCCCATCCACGGGTATGGTGAGCCGCCCCGGGAACCTGTGGAGGAGTGTGCACGGCCGCATATCCGGCCGTCCGACCAACTTTTCCTGGGTGGTGCCCGGGCGGGTGGCCGGATCCGGCTTCCCCACCACTATAGGAGAGTTTGAGTGGCTGCTCCAGCAGGGCATACGGGGGGTGGTGACCATGACAGAGAACTCCCTTCCCGCAGAGTGGACGGGCCGCGTGTCGTACCTGCACGTGCCCACCCCGGACATGACCGCCCCCGAGCCCGAGGACATAGACGCGGCGGTCGACTTCATACACCAGAATGCGGAGACCGGCCGGCCCACGGCGGTGCACTGCGCCGCGGGCCTGGGCCGGGCCGGGACCATCTTGGCGTGCTATATGGTCAAGCACAAGGGGTATGGGGCGCGGCAGGCCATCAACGAGATACGACTGAGGAGGCCCGGCTCCATACAATCAGACGTACAGGAGACGGCCATCATGATGTACGAGAGGTTTCTGGACTAGGAGACCTCTGACACTATGCCGCCGTCGGCCACCCGCATGGTGACCCGCAGGTCCCCCTGAAATGTCAGCACCAGCGCGTCGGCGGTCTCCTCCACCTTTACCAGCTCGGCCATCCTGACCTTGTCGAACTTGGACATGATATCACTCCGGGATGGAGACGGCCTGTATGCTGCCGCCCTCGGCCTTCACGAACAGGAAGCGGTTGTCCTTGAAGATGAAGGTGATCCCGCCCTCCTTGTCCGGCTCCTCGACCTCCAGCAGCGGCTGCCCCAAAAGCCCGTCGTACTTTGCCATCTGTTTGTTCCCTCTATAGACCCCTTATATCCCTTTGACGGTGATGTAGGTCTCGGGTATGCCCACCCGTATGCTGCTCTTCTCCATGAGGTGGTGCTTCTGCCAGGATACGTGCACCTCGCCCCCGATCTTGTGGCGACCCTCGCCCAGCTCCGAGCCTTTAATGGGGTATTCCTCCTCAAAGTCGAAGAGCTCCTGTTGCACCTCCTCCACGGTCAGCCGTATTACGGGGGCAAAGTTCTTGGATACCTGTACCCACACCCGCTTCTCCTTCATGGGGTTGACCAGCTTGGGGTTCCTGGTCCAGAATATGGCAGCCTTGCGGTAGGTGTCCACGGGCTTGCCTAGGCTCCTCTTCCTGATGCCGCCGGTGACCAGCTTTATGCCGTACTTTATCTTGACGGACACGTCGTTGATCTCGTAAGACTTGGTCCAGTTGGCTTCGTTGAACGCTTTCCGGGTGTTCCCCTGCACCGAAAACCGCACCGTGATGGGTATGGTGTCCTGGATGGTGTGCTCGCCCTGGGGGACTGCTACCTCCACCCCGGTTATGCGATCCGTCGCCTCCGTAATGTAGCCTCCAGCGTCGGTCAGAAGAGGGTACTCTCGCTCCACCCCAGATTTGCGCTTCAC
>JAEFDA010000045.1 GCA_016126025.1 Nitrososphaerota archaeon | reverse complement strand
GCAGCTGAAATGCCGTCGAAGTGGCGTACACGACCGGATTAGGCACCCCCAACATTTGGAATATGAGCGTCCCTCGCTAGCTTCCCAGCCGCTCTAAAACCCTCATTTTAAATACACCCGATCATGTGCCGACGGCATGCAGCGCGCGCTTTGGGGGAGTAGAGCGGCGCGCAGGGCATAATGCCACCCACGCGCAGCCAGAACGGGCAGCGGCCCATACCTCCTGATGCCCGTACCGTCATGGTGTCCGGCTGCACCGGATTTATCGGCTCCCGCCTTGCGGCGAGGCTCTCCACACTGGGCTATTCGGTGCGGGGCCTGACTAGGCAAAAAATTGACGACCGCGACAACATCACATATGTGAGGGCTGATGCCTTTGATCTTCCGGGACTGACCGGCGCCATGGAGGGGGTCGACGTGGCCTACTATATGCTCCATTCCATGGAGGGGAGCAAGAGCGAGTGGCAGGACTTTGCCAAAAGGGAGAGGGAACAGGCCCAGAACTTCCTCAAGGCCGCAGAGGCGTCAAACGTCAAGAGGATCATCTATCTTGGGGGACTCGTCAGCGGCGACGACTCCGGCCTGTCGCCCCACATGAAGAGCAGGAAGGAGGTGGGCCAAATTCTTGCGTCGGGGAGCATCCCCGTGACGGAGCTGCGGGCGTCCATAATCATAGGCGCGTACGGAGGATCCTTTACGATGCTGCGGTATCTGGTCGAGAGGCTGAGCGTGATGGTCTGCCCCTCGTGGGTGGGCTCATACGCCCAGCCTATTGCGGTGGACGACGTGGTGGCGTATCTTGTGGGCTGCCTCAAAAAGGGGGAGACCGCAGGACGAATCTTCGAGATCGGCGGCCCCGACAAGATGACATACGAGCAGCTTATGCGGACGTATTCCGCATATCTGGACCGTAGACTGTTTGTCCTGCGGATACCGTTTCTGACGACCCGGCTGTCCTCCCTGTGGGTAGACTTGGTGACGCCCGTCAAGGCGGCGCTTGCAAGGCCCTTGATCGACAGCCTTGTGCACGACACCGTCGTTACCGATGCGTCAATCACTAAGATAATCCCGCTGGACCTAAAGACCGTCACCGAGTCTATAGACATTGCCGTGAAAGAGGCAGGCTTGCACTCCAATACCGCCCCGGTGCGCGACGGGAGGACCGGGTTCAGGATAAACCAAAAGGTTGTCATGCTTTCTCTGCTTGCCCTGGCGGCATGCGGGACCTCATACTACTGGCTGGATGACCGGCCTGTCGTGTACGAGCCGCTTTGGCTGTCTGTCTCTGCAGTATGGTACGCCACCATTGCGTTTGCGATAGTCATGGTTCGAAACAAGACTAGGCTGGGCTACGTAATCGCAGGGGTATTGTCCTGGGTGACCCTGTCGTTTTGGCTGCTTGACAACTTTCATGTAGTGTTTGGCGCGTCGGTCATCTCTGCAGAACCCAACCTGGCAATGACCGTACGCAATTTCGTGGGGGTTCTTGCTGCCGCCATGGCCGTGGTTGCATCCCACAACCTGTTCCACAAGATATTCGGCTACCAGCACAGGGGAATACCGATCTGAGGATGCGGCATGCCCGCCGTGCGTCAGGCCCTTCTGCCGGCATCGGCCCGCACCAGAAGCAGGAAAGCCAATCCGAGACTGGATTGGGAAGTTAGCGGTGCCTGGGAAATTTTGGCGCCTGCGCCTTAATTTATCTCCATTTTCACTCCGACCACTATTTCCGCTCCGCACGGGTTTTGGGGGACCTACGTTTCCGCGCCAAGCGCTGTCTCTTTCTGGGCGCCGTCCACCTGCCGGTTCAGGGATTAGACGTCCTGGTTCCTGTTTACAGAGCGCAAGATGTCTGCGAGCGCCGGGCGATCCACAAGATTGACGTTTGTACGCCCTGCAAGCTTTTGAGCCGACCTTGTAAAGTGCGAGTTTGTCACCACCCAGGCCTCTGTACACCCGTAGTACTGCATGCCTGCGGCCACCTCCTGCACGGCGCGCAGGTTGACACTCTTCGTATAGCGTTTTGCCTGTACCGCAATCCGCCTGCCGCCCCGTCCCAGTATCAGGTCAACGCCAAAATCGCCCGACTGTCCCTTTATCTCCACCGCATAACCTGCGCGCCTAAAGAGTCCGCCCAAAAACTTTTCAAAATCTGCACCGCTCAGCGAGTCGATGTCGGGGATGCCATACCTGGCAGACTCTTTTGTCCATTTCTTGTTCTCCGCGTGCGCCTGATACGACTGTACGCCCCACTTTATCAGGCCGGCAAGCCCGCGCGCCGCCAAATACCCTGCCCTGCCCATGGCGATATCATCGGATATCCATTAAAAAATCATTCTTGCGGCTGCAGATGGCGTGAATGTCTCCGCCTACCCGTACCATTCCACGCTGAACGTGTATGGTTCCCGGCCCGTTCCCGGACAGTTCCACACCATGTCTCATGATGAGGAACTGTCCGGAGTGGTATTGAACCGCTCCAGTTGGGACTTGGTGGGGAGGACATGCAGCCGTATGCGGTGGTCGTCGGCCCGCAGTATGGCGTGGCCGCGGTCCAGCGACTCTATCTCGTGCCGCTCCGTATCGGACAGCCGGAGCACCCCCTGCAGCTTGCGGGCCAAGTCGGACTTGAGGCCGAACAGGAATATGGTGGCCGAGTTGTTCAGCACCGCCTGGCCGTACTGGTTGTCGAGTATGTCGGCCGGCTCCTGGGACAGGAACAGCATGTGGACGTTCTCCTTGCGGCCGGACCTGGCGATGTCCTCCAGTACCTGGCCGGTGGACTCCATGGACGAGACGAACCACCCCTCGTCTATCACAAAAAGTTTGGGGATGTGGCGGGGGGCGTCGCGCATGGCCCGCCAGGCGCGCGCCATGACCATGGACACGATCATGGCGTTCAGGCTGGTCTTGTCGGCCTTCCGCATGGTATACACCACGCGGTCGGGCATTGACACATCCCCCCGGAACAGGCGGGCGGCGTCCCCCGTCGTAAACTGGAGCAGGTAGGAGGCGGCCCGCACCCGGTCCCTGCGGTGGGGACCGGCGCCCCCCTCCAGCCTCTCCACCAGTTCGGGTATGGAGCCGCACCCCTCGGCGGCGGCGACGGCCACCGAGCGCAGGTTGGCCGGCATGCCCGCCGCGTCGGCCAGCATGCCGGCGGCGCGCGAGGAGCTCCCGAAGAGCCCGAACGGGTCCAGGCCCATATGGTCGCGCCCCTCAAGGTCCCGCACCTCGGCGCCCAGGTGTTCGGCCAGGGGGGCGTACTCGCCGTGCGGATCTATTACGCACAGCATGATACGGTGGGTATTGCCGTACCGCTCCTGGTGGGCCCGCAGAAAGTTGGAGACGTACGTCTTGGCGGCGGTGGACTTGCCCCTCCCCGACTCCCCTATGAGGGTGACATTGGAGTTGACCCTTCTGGTGTAGTCGTATATGACCGGGGCGCCATTTACGGTGTTGGAGCCCAGATAAACGCCCCCGCCCGACTCTATCATGTTGGCCGACTCGAACGGGTAGAAGACGGCGCAGGACCCCAGCTCGAACAGGAACCGGTGGCCGCCCCCACCCAGTATACGGCCCTGCATGCCCCGTATGGACGCGCACCGGACCTGCCTCCAGGAGGCGGCCCTCTCAAACTCCCCGCACCTCCTGCCCAGGTCGGGAATGGTGCGGCCGGACACCAGGGGCATGACGGCGCACTCCACCAGCGAGCTCTCCTCCTTCTCTATGAGGTCGCGGACGTAGCCGGCCCGGTCCGACTCCTCGGCGTGCCGCCTCCCGGCCCGGGCCCCCGATACGTTGGCGTACGAGACCAGCATGCGGCGGGCCCTGGACGGCGGGACCGGCCACATCCTGATTATGACGCACCCACATAGGTCGAACACGCCGTTTATCCAGGCGGGGGTTATGCTCCTAGACATGTCGTACAGGGTGTATGCCCGGTATAGTGTGCCGCCGGACTCTATGTGCAGGGACCGCTCCATATCCGCATCTATGGAGTACGGGGAGCCCAGGCGCACCGCCCCAAACCCCGCCTCGGATATGGCCGCGCCCATGTCCTGGCGTGAGCCCAGGTAGACACTCTTTTCGGTATATTCCACGCCGTCCACCGAGATCCGCTCGGAGGCCATCGTGATGTCAAGGCGCCCCTCCATGCTGGATATTATGCGCACGAACCCCCGCAGCTTGGCGGCGCGCTCCTCCTCAGACAGCGTGTAGTAGTTGGAGGGCTTGATCCTGTATCCGGCGTGGCTGGGCACGCGCCATACCCGGCGGGGCGCTTTTAACGGGGCGCGGCGTATGACACGTGGAGCAGCCCCGCCGCACGCTATCGGTGTCGGCCGCCGACGTGTCTGGCCTGCGCATCCTGGAAAAGTACGACGTCGGGGCGGTCCGGGTGTACGTCACCCGGGACGGGCGGTACATCGTGGGCGAGCCGCCCGTCTCCCCGGAGGCCGACGAGCTGTACGGCGCCATAGTGTCCCGCATGAGCCTGGGGGTGGAGGTGGAGCCGGCCGACGACCCCGAGGAGGCGGCGGCCCGCTTCGGGGAGGCGTTCTGGGAGGTCGCCGAGAGGATGAAGCGTCTGGAGGACGCCAAGGCGCTCTTCCCCAATCTGGACTACTACCTGAGGAGGAACTTTGCCGGGTACGGCCTGCTGGATCCGCTGATGCGGGACCCGGACATAGAGGACATACTGTGCTCGGCGCCCGCCCGGCCCATCCGGGTGGTGCACCGCAGGTACTCGGGGACGTTCAACACGCTGGTCAGCAACGTGATGTTCCGGGACCAGGAGGAGATGGAGAGCTACATCCAGAGGGTGTACGGCCGCACCGGCACCGAACCCACCGAGTCGCGGCCCATGTCGGTGACGCACATGGCCGACGGTTCCAGGATATCGGCGACGTTCGGCAGCCAGGTCTCGCAGCCGGGGTGCACCATAGCGATACGGCGGTTCCCCCAGAGCCCCTATACCATAGCTGATATGATCCGGAACGGGACCATGACCAGTGTCATGGCCGCGTACCTGTGGACCTTGCTGGACGCCAAGGCCGTGGGGCTCGTGATAGGGGTGACCGGCTCGGGCAAGACCACACTGTTGTCGTCTCTGGTGTCGATGATGAACCCGCGCTGGCGCATACTCACCATAGAGGACACGCTGGAGCTGCGCATACCACACGCGGACTGGGTGCGGCTGAACACCCGGCGCAGCTACGGCATGATGGGCGAGCAGTTCGACGTTACGGTGCGGAATTTGATCGACATATCCCTGACGCAGCGGCCCGACTACGAGATAGTGGGGGAGACGCGCCTGTTTGACATGGATTCTCTGTTCCAGAGCGTGGGGACGGGGCACGGGGGACTGACCTCGTTCCATGCCTCCACCCCGTATGGGGCGCTGGCCAGGATGAGGGGCGGGGGAATAGGGGACGGCGAGCTGGCGCTGCTGTGGTTCGTGGCGCACTCGGCCAGGGTACGACGGGGCGGCGCGTACCACCGCAAGGTCACGGACATATCCGAGATCGTCCCGGACGAGACGGGGGGCATCCGGGTATGCAACATATTCCGGTATGATATGGCATCGGACGAGTTTCTGGGAGGGGACATGTACGAGTCGTACAGGTATACCGAGGCGCTGAGGGTGTGCGGCATAACCGATCCCGAATCTGACATGGAGAGGCGCATCATGCTGCTGGAGAGGTGCGCGCGGCAGAGGAAGAGCACGCCGGACGGGGTGCTCGGAGTGCTGGGCGGATACTACAAGTAGGGCGCCGGAGATGCGGCCATATGGGGTCTAGGGAGTGCTAGGCGCGATTGCCTGGCCGTGGCCGGATCTGCCTATATGGATCAGTGCGGTACTACGTTTGTCCGTCCCGGGTTTTGTGTCTGCGCCGGTTCACAGCATGCAGGAGACCGTATGTGCCACCTAGAAGATATGGGGGAAGAGCGGCCGTATGCTGGATGCCCGACAGGGGATTTCGGCGCGCCGAGACCAAACATTTGATGTGAGCGGCATACGGCAGATATCCAAGCACCGGTGCCAGAATGTGACGACCATACAGACCGGGGATGCGGCGGCATGCATTCTGGCGGCTGGGAAGTTGGTGGGGGATGAATTTGGCTGGGAAACCGAGGGATTGTTGGAAGTCAGGGGACTGAGCGGCGGTCAGGACGGCTAGGGCCGCCACCCGGCCCCCATTTTCTATCTAACTTCGCAGCCATCCACTTTTGTCACGCGCTCATCTTTATAGGCCAACGGTCCAGATGTGGAAGACATGG
>JAEFDA010000138.1 GCA_016126025.1 Nitrososphaerota archaeon | reverse complement strand
TCTCCCCACGATATGGAGGGTTTAAAGCTCTCTATGTTGTTTGTCCACGCTCTTCCGGTTTCGTTCACTGAGCCCTCAAACGAGACCACATCACCATCGGAGTCAAAGAATACTCCAACCTTCTGGTGGTAGAGTCTGCTGCCTACTTTTCCGTCTTCTTCTGGAATAGCGATCTTGATCTCCAATTGAGATTCCCCATCAATTTTTTTCACAAGCATCCATCCCATCAAAGCCGAGCAGTCAGTAAGAAACATATTAGCTGTATCGATCTCTTTTATGAGATGATCATTAAATTTAGCAGTTCGTCCATTTACATACTCCTCAATGACATCTTTGTCGTTTTCTGATAACTCTACCCCCGTAACCAGTTTAATCCTGCCGCCCTTCTCAATGAAGTCCATGACTTCACCCATAACAAGGCCGAACGTTGTAGAGGAGAAGTAACCAGCCATTCTTTGGTATAGGATCGACTCTTGTAATACCGGCCTATAGAATGCATCTAGTATATTCATTTCGTCAGAGTCGTAGCTGATCTTTAATTCTAAATTTTTAAAAGACATAATATTCTCGATTGAAAACTTTTTTCCATTACGCAGAGTTATCCACATTCTTTTTCTGCCATGTATAGCCTTGCTGATATGTTGATATATAAGGTTTGTAATTTAAGTCCCAAAATGATCCTGTTCTTGAGCTCATTGCACATTCGGCTATCGTGCACGGTTATAACCATTATTATACATTCAATGTGGCTAATACGTTTAAAAAATAAAAACATGCGTCCAATATTGATCAATAATCAAATGTGCATACTAGTATGATGTCTCTACCTTAAATAAGCCTGTGTCTCTCATAATTGTGATAGATGCAGTCTAAACAATTAAAAACTCAGCGTCAAGACTCCTGAAACATGCGTCCAAACGCTGCGCATACGCCTGCCACGAACGGCTTTTCATCGGGGGGGGGGTGGCAAGATCCGGTCCTGCCCTCAGAGAGGTGGACCGCGAGACCGGCCTCATCTCCTTTGACGTCATACGGGGAGTGCAGGGTGGCCGGGAGTTCTACACGGGCATGTGCACGTTTGCCACGTTGTACAACCACTTCAAGTTCAACGAAGACCCCCAGATACCGCCAGCTCTTCGGGCCCAGCGCAAGCTGCGGCGCTCCCGCATACCGGCCATCGCCGACTACATACTGAGCAACCCGGACAGCTACGTCTTCTCGGCCATCACCGTGTCTGTGGGAGGCAGCCTGATCTTCCACCCGGTGCCGGGCCTGGGGGAGGCATCCAACATGGGCACACTCCGCATACCCATAGACGCGCCCATCCTCATAAACGATGGCCAGCACCGGTACGCGGCCATCCGCCAGGCATATGAGCAGCGACCCCAGCTCCGCGGCGAGCGCATCCCTGTCGTATTCTTTGAGGACGTGGGCCTGGAGCGGAGCCAGCAGATGTTCGCCGACCTAAACAAGCACGCCGTCAAGCCCACCAAGTCGCTGGGGCTACTGTATGACCACCGTGACTCCTTCTCCAGGTTCATAGTGAATTTGGTCAAAGACGTGGAGATATTTGTGGATAGAACCGAGATGGAGGGGACCAACATCAGCCACCGCTCCAAAAAATTCTTCACGCTGAACGGCGTCTCGGAGGCCACTAGGTTCCTACTAAAGGCGAACGCCAAGTCCATAGCTGCCGAGAAGCAGCGCATTGCAGCCGACTTTTGGCGCGAGGTGTCATTGAGCATACCGGAGTGGAACCTCCTGCTGCAAGGCAAGGTGACTCCGCACGAACTGCGAAAGGGATACGTCCACGCCCACACCAACGTGCTGGCCGCCATAGCGATGGCCGGCCACATACTGCTCACGCACTACCCGGACAGATGGCCCAGAATGGTGAGGCGTATCCACAAGATCGACTGGTCCAGAAGCTCGCCGCAGTGGGAAGGCAAGCTGGTGATAAACGGCCGTATGCTGAAGAACAAGACCGGCATCAAGGCAGCCGCCGGCATCATACTCAAGTCGTGCGGCGTCAAGGAGTCGCTGGATTCGTTCGGGGTGAGGTGGTGATATGGCCGGATCCGTCTTCGACCGCAAAACCATACGGGACATACACGACGAGATCCGTCAGGTCTACCTAGCCGACAACCGCCCTTGGATCCTGGGATACAGCGGCGGCAAGGACTCTACATGCATGGTGCAGCTGATATGGGGTGCCCTAGAATCGCTGCCCGCGTCCAAGCTGCGCAAGAGCATATACGTGATATCCTCTGACACGCTGGTCGAGTCGCCCAAGATCGTGCAGCAGATAACCGATACGCTGGACATGATGGAGCGAGCCGCCCAAAAAATATCGCTACCCATATCCACCAACCTGGTCAGGCCCAAGACAGAGGACAGCTTCTGGGTCTGCCTGCTGGGCAAGGGGTTTCCGGCGCCCAGCAACCTCTTCCGCTGGTGCACCGAGCGGCTCAAGATACGCAACGCCGACCGCTTCATAAAGGAGAAGGTCTCCGAGTACGGCGAGGCCATAGTGGTGCTGGGAACCCGCAGGGACGAGAGCGGCTCCCGCCAGCAGCTGATGAGCCTGTACGAGATCAAGGGCAGCCTGCTCTCGCGCCACTCCAAGTTTCCTTCCACGTACGTGTACACACCCGTACGCGACTTTACGGCCAAGGACGTGTGGAACTATCTGCTCCAGAACAGGAACCCGTGGGGCGCCAACAATCGTGACCTGCTGGCATTATACCAGAATGCCAAGGCCGCAGAGTGCCCTCTGGTGGTGGACACCAACACGCCCTCCTGCGGTAACAGCCGGTTCGGGTGCTGGACCTGTACCGTAGTCGACAAGGACACCTCGCTCAGGAACACCATACGGAACGGTGCGGAGTGGATGCAGCCATTGTTGGAACTGCGCCAGGAACTCAAGGACACGCAGGATCCGGAGGTACGCAAAAAGGTTCGCAGCCTCCGCCGCCGTACCGGCCAGATGAAGCTGGTGGACGAGATGCGCCGCAAGTCATTCCAGGAGAGAATCGAGAAAGCCCGCGGCGAGCTTGAGGACAAGCCGGCCAAGCCGGACCCCTACGAGGTGCTGGCCCCTGGCCCATACACCATGGAGTTTCGCGTGCAGTTTCTGGAGAAGCTGTTACATGCCGAGCAGAAGGTGCGGCGGGAGGGCCCCGATCCTATGATGTCGTTGATACACGAGGACGAGATCCGCGAGATACAGCGGATATGGCGGATGGAGTGGGGGGATTGGAGGAACACCGCCTATATGGCATATGAGAGGATAGCCGGCAAGCGCCTGTACGCGGCCGGCGACACCGACGGCTTCGGCGGCATGGAGCAGGACATACTGGAGGAGACATGCGCCGAGGCGGGGGTTCCGGCCCGGCTGGTGGCCGAGCTGCTCAACGCCGAGGTGCGGCACAGGGGGATGGCCCGGCACTCGGGCATATTCCGGGAGATAAACCGTATCCTGGGAGAGGAGTGGCGCGAGGACATGGATGATATCATAGCGGATCTGGAGCAGAAGCGCCTGGACGCAAAAAAATACGGTGGCGTATCACGATGATCATACGGCGGCTGACCCTGGCCGACTACGGGCCGTACGCCGGCGAGCACTCTTTTGAGCTGGAGACCACACAGAACAGACCCATCATTTTGGTGGGGGGACGCAACGGGGGCGGCAAGACCACACTCTTCGAGTCCATACCGCTGTGCCTGTACGGCCACCAGTCCGACAGGCCCGGCCGAAGAATCTATGAGGAGCGCCTGCGGCGGCTCATCCACCGCTATAGTGACACGCGCATGGAGCCTGCCGAGAGGCGTACCTTCGTGCAGGTGACGTTCCAGATAAGCTCGGGGGGAGATCTGGCCGAGTATATGGTGAGGAGGTCCTGGCGCGCCTCTAAGGACGGCATATCCGAGGAGCTGGACGTAAAGAGAAGGGAGGGTGACAGGTATGAGAACCTGGACCATATGGAGCAGGACCAGTGGCAGTCGTTTGTGAACGGATTGGTGCCGCCGGGAATAGCAGACCTCTTTTTCTTTGACGGCGAGAAGGTCACGCAGATGTCAGAGAGGGGGCGCGAGCATTCCACCATACGCGCAGCGTTCAACTCCCTGCTGGGGTTGGAGGCGGCCGAGCGGCTGCGGGAGGACCTGAGGACCAACCTGGCGCGGAACCTTACCGGAGACGACCGCCACATACGGGAAGAACTGAACAAGTTGGAGACTGAGAAGGAGCAGGCCGAGCGGACCGCCACCCGCACCAAGGACGCCCGCGCGCGCAAGGGAGCGGAGCTGGACCATATACGCAGCGACATACAGGGCATGGAGGACAAGATAGAGGGACTCGGCGGCGGCTACGCCAAGAAGCGCCAAGACATGCGGGAGAGGCTCGCCTCCAGGAAGGCCGAGGCGGCCATTCTGTCCAAACATATCGGGGCCCTCTGCGCCGCGGAGCTGCCATTCGGCATGATTCCCCGGCAGGTAGACGAGGTCCTGGAGCGGATGGAGGCGGATCTGATCATATCGCAGCACGCCACGAAAACAAAACTGGTCGCCGGCATACTACAAAGAGTCAGGGACGTGGCCGCGGCGCGAAACATCCCCGATGATGCCGCCGGCTACATACTGGGGGCGATACGGGAGTCGGCCCCGCCACACGATGACGCGGCCGAGGTGCTCGGGTTCTCAACCGTACAGCGCCAGAAGATATCGGGAATGGCGGCGAGGTCCCACACCACAACACTGGAGGAGGCGGGCGCCACATCCGAGCAGTACGGCCGGGCGCGCCAAGAGATAGAACAACTGCGTTCCATGCTGGAGAGCGCCCCCGCAGACGATGAGATCGGGCCCCTGGTGTCCGAGGCGGCGCGGCTCCATGCCGAGGCCGGGCGCCTCGAGGCGGAGATCGAGCATCTGGAGATGGAGGCGGCCAGGCAGGAGACCCTGATCCGGCACACCAACGCCCGGATACGGGACAAGCTGGGCAGCCAGTACAAGAACGAGAAGAGCAGGAGAATGGCGCAGCTGACCCGGGCGGTGGACGGGGCGCTGGAGAAGTACGCCGGCAGGCTCAGGGCAAAGAAGATCGGACTGCTGGAACGGTACGTGCGGGAGGCGGCCCAGACGCTGCTGCACAAGAGGAACTTCATCGGAGACATATCCATAGATCCGGAGACGTTCGAGGCGACCGTGTACGATTCGGATCGCAATGAAATCCCCCGGGACACGCTCTCCAAGGGGGAGCTGCAGATGATGGCCACATCGGTGCTGTGGGGGCTGGCGCGCACCTCCGGGCGGCCACTGCCCTTTATGATAGACACTCCTCTGGCGCGCCTTGACGCGGAGCACCGCTCCAACCTGACCGAGAGGTTCTTTCCGCTGGCCTCGCACCAGATACTGCTGTTCTCCACCGACACGGAGATCCGGGCCGACGACTATGCCCAGATACGCAGGTACGTGTCGCGGGCGTACACGATACGGCACGATCCCGACTCGGCCAGCACCACGGTTCGGAAGGGCTACTTTTGGGACAGGAGAGGGAATGAGATTCGGTAGGCTCCGGATGAGCTACCGCAGCCAGAACCTGCTGGCCATCGTAAAGGGCAAGACGGGCATAACGCCCAACGTGTCGGGACGGTTCGCCCTGTGCCTCTCCCTCAAGGACCCCTCGCCGCCCAACCCCGACGAGTACGACGAGAAGGGCTCGGAGATACATCCCTCGGTGCTGTTTGGCGAGTACGAGGACATGTACATGGCGCTCATGGTAATGCGGCTGCGGCGCGACGGCCTGGATCCGGAGATATACCTCAACAGAATGCTGCGCGCCCACTTCAACCGGGGGGCGATAATGCTGCACGCCCGGATACGGAACCTGGACGACTTTTACGGAATGGTACGCGTGGAGCGCGGCGGCGCATGATATACCTGGACCACCACTCCACCACGCCTCTGGACCCTGTGGTATTGGAGGAGATGATGCCATACATGACCGAGCGGTTCGGCAACCCCTCCAGCATGGACCATTCCTACGGGTATGATGCATCGGTGGCCGTCGAGGAGGCCCGCGGGCGGGTAGCCGCCTTGGTGGGCGCCCGTCATGACGAGATCATATTCACGTCGGGGGCCACCGAGTCGGACAACCTGGCCCTGGTGGGGGTGGCCCGGCGGTACGCCGACCGCGGAGATCATATCATAACCTGCGCCACCGAGCACAAGGCCGTGCTGGACACGGCCGCATATCTGGAGCGGACAGGGCGGCGCGTCACGTACGTCCCGGTGGATAGGTTTGGCATGGTAGATATGGATATTCTGGAGGGGGCCATCACACCACAGACCGTGCTGGTGTCAGTGATGGCTGCCAACAATGAGGTGGGTACCATACCTGACATTAGATTTGATTCGCAATTAGCCGTAGGCTGCCCTCCAGCCTGCCTCCGGCCCAATTTGGGGCATTCAGG
>JAEFDA010000097.1 GCA_016126025.1 Nitrososphaerota archaeon | reverse complement strand
CTCAGCCCCATCGAGGGCATCAGCCAAGAAGAGTTCGAGTCCGGCGCCACCTATCTGGGCAAGATGAGGGAGAACCTGGCGGTTCTCAGGACGGCGCTGGCGTGCCAGTGAGCCGGCCCGCAGTGATGCCGGAGCCGTCCAGAATCGTACGGTTAATAAGGGGATCGAGCGGCGGGTACAGATATTTAACGTTTGGGTGGATTTCTTGAACTGATCGGAGTTATAGGGGATGGTGGTGAGTATTTTTGAGAAAAAATGCTTTGTTTGTATGATAATTTGTATTTCAACCTTAAATACATATTAATTTCTACATGTGTTATGACATGCAAAGGTATATGCACCAGGTACAAGGCCCAGAAACCGGTGGGTACCGGCAGGTACGCATCCGGCCAGAGACGCTGCCAGATATGCGAGATCTTCATCAAGTGGGAAGGTCTGTGGTGTCCGTGCTGCGGATATAGGCTGCGAACCAAGCCTAGGAACCTCAAGTACAAGGCTAAGCTGCGAGCCAGAGTGGAGGCGGAGGCCGACTCCAAGGTGGTAGAGCAGATAGCGGTTCAGACATAGTACGGGTTTGGGGCGTTGAGCTCTCCACGCGGATTCGGCGAGAGGACCGTCAGCGTGGAGGGCCGTACTTTTTCTTTATGTGTAGTAAGGTTCGGCAACGGGTGCTTCGCAGCAGTCACCGAGGGGGAGGTGAGGCTAGGCTCGCTGACCGTCTCACTGTACAACCGCACCACGACAGTGACCACTCAGGTTATACCCTCCCGGTCCGGTTCGCTCTTCATGAGGCTGGCTGCCGAGAGGCTCGCCGTCCGGACGGACGGGGTGGCCATCTTGTCGGTGAACGTGCTGTCCGAGATACCCTCCGGCGCGGCCAAAGAGATAATGAGAGAGATGGACGGGATGGTGTCGTGACTCCGGGGATCCGGGAGTATCTGGAAGCGGTGGAGGCAGGCGGCGGGCTGGCCAGGGTGCGCCGCACCGTCTCGGCCAGGTACGAGGCGGCGGCGGTGACTGCCCGGGCCGAGGGGGGCCCAGCCCTGCTGTTCGAGGATATAGAGGGCAGCTCGTACCGGATGGCGACCAACCTGGTGGGAACGCGGGAGCGGTTCGCCTTGGCGCTGGGCACCGTGCCCGACTCCATACATGATACCATGCTGGAGGCCATAGACGGGGCGCGGGCCGAACACCGCACCGCCCCGGCCGCCTTCGCTCAGAATACGTCGTCCGTTCTGGGCGACATGCCCATAGCGACGCACTTTGAGAAGGAGCCGGGGCCGTTCATCGCCTCCTCGGTCGTCTTTGCGTCCAACCCAGAGACCGGGCGGCAGAACACCTCGTTCCACAGGATGATGCCCCTAGACGAGGGGCGGCTCACCATCCGCATGGTGGAGGGTAGGCACCTGCACCGGTGCTTCACGCACGCCGCCGAACACGGCGAGGACCTGAGGGTGGCCGTGGTGGTGGGGGTGCACCCGGCCGTGCTCATAGCGGGGGCCTACCAGGCCGGGTGGGGCGAGGAGGAGATGGGCGTGGCCGGCGCCCTGCTGGGCGGCGGCCTAGAGATGGCCACGCTGGAGTGGTCGGGGCTGAGCGTCCCGGCCTCCGCCGAGATCGTCATGGAGGGGCGCATACTGCACGATACAACATACGAGGAGTGGATGGTGGAGATGCTGCAGACGTACGACTACCGGCGAGAGCAGCCCGTCTTCCAGCTGGAGCGGCTGTACCACCGTGACGAGCCCATATACCACGACATACTGCCCGGATACGGGGAGCACAGGCTGCTGATGGGCATGCCCGTCGAGTCCAAGATAAACGGTTTGTTGAGGGGCGCGGCGCCGGCGATCTCGGCCTCTCTGAGCCGGGGCGGATGCAACTGGCTGCACGCGGTGGTACGGGTACGAAAAGAGGAGGGCACCGACGTGCAGGACATAATACGCCGGACGTTTGAGGCGCATCGCTCCCTGAAGATGGTGGTGGTGGTGGACGAGGACATTGACCCCGACGATGCTGCCTCGGTGGAGTACGCCCTGGCTACCCGCTTCCAGGCCGACCGGGACATCATGATACAGCGAGACGTAAGGGGCTCCAGCCTGGACCCCTCCAGCGACCAGAAGAACCTGAGGACAGCCAAGATAGGAATCGACGCCACCATCCCGCTGGACAAGAGGCCGGAGGGGTTCGAGATTGCCCGCATACCGGGCATGGAGTCCGTGCACTTGGGCGAATACGCCACATCGGTGTAGTTGCTGGCAGGATGTGTAATTGACCCCCTCTACAGCGTCTTCAGGATCTATGCAGCAACACCAAATGTGGAGGGACTCAGACGTGCCTCTTGTCGGGAGGGCGTCCGCCGGGAGCCGCCATCCGGGACTGGGGGCTTGGGGCGGCTGCCTACCCGGCGGCCTGTCCCCGGGTGCTGATCCGGCTGCCTACCCGGAGCCAGCGGTCACGCGCCGCAAACACCAGATGTACCGTCACCAGACACACCACCAAGAGTATGACTATGGTGCCCGACGGGGTCCAGTCCAGCCCATACGAGGCGAATATGCCGCAGACAACCGAAGATGCCGATATTGCCGTCGATATCAGTATGGTGGCCTTGAATCCCCGGCCAAACTTGCTTGCCGTTATGGTGGGCAGCACTATGAGAGCCGTAATCAGCAGTATTCCGGTCAGTCTCATCGCCGTCACCACCGTGACGGCGGCCACCGCCACAAAGATGTAGTTTAGGGCCGTGGTGTGTATGCCGGATATGCGGGCCAGCTCCTCGTTGAAGGTTACGAAGAGAAGGCGGCGGTACAGTATGCAGAGCAACGCCAACACCGCCCCGCTAATGCTCAGTATAATCGTCATGTCCTCGGTGCTTACCAAGACTATGCTTCCGAACAGGAAGCTGAAGAGATCGACCGTAAAACCGCCGCTTATACTGATTATTATTATACCCACTGAGAGACCCGTGACCAGCGTCACGGCAACGGCCACCTCGCCAGGGATGCTGGTACTCTTGCGCAGCTTTTCCAGTCCGATGCTGCCCAATACCGCCACTCCCAGAGCGGTCCATACGGGGTATAACCCGGCGAACATGCCGACGGCTATGCCGCCAAACGCCACGTGAGCAATGCCATCTCCGAACAGGGCCAGCCGACGCATGACCAGAAAGGCCCCCACGAACGAGCATATGGCCGATATGGCCACGCCGGAGACCAGCGCCCGCTGTATGAACCCGTACTCCAGTATCTCCAGTACCATGTGTCACACACCGTGGGTGTGCCCACCGGCGTGCATGGACGCCTCCGTGTACATCTTGACGCGGTCCCTGTCGGCAAAGAAGGCATCTGTATCGCCGTGGTATATCAGCGACCGGTTGAGGAACATCACGGCGTTGGTATGCTCCCGGAGAGTGTCCAAGTCGTGCATGGATATAATCACGGTGACCTTATGTTTTCGGGCAGCCTGCCGTATCGCCGAGTAGACCAACGACTGGGACTCCACGTCCATATTGCTCACTGGCTCGTCCATGATCATAAGCAGGGGGTCCCTTACCAGCGACTGAGCGATGAATACCCGCTGCCGCTGCCCACCGGAGAGCTCTCCTATGCGGCGGTCCCTTATGGGTGACAGACCCACCGTCTCCAAGGCGCTCTCCACCATCTCGCGTTCGGTGTGCGGGTCCTCGCATGGAAGGCATGTTTGACAGTCCTCGCTTCTGCTCTCCACCATCTCGCGTTCGGTGTGCGGTTCTCCGGTATTCCGCCAGTCCAGTCCGCTCCTCTCCAGCAGGGCCAGCCCCTGCACCCGCCTCTGCCGCGTTACCACTCCCATGGATACTATGTCGTGGACGGTCGCCGGGAAGAGGGGCTCGTGGTCTATCTTTTGGGGCACGTACCCCACTAGGGGGAGTATGTGCTTTTTATCCTCCGGGCCGGTGCCGAAGAACGAGACGCGGCCCCGGTACGGCAGCAGCCCCAGCATGGCCCTGAGCATGCAGGACTTGCCGGCCCCGTTGGGGCCCAACACGCCCAGGATCTCGCCCCTGCCTACCGACACGCTGACGTTGTCCACCACGACATTGTCGCCGAATTGAACCGTCAGGTTCTCCACGTCCACTATGGGGGTCAGCAACGGTATGCCTCCTCCGGGGGGGCGCCAGATACTACGGGACGGTGCGTCCGCGGGCGACTCAGCCGCAAGACAGCGCCGTCTCCAAGATGGTAAGGTTCTCCCGCATCCTGTCCATGTATGTGACCCCCGACTCCAGCTGGGATGCGGTGGCGCTCTCCAAGGGGCTGAGCGTCAGGACCTGGGCGCCGGTCTCCTCGGCCAGCACGTTTACGACCCGGGTGTCGACTATATCCTCGGCCAGCACGTACCCTATGTCATTGTCGCGCATGAACTCCACCAAATCCACGACGTCGACGGCAGAGATCGCCTCGGGGGCTATGCCGCTCAGCGTCTCCACCTTTATGCCGTACCGCTCCACCAAATACCCGAATGCCTGGTGGGTGGTGACTATGGTGTCCTGTGCGCAGTCAGAGAGCCCCCCAGAGTAGTCGCGGTGCAGCTCCTCCAGCTGCGCGGCGAACGATTCGGCGTTGGCGCGGTATACCTCGGCGCCTGCCGGATTGGCCGATGCCAGGCCGTCCCGTATGTTGTACACCTGCTGTATGGCCAAGACCGGATCCAGCCAGACGTGGGGATCGACTATCCCGTGGTCGTGCCCGTCATCGCCGGCGTCCTCTTCACCGTGGGAGTGCCCGTGGGAATGTCCGTGTCCGTGCCCGTCATCCTCGGGGGTCGACAGCATGCCGTGCATCTCCTCGAGGCCTTGGGCGTACGTAATGTCGCCGTCCTGTATACTCTGCAGTATGGCGCGCACCTCCGGCAGGACGGTATACTCGTACCCTCCGCTATATATGGCATCTATGAGGTGTATGGTCTCCAGTATGGTGGCGGTCCCATCCCGGTACCCCTCCAGAACGGCGCGGGCCTCCTCGCCGTTCAGTGAGGATGCGATGGCGTCGGCGGTCTGCGTCTCGTCCCTCATACCATTCTCGTACTCCTCCAGTATAGCCAGTGCGGTGTCGTCTATGGGAACGGTCGATATCAGAGCCAGCCCGTTGGTCGCCTTCACGAATGTCACGTGGGCCAGATCATCTGACTCGGTCAGCCTCTCTAGGTACCCCTCAAAGCCCAGCCCGTTGTATACGAAGACGTCTGATTCCACGAGCGACTGCACACGAGATATGCTGGGCTCCCAGTCGTGCGCCGCCACGCCGGCGGGCAGGAACTGCACCACCGTGTCGTTCTCCGATGCCACCGCCCTGGTAAACTCGTAGTACGGGTAGAACGACGCCTGTATGTTCAGGCCGTCGGACGTGTCGGGGGAGTCTTGGGCGACTGCGTCGTATGCCGCAACCACCAGCAGTATAGCCGGCAGCAGGAGCGCCACCTTCATATATGCTCTAATAAGTCTCTATTATTTATTATTAACTAAAACTAAATTGTACGCGATTAGGCTCAGCGTGACGCCAGAAAATATGCAAGATATGGTTTTGCGGTATTGAGCTGGCAGCTTTTGCAACATAACAGGTATGATCTGGCCGCATGATGTGCGCCAAACCACATGGATCATACCAAACAAGCCAATGAAATCCAGAAGATGCCCGTGCTGAGCCTAAACGCATACACTGAATCCCCCAAATCGTATGGAGTTGAATGCTCGCGGGGCGGGCGCGCTACACTATTTTAAATAACCGTCCCCGATATCCAACGCGTGGCCATAATATCAATATCTATGCCCGAGGATTTGGTTGAGGATCTGGATCGCCTGCAAAAGAGCATGGGGACGGGTCGCTCCGAGGTGGTCAGGGCGGGCATAAGGCATGTCTCCCAAGAGCAAAAGCAGCAGCTGGGCGAGAGGAACAGCGCCGTTCTCATGGTGACACACAAGGACCAGCACGACCGTGAGGTGGCGGGCATCAAGAGCGACTACGAAGATCTGATCAGGACCCACATGCACAACAAGATAGACGCCACAAGATGTGTGGATGTGTTTGTACTGGAGGGGCCTGGCGACGGCATCAGGGCCATAACCAACGGTTTTATAGCAAATAGGAAGATGGACAACGTAAAGCTGGTAGTGCTGTAGCGGCGAGTCTGTGGAGCCAATATCATATGGTTGTATCTTGCAGTTCTACAATGCGGGCCGTGGCCGGCGGTCGGCCAGTCTGAGGCGCGGCCATGCGGACATCCTGCCCAAGTAGCCCTCTTTTGGTGGCGGTCTTGTCGGCCCCGCTGAGTGCCATTGTGTCTAGGCCTATATCATAGACTGCACGGATGCACCGGACGTAGGGTAGCGGATCCGTGCTGCGGGCCGGCTCACTGGCACGCCAGCGCCGTCCTGAGAACTGCCAGGTTCTCTCTCATCTTGCCCAGATAGGTGGCGCCGGACTCGAACTCTTCTTGGCTGATGCCCTCGATGGGGCTGAGG
>JAEFDA010000137.1 GCA_016126025.1 Nitrososphaerota archaeon | reverse complement strand
AGAGCTGCCCGGTGCTCACGCGTGGCATGAACTTCTTGCCCTTGGGTATCGACTCTTGCCGTTCTCCATAGGCGAAGTCTGCCATGGGGGTGCGGGGGAAGGGGCAGATCTAAACCTTCCGATTCAAGCCGTCTTTACTGGCGTGCAGGGTGATCGTTCATCTCTGACCGGCACTATGCACAACCCTCGACTCGTACTCCGCGGCCTTCCAGAAGACGCAGTGGACGGGATTCCCCGAATCCCTGCACTCCTGGTCCACGTACGTCGCGACCGCCCACTCCGGGTGGCCGTCGGCGACCAGCGCCAGCTTGACGTTGGCAAGCGGCATGCACTGCCCGTTAGGGCCGGTCCCCCTTGTATATGGGCCGCAGGGCGTCATGCCGCAGGCGCCGGCCGTCAGGACGCCCTCAGCGGCGCCCGCGCGCGGCGCGCATGCCCTAACACCAGCATCCCGGCGCGCGGCCCCGCCGGCATGCAGCAGAACCAGAACCCGGCCAGAAGGCCGGTTGGTACAGCAGACTGTCCTAACTACCAACCTTGCCGCGCATATCGCGCATGATCAGCATTACACCCGACAGTATGCGGTGGTGGAACGATATCAGCAGTGCCGTACGCACCAAGGCCGGGACTGCCAGCAGTGCATATACCATGCCATCTTGCACGAGTTGTATGGTGGCCAGCGCCGGCAGCAGCAGGATAAGTGCCAGCGCATACCTGGCATACTCTGGCAGATCCAGGCGGGCCACACACCACAGGCCCCACGCTGCGGCTACAATCATCATGACGATTACTGAGTCCGTCGAGGTGGCCAGATACGCCATAATGGCCGCCAGTGCCGCAGCCATAGCCACAAGCTCCAACCGCCGTGTGATCACTTTCTGCGCCTCCGGATCTCTTCAATCAACGCTTCAACATCATTTTTGATCTGGACGATGCCCTTCTTGATCTGGGGATACGCTATAATGGCCGCCATGATGGCTACAATAAGCTCCACCAGGTCTATCATGATAGTCGGCCCTTGAGCGAGTCAAGTTCCTTGGCCTTGTTCAGAATGTCGGCATACACGGAATCGGTCACATCCTCATCCTTGTCAGGTATGGCTGCCAATAGTTCCTCGGCAGCATCAAGCGCCGCGTCTTCGTCCATTCCCATGCATATACTGTAGCGCTTCCAATATTTAACTGTTGGAGATCTTGATAGGTGGAAAGTTAATGGGGGACGGGTGTAAAATCCGTGCCTAGATTTGGGGTCATCCCCCATAGATTTACCACCTCCCCCGGACGGGAACTGATACGTTAACGTGAGTTGAGCTGTGGCGGTACATGCGTGAGTTGAGCTGTGGCGGTACATGCGCGAGTTGGGCCGCCGGTGGGTGGGCCAAGTGTTGGGACGGCTACGGGTGATAGCCGGAGCCGAACAGATATCCATCATGCATTACGAGCCAGGAGCGCTTTGGCTCCTCCATGCCTGTGGCGGGATTGTATGACACATACTCGGTCCAGACCCCGTGGCCGTCCTCCAATGGAATGGCATCCACGATCTCTGACATGGTGCCAACCCTGCCGGAATCATATCCATCGGCCACCACCAGCATCGTACCAGGATCCACAACGAACGGATACTCCGGGCTTTGCATGTCGAACGAGCTTATCGTGTCGAACGTTATGTCGCCCACGGCGTACAGGCGTATGATCTCACCTACCATGCCCTGTACGTTCTCCCGCATGGTGACAGTATAGCTTGATATGAACGCGTGGCTGTCGTATATGCGGACCCAGCCCCGCTCATGACTGGTTATGTCCCCCATGCCATTCGGCACCGGATAGCTTATCCACACCCCCTGGGTCTGCGCAACCCGCAGTATCACATCGACCGGTATGGACGCGGATTCCACCAGATGCCCATAGTGGAAGCCCACAAACAGAGGGTTTGCGTTGTGGGCCACCACGGTCTGGTCTGCAAGGGACACGACCAGCCCGGCCACCTCCCGGAACGGGTGCAGCCCGGTCATCTCCTGGAATGAGTCCACGCCATCCTCCCTGTACTGCGTGAGCAGCTCCGCCACCTGGTGGAGCGCCATGGCGTCATGGAGCGGGACCTCCGGCGACACCGGGGTGGCGTCAATGCCACCCTCCGGCTCCACTACTATGACCCCCCTGGCCCACGGGTGCACGGAACACCCGTACCAGTATGTACCGGGCGTGTCAAACGTGTATGCGAACCCCTCGCCGGCCAACACCAGGCTGTCAAACGTCCCGTCGGGGTGCGGCTCCATGCCGGTTACGGTATGGGGTACGGTGTCATTGTTGTGCCAGGATATGGTGGTCCCCTCGTGTATGGTTACGGTGTATGGGTCAAAGCAGTCGTTTGTGACCTGGCAGTCCGGAAAGAGCGCCCCGTCAGGTATGGTAACCACAACGGATGATGCCGGGGCCGCCTCGACATACCCGGTCACCGCCTCGCAATCCTGCGCATGCTGCCCCAGGTCGATGGTGCCGGCGGCCAGGTCTATGCCGGTTATGACTTCATCCAGATAGTCGGTGTGTATGTCGCATGTGACGGTGATGGTCAGCCGTATGTCATCCCCCGAAGCGTGGCCGTCCATCGCGATGCCGGGCGCAGCCAAACCAAAGACCGCCAACCCCAGAACTGCCGACAATGTCATTGGTTTCATTCGTCCCGCTTTTCATGCCATCACCATATAATCACTTCTGTTTGGGATCCCAATCCCCTCTCCCCAAAAATTTTACCCCAGCCCATTCTATAAACCGCCAAGTACCACTTCCGGTCAACATTCCCCGGATTCAGACCACGCCGTCGCCAAGTAGCCCTCGTTGATGCGCGTCGGTTCAGGATCCTTTAGGCCGTTGCCGGCGCTGTCCCTTATGTCGTGGTTATTCGCCGGCGCGTATTGCCCGGGGATGACCGGCAGTACGGACACCTGTGTAAACCCGGTGTGGTCGGCAGAGTTCTTCTTAGCATCTTCAGACTACCCGCGTAGGGATATCCGGGCGGTCTTTTTAAATTTTTGAAAGACCGGTGCTGCCTTTGCACGTATCATTCGGCACGGGCCCGTTCAGAATATCTCATGGATCACCTTTCCGACCGCGCACCGTTGTGAATGCGCAGCCTCCCCGAACGTCTCGTTCTACGGAGTGGACGATCTTATCCCTCCACTGATTTTCCGGAGGTGGTAAGTCTGTGGGGGATGGCCCCCAAGCCTAGGCACGGATTTTACACCCATCCCCCATTAGCTTTCCAGTTCCCGGTCAAGTTAAGCATTATATTTGAGGGCGCGGTGGCATAGACCGTTGAGCCAGGCCACAACAACCCCCGCATACGGGATTGGGGTCATGACCGTGATAATTGCGGTGGCCGCCAGCATCGTATTTTATCAGGTCTTCTATCTGCCCGAGAGCCTGCTCAAGCCCAGCGTGGACGAACACATCCTGCATCCCACCGAACCGCGGATCATAAACATTATAATGGGCTCCGCGGATGCCCAGCAGCAGGACAATTTCGTGCCAAAACGAGTCGACATCCAGCTGGGGATAGACAACCACGTCACTTGGGATAATCTGGACGACACTGCGCATACGGTCACGCCCAATCACCGGCACGCCGACTCGTACAGCGGCGAGTTCGGCAGCGACGGGGTGGTGATGCCCGGAGAGAAGTACGAGTTTCTCTTCACCGAGTCCGCCGAGATAGGGTACTTCTGCTCACCGCACCCTTGGATGACGGGCGAACTGGTGATTACAAAGCAGCGGTTTTAGGGCACTGCATCTCCAATATCATGCGTGCGGGTTTGTGGCGGTATTCGTCTTGTGCCACACCGCAAAGGCGGGCCCGCGCGGGGACCGGGCCATATATGGCACGTGCGGCAGGCCCCGGAGATGGCGGAACGGTACGCCGCCAAATTCGGCCAGACGCCGGCCAAGGCGGCGCCGGACCTGTTCACGTTCGTGCCGTACAGGATGGAGCCCGCCAGCAACCGCTCCGAGAGGGCCATGCGCTTTGTGGTGGGGCGCCGCAGCGTGCGCATGCAGGTATGCGGCATGCGGCGGCGCAATGCACTGTGGACGCGCATCAGGACGTGGCGGCTGCGCGGCGCCCCGACATGCCGCGAGCTGCGGGGGCGCGTAGCCGAGGGCACCTTGGCGAATTCGTGCCGAGCCTAAACGCGTACAATTCCATCATACAATCGTTAATTTAGCGGCGGGCCGGACCAGACATCATGGACCTGACGGTGGCAAAGTTCGGGGGGAGCGCCATAGGCGAGATGGGCGCCTCCGTACCCGTTATAGTGAACAGGATCAGGGAGATGTCGGCCGGCGCCAAGGTGGTGGCGGTCTTCTCTGCGCCGCTCACGCGGGAGGACGGCCGGCGCCGCTCCCTCACCGACGTGGTCCTGGCGCAGGGAGGCGGGGCCGAGCGCGGGGCAAAACCGGATCTGGCGGCGGTGCGGGAGACATACAACACCATACTGGATATGGTGGGCCCGGGGCTGCGGGACCGGTGCCGGGACGCGGTGGAATCGCACCTGGGGATGGCCCGGGAGGCCCTGGAGGAGGCGCGCCGCACACGTACATTCGCCGGCCCGGTGCGGGCCAGTGCTCTGGGCCACTCGGGGGAGCTGCTCATGTCCCAGGTGATGGACCACATCCTGCAGGGGGAGGGTCTTTCGGCAGCGGCGGTGCCGTACGACCACTGGCCCATAATAACCGACGACAGCCCGGAGTTCGCCAACTTTCTGGTCTCCGAGGCCCGCAGGAGCATGGACCGCACACGCGCCCTGCTCCGGGAGCACGACGTCGTGTGCATCGGCGGCTTCATCGGCAAGACCAAAGACGGCACCATGACCACGTACGAGAGGGGGGGCACCGACAGGACGGCCGCGGACATGGCCATCCTGCTCCACAAGGACTACAACACCAGCGTGGACTGGGAGAAGGACAGCTCGGTGGTCTCGGCGGATCCTCGCATAGTGGAGTCGGGACTCACCGAAGTGGAGCGGCTCTCCTACAACGAGGCCCGCCTGGCGGGGATGTTCGGCATGAAGATACTCGACCCCCTGGCCATCAAGGAGATAGTCGACAACGGGGTGGACATCCCGCTGCGCATAACGGACATGTGGAATCCGGCCCGTACCACCACCATACACCACGCCACGCCAAGGGACGACGGACGCCCCATAAAGATCGTGACCGGCAAGGGAAACTGCGCCATAATGAGCATGGAGTTTTCCCTCCTGCCGCGCCTCCTCTACTCCCTGGAGAGCGAGAGGCAGTACGGCGAGTTTGCACTGCTCTCGCCCTTCATGCGGGACGGCACGAGATTTGCGCGCATACTGTTCACCGACGGGGACTTTGTGCGGAAGAACGAGCGGTACCTCCTGGGCTTTGATCCCCTGGCGGCCATCACATATGACCGGGGCGCCGTCACCCTGATAGGCGACCCGATGTTGAGGGTGCAGTACGTGGCATCCAAGACATGCGCCAAGATAGGCGAGGCCGGCCTCAACATACTGAACGTGGACGCGCAGGAGGAGATGCCTGGGATCCTGATCATAATAGAAGACGCGGGCGACAACCTAGCCCGGGCGGTCCGGGCCGTCCATGACGGGCGGCCCAACATAGCGTCCATCTGACACGTAGCCGAGGCCAGTAGGGCGTGCGGTCCAATTTGCCGCATGTGCAGGGATGCCGGACGAAAAGGTGGCGCAGCCCAACGGCCGCTACCATGTCATATTGTGGCCCACATCCGCCGGGCGCTCTGGAATAAGCGGTTGCTGCTGCCGGCACTGCGGGGCCGGGCGATTGCGGCGCCTGCCATACCGGGGGCCTCGTTCGGGCCCGGGATTCTGGGACTCATTGGGGAGTGCCATATTGGGGAGGTGCGCCGGCCAGACAGCCTCCTGCTTTTTCGACGCGCTCCGCAGGTTTGCCATACCTCAGAACGCCGTCTGGAACGCGCGGAAATCCATCGGGGACCCGCTGTCCGGAACCTACGGGGATATCCCGGCGCCACGATACGGCAGCCGGCCAGGCGCCGCCTCGACTCCGACAGGCAGACCGGGAGACTGGCCGCAGATGATCTTGCCCTCAACAAGGAGATCAACGGCACGCGGATAGTCGTCGAGCACGCCATCGGAATGATCAAACTGTACAGGGTAACCGCCAAGCCCTGCCGGGGCACGCCCAAGGAGCTCAACGGCGAGCTCAACATCATATCCGGACTGGTGAACCTAAATATCGACTGGGACAGGACAAAGGAAGAGAACGGGTTTCCGGTACAAAAACTGGCCAAGGGCATGACGCTGACTGCCGGGTGGCCCGGGGCCACCCGGCACACAAAAGCCTTACACACAGCGGTGCTGCTAGGCTGCGCGCGACCATCCGTATCTGGCGTTAGCAGGGCATGCCGAGTCCCGACAAAAGCCATCCCCATTATGGCGGCCCCGAGACCTGATTAGTTATTAGCTATAAGATCGACCCAGAACCGGCTCAAAAGATCCAAGTACCCCC
>JAEFDA010000024.1 GCA_016126025.1 Nitrososphaerota archaeon | reverse complement strand
AGAACATAGAGGACGGCGGCGCGCGCAAGCTCGGGAGGCCGTGCAGGCGCGGCAGCATATTGGTACCGTTGTGTCCGGGAATGATTCCCGGACGCGCCCATGTTAAGGGGCGCCTGGACGTGGAGGGTTCTAGCGCAGGCACCCCGCAGAAGCGTCAAGCACCGACCGGAGGCGCCCGTCCGTCAGGGACGATCGTGCTCTGGGATGACGTGTAATGCTTGCGAATCGTGTTATCAACACGGTTTGCAAGAGAACCGTCTGGCGCGGAGCCGGAGTAGATACACGATCTGACGTCCCTCGCGCGGGATCTCCCGGCTGAGTGGGGCACCGGCGCAACTGACTCGGATCTTGACAGGCTGTCCAGATATGTGATGACCGCTAGGTATGGCGGCGCGGCTGTCACGAAGGACGATGCCGACCGGGCGCTGGACATAGCAACGGCGGTAATGAACGCGATGCGACCCAGGGTGTACGATTAACCGGCGGGATGCGCGCCCAACCCGCAACGGACTGCTCCACAGCGCCCCTCCAGAGATGTGAACCACAAAGAATCGTGTGGCCCACACCAGCGCCGGCCGCTGTCCAAACGGGCCTTTTATGTCGCATGGATTGACACGTGCGGAGCCACGAGTGATGATGGTGGCGGTCATGTCCCACCAACATTACAATCCAAATACGCGCGGATGCGCAGCACGGGAACTGTCAAGTTGGCGTGTGATGGCTAAACCGTCCAAGCCGCATGGCCGGGGGTGGTCGACCGATGGACCGACGTCGTGTGCCCGCCGGTGGCCGCCGCGTCCATCCGCCCAATCTCTTCCACCCCCCACCAACCCGCACCACCGCACCGGGAGCGACCACGCCACGTCGATTTGGCGCATCACGACCGACCGGACGTGGCCATCACAGTAACTTGACGGTCCCAGCGCGCCATAAAATTAATACCCGCTGGCCCCGCTCCGCCGCATGGAGCCGCCGGAAGGACTGGGTGACATCCGCCGCACACACCTGTCCTCGGATATGGATCCCGCCTTGGACGGCGAGGAGGTTGTGGTGATGGGCTGGGTGGCCGCCGTCCGTTCCCACGGCAACATCACGTTTGCCACCATACGTGACCGGACCGGACCCGTCCAGATCGTGGCCAAGAAGGGCGTGTGCGACGATGACCTGCGCACCATACTCACCAAGGCAAAGCCGCACTCCTCGGTCGCCGTCCGGGGCCGGGCATCCGCGTCGGCGCGGGCGCCGGGAGGTGTCGAGATCATACCAAACATGCTGAGGGTGCTCTCCGCTGCCAGCCGCACCCCGCCGTTCGAGCCGGCCACCGTGACGGTCCCCAACATAGACACCCGCCTTGAGGTGCGGTGCATAGACCTGAGGCGGGAGCCGCTCCGCCACATGTTTGGCGCGCGCACCGCCGTGCTGCGCGCCGTTCGCGAGTATTTCTACGGGAACGGCTTCACCGAGATAAGCACCCCCAAGATGATCGCCTCCGCGACGGAGGGAGGCTCCGCACTCTTCCCCATATTCTACTACGACAAGGAGGCGTTCCTGGCGCAGAGCCCGCAGCTGTACAAGGAGCAGCTGACCATGTCCTTTGAGAGGGTCTTTGAGGTGTCCCCGATATTCCGGGCCGAGCCCTCCCGCACCAACCGCCACCTGGCCGAGGCCATCTCCATAGACATGGAGGAGGCCTTCGTGGACTACAACGACATAATGGACCGCACCGCAGAGGTGGTGCGCCGGGCCGCCGGTGCCGTTGGGGAGTACGCGGAGCGGAACCCGGGATCCAAATACGACATACCCGACACCGTCGACATCCCCCGGTACACGTACGAGGAGCTGGCCGGCCGCATACATGACGAGACCGACCTCCACATGGAGTGGGGCGACGACCTGCACCCCTCGTGGCTGCGCCGGCTGGGCCTGGACGGCATGTACTTTATCACCGACTGGCCCATGGGGCCCAAGCCGTTCTACGTCAAGACCAAACAGGACGACCCGCGGGTCTCCGAATCGTTCGATCTGATGTGGGGGGATCTGGAACTCTCCTCGGGCAGCACCCGCATGAACGACCGCGACGGCCTGGAGCGGAACATGCGCAACAAGGGAATGAAGACTGCCTCCTTCGCGCACCATCTGGAGGCATTCG
Source organism: Nitrososphaerota archaeon (assembly GCA_016126025.1). GTDB lineage: Archaea > Thermoproteota > Nitrososphaeria > Nitrososphaerales > Nitrosopumilaceae > VYCS01. The sequence goes on along the minus strand of JAEFDA010000024.1, from coordinate 4,687 downwards.
AGTACGGAATGCCACCCCACGCCGGCTGCGGCATAGGGCTGGAGCGGCTCATGATGGCCATGACCGGAACGGGGAACATACGCGATGCCACATTCTATCCCCGGGACGTGGACCGGCTGACACCGTAGGTGGCATGGAATGGTTACCGAGGAGGAGATCACCGAGATGGCCGCCATGATGCGCATCACCATAGACGACCATGCCGAGTACGTGGACAAGGTGCAGCGAATGCTGGACTACTTTGGCATGCTGGACTCGGCCGGGGTGGACGACGAGGAGGTGCTGGCCCAGGAGGTGACTCCGGCCCAGCTGAGGGCCGACGAGCACCACAAATACGGGATGGGCACGGGGGACCACATACGCGCCCCCAGGCTGGGCTAGTTGGACCTGGACACCCCCGCCCACGAGATCGCCGGGATGGTCTCCGCCGGGATGGTCTCCGCCGAGGAGGTCATAGAGCGGACGCTGGAGCGCATGCGCCAGACCGAACACCTGAACATCTTCATATCCACCAACCCATGTGCCATATCCGAGGCCCGCCGCATAGACGACATGGTGAGGACGGGTTCTGACCCCGGCAGGCTGGCGGGCGTCCCCGTATCCATAAAGGACAACATATGCACCCGTACCATGCCCACCACCTGCGCCTCGCGCATGCTGGAGGGGTACGTGTCGCCGTACGAGGCCACTGTGGTGGAGCGGCTGAGGCGGGAGGGCGCCATAATAGTGGGCAAGACCAACCTGGACGAGTTCGCCATGGGGCTCACCACCGAGTTCAGCGTGTACGGGCCCACGCTCAACCCGCGCAACCCCCGGTACGTGCCGGGGGGCTCGTCGGGGGGCAGCGCCGCCTCGGTGGCCGCCGGCGCCGCGGCCATCTCCATGGGCTCGGACACCGGCGGCTCGGTCCGCAACCCGGCCAGCTTCTGCGGTGTGGCCGGGTTCAAGCCCACATACGGCATGGTGAGCCGGTACGGCCTGGTCTCGTACGCCAACAGCATAGAGCAAGTGGGCCCGCTGGCGCGCACCATACCCGACCTGGCACTGGCGATGCGGGTGATAGCGGGACCCGACCCCCGGGACGGCACCACCGCCGGGGCCCGCCCCGTATCGGATACGGGGGACGGCATGGACGGCAAAAGGATAGGAATAGTGGAACAGATGGCCCCCGACTCGCTGCACCGGGGGGTGCGGGCCGTCTTCGAGAGGGCGGTCTCCGGCCTGGAGTCGCTGGGGGCCATCTGCGAGGCGGTCTCGCTGGAGATGGTCGACTACTCGGTGGCCGCCTACTACACCATCACGTCAACGGAGGCGGGCAGCAACCTGGCCAGGTACGACAACATCAGATACGGATACGGGCTGGACAGGGAGGGCTACGAGTTCCACAGGTATGTGACCGCGTCCCGGGACCGGTTCGGCCCCGAGGTCAAGCGCCGCATAATAGCGGGGGGCTTCGTGCCCTCGGCCGGGTACACGGGCAGGTACTTCCTGAAGGCCCTCAAGGTGAAGAGCCGCCTGGCCCGGGAGGTGAACCGCCTGTTTGGGACGTACGACTATCTGGTGTCGCCCACCGTGCCGGTCCCACCCTTCCGGCTGGGCGAGATGCTGGACGACCCGGTGGGACTCTTCCAACTGGACATAAACACGGTGACGGCCAACCTGACCGGAAAGCCCGCCGTCTCGGTGCCCTGCGGCACACATGACGGCCTGCCGGTGGGCGTGCAGCTGATGGCCGACTCGTTCCGGGACGGCCCCCTATTGGGCGCCGCCCGGGCGCTGGAGGGTATCGTGCCATGATAGGCCTGGAGATCCACTGCCAGCTGACCGGCCTCAACTCCAAGCTCTTCTGCCCCTGCCGGGCAGACTACCGGGGCATGGAGCCCAACACCAACGTCTGCCCCGTATGCATGGGGCTCCCCGGCACGCTGCCGCTGCTGAACGCGGCGGCGGTGCGGAGCGCCGCGGCCATAGCCATGTCGCTGAACTGCGCCCCCGGGGAGAGGCTGGCGTTCTTCAGGAAGAACTACTTTTACCCGGACCTGCCCAAGAACTTCCAGATCACGCAATATGACGCGTACGGCCACACCAGCGTGGGGGGGAGGGGCGTGGTGCGCCTAGATGACAGGGACATCCGCATAACCCGGGTGCAGCTGGAGGAGGATCCCGGCCGGCTGTCGTACGAGGGGGGCGCCGACGGCCGCGCCACCACCCTGGTGGACTACAACCGGGCCGGCGTGGCACTGGTGGAGGTGGTGACCGAGCCGGACTTTGAGGACCCCCGGCAGGCCCGCGACTTTATGAACATGCTGGCCGACACGGTGGAGTCGCTGGGCGCCGCCGATCCACACCTGGACGGGGCAATGCGCGCCGACGGAAACGTCTCGGTGCGGGGGGGAGACAAGGTGGAGATAAAGAACATCAACTCGTTCCACGACCTGGAGAAGGCCCTCCACTTTGAGATCACCAGGCAGAACAGCCTGTGTGACGCGGGCCGCACCATAGTCCAGGAGACCCGCCACTGGGACGAGCGGCGCCGCATCACCATACCCTCCAGAACCAAGGAGGCCGAGCTGGACTACCGCTACTTTTTGGAGGGCGACATACCCTGGGTCGCGATGGACGATGACACGGTGCGCCAGATACGCGAGGCCATGCCCGAGAGCGTTATGTCGCGGCGGGATCGCTATATACAGTACGGGATTGCCCCGCAGGTGGCCGCCGTGCTGGCCGCCGATGCCCTCTGCTGCCGGCTGTTCGAGGAGTCGCACACCGACAGGACGGCCAAGCTGATCGCCAATCTCATCACGACCGACTTTATGGGGGTTATGGACACGCGCGAGAAGAGGGCCCACTCGCGCCTGCAGGCCGGGCACCTGTCGGCGCTGGCCGGGGCCATAGACGGCGGCAGCATAACCCGCTCCCAGGCGAGGACGATACTGGCCAGGCTGTCCCGGGACGGCGGGGACATGGGGGCCATGATCCGAGAGGCCGGTACGTCAGGCGATCTGGCGGGCGTGGTGGAGCGGGTGATCCAGGAGGAGCCGGAAGCCGCGGAGAGGGCCCGCACCAACCCGCCGACCATAAACCACCTGGTGGGCATGGTGATGCGGAAGACCCGGGGCTCGGCCGACCCGCAGGAGACGCTGCGACTCATCCGCAAGGCGCTGGAGGAGTGATCCGGCAGAGGCCCGGTGCATACCAGACGGGCCGGCCCGCTCAGCCGGGCGCGTCCTGGCGCCGGGAGCTGACCAGCCTAAGCCGGCGGCGGAACACGACCGACATAGCCGACACGGCGATCCCCATATAGCAGAAGATCCAGTAGACGATGGCCGGCTCGTGCATCTGGGTGACATAGCTGCTGATCGCCGGACCCAGGGTCCACCCGACTCCAAATACGGCCTCGTATGCCCCGATCATCCGACCCCAGGTGTTCTTCTTGGTTCCCTGCAGTATGACCTCCAGGGCCAGCGGATACATCATGGAGAACCCGAATCCCAGCATCAGCAGGGCCGCCGCAAACTCCGCAAAGGTGGTTCCCACCGCCGATATGCCCATACCGACGGTCACCAGCACCGTGGACGCCACAAGCGTGGGTACCGCCCGCCGGGACAGGTATCCGGCCATCAGAAGCGAGCCCACCCGGGTTATGCCAAACACAAAGTACAGCAGCAGTATGGCCGTGTCGTCCATACCCCGATCGTTAAGGAAGGCCGGGTATATCGTGAGTATTATGCCAAAGGCGGCGGTGCTGAACAGCAGCAGCGTAACCACCACCGGGAACTTTACTATCTTGCCGAACGACTTGAGGTTCAGCTTGCCGGATCCCCGCTTGGGGGCCTTGGAGTGCGTCAGTACGGTGGAGACCAGGCCGGCGGCCATTACATATGCCGTGATCTGGAAGAGCAGGCGGTAGTCGGTGCCCACCGTCTCCAGGACCAGGGACCCCAGCAGCGGGCCCACCATGAACCCCACCGAGAAGAACATGATAAACCACGATATGTTCTTCACGCGGTTGTTCGAGCTGCTGGACAGTATGGACTCGGAGGGAGGCCAGATGAAGGCGTGCGCCACTCCCACCATGGCCCTGTATGCGACCAGCTCCTCGACGGTGGTGGCTGTGGCCGTCAGGAACAGCGACGCCGTATTGAGGATGAAGCCCATCGTGAGCAGGTATCCGTTGTTTATGCGGTCCAGGAGTATTCCCACGAATATGGGGATCACCATGTACGGAAGAAAGTTGACCATGCCGATCAGGCTCAGCTCCGCGTACGTGGCGCCCACCTCGTTCTTTGCAAAGACGGGCAGCACCGGGCCGTGCATTCCGTACGAGATGCCCAGCACCAAGGCTGCAGCAAACAGCAGTATGGGTAAGCGGTTCACCGCGATGCAGCATGGTTTCCTAATATAATTTATTACAATTTTTTTGCAGGATTGTATACGTTGCCCCTCGGACTTTGAATGAAACGGCCAGAATCGGCATGTTCATCTGGACAGTTTCAGCCGGAACCGGGCCGCATGGCGGTCTTCGTGCCGGTATGACGGCCTGATGTGGCAGGAGTCTAGACGGCGCGCTCATCTGGGCAAATCCCGTCCATGCCAACGCACGGTTTTTGTATTTGGGCGGTGCTTGGCCGCGCGCAGTGATAGTACTACACGCGGGCGAGTTTGAGGGCGGCTTGGCAATCTG
>JAEFDA010000127.1 GCA_016126025.1 Nitrososphaerota archaeon | reverse complement strand
CCCTGCTCATCATGAGCATGACCGGATTTGACGCGTACAGCGCACTGCTGCTGGCCGCGGCAATCGACGGCATAGGAACTGTCAAGTCTACGTGAGTCAGAACCCACTGTCAAACGGGTGAGTCAAGTGTAAAAAAAGTGAGTCAGACTACCGGACACCCACAGGAGTGGTGAAATAGAATCAAACGGGTGGGAAAACGCTCCTACTACACAAGTTATATACAGTTACACATACGTAGCAAAACATGGCACATGAGAACAACACATCTGATGCTGAACTTGAAAGCCTGCTCGTACCTACGAAGTGGACGGATAGGGACGCCGAGATGGTTGCCCAGTCAGAGATCGATGGGATTCTGGGTTTGGGAACCGTGGATAGCCTAGACTAGACGAGGGTAGGTACAATGAAAACGCGATGGGCAATGACGTATGATTGGCGATTTCGGTCAAAGTACCGAATCCTCCGAGAACTGACCGACAAGATGGACATCAAGAGATACACCATACTGATTGCAAACCACACAGATCCAAACCACATAGATGGTTGTGAGTATTGCCCTTCAGGCAATTCCGTAAAACTCCGCTTTAACACGGGATGGATCATCATCTATAGGCTGATAGGGTCTAAAATACGCTTCATCAACTTTTACAAACACACTCTAAATATGGACTAAAAAGGGGTTCGGGCCGCCTAGTCAGACTGGACGGCGGCCTGAATCATGGTGAGAAACTTGTTGTCACCCTGCACATTGATGCCGGCCGCTTCTGCCGGAGTCGCATGGTCGGCCAGCCCCAAGTGCCCGCGGACGTAGTTGTGGTACAGCTGTAACCCGGTGAGTATGGCCGAGTCCTCCCGTTTGAGACCGCGTATGACCTTCTCGCGGTGCCGTATGGTATTCCCGTTGAAGGACTCCATCTGGTTGTTGTGGTGCACCCCATCGAACTCTACCTGGTTGATGTGTATGGTGTCCTTGTCCAGAAAGTTGCGGGGGGCGTACTGCTCCCTCCATGCGTGGTGGAAGTTGGCCGCCCCGTCAGAGACCAAAGTCTCTGGTGCCTTGCCAGCCACATCCTTGGCCTTGGCGAACATTGGTGCTACATCATCGTTCCCCTTGTGTTCCGCTACCATCTTGGCTATCCAGTATCTGGTCTCGGTATCCAGCATGGCGAATATGTACCGGGGGTTCCCCTTCACACTCACATACACCTCGTCGGTACGCCACTGCTCGCCCAGGCGGGGCAGTATCTTGTCGGCGAACCGTTCCATTATCTCTGCATACTGTGTGGCCCAGTTTAGTACGGTCTGGTGGCTTATGGTAACCCCCATGCCCTTGAGTGTGGTGGCCACCTTTCTGGTGGACATCCCCGCGAACAACAGCTCTATTCCAGTGCTGACCTGTTCGGGCGTGGCGCGCTTGCCCTCGAACCCCAAGTTGTGCGTGAACCGCTTCTTGCAGTCCTTGCAGCGGTATTGTTGCACGTCACCCTTCTTGAAGTGGCGTATGCAGTCCCGTATGATGGAATGGCTGCCACAGTGCTTGCACTTGGTGGGATCCACCTGTCGTATGGTCGTGCCGGTCTGGACCGCCTGTCTCATCCGTATTGAGATGTCCACCGCGTGTATGTGCTTGCAGGTGTGGCCTGCCTCTAGGTGGTCCGGACACGAGCAGATCCAGCCGCGCTCCGTACGGAACACCGCATACGCGCGGTCCGGCCACGTCTGGCTCTTGACCTCGTATTCTATGTCGTCTATCCTGCGGACCTGCCCGCCGTGCTCGAAGATCCTCCTGCCGCGATCGGCCCTCGTAGGTCCGACTACCTTTGTGGCGTTCTTTTGGCTCGTTTGCTTCTTGTTCTTGTTCATGGTATAGGTATATTTGTACGTCTATATAAAGATTGGTCTATACATAGTGCTATTGTCAATAGGCATATTGATATACCCCAATACTATCAATAGTGCTATGGGAAAGCTCAAGGGGATGGTCACGGCCGCCAGCCTGGCCAGGACGTCCAGCGACTCCCTCAAGACCACCATACCTACAATGATCGCGGCGCAGCTGGACATATCCCCCAAGGACCGCTTGGAGTGGCGTATAGACAAGGTGGAGGGTGTGTGGGTGGCCACCATACGGAAGGCGTGAGCTCGTACTGTCCGCCTGACGGTTTATAGAGCCGATTGTCACATGCCACCCGTGACGGATTCCACGACCAAAAGGCGAAACAGTGGGTCTACGGTACTATATGGCAGTATGATGCAGGCATTTGAGATGAACCCCCTTGATTTTTTGAATATGTGGTGCTATGAGGGTGAAATCGACCACCGACTATACATGAGATCTTTGGCATATCCCCAGACAACCATAACGATGCTTATGGCATAGACAACGATCCTCCAATGACACCATACTCATAGCGCCCACCCCCAACTTATGGGGTATATAGATCTTTGTGTATTGTACCGTACTATGGTTGTTGTCCAAGTGTGCTAGTTTCCCCACCACCTGACTCCGACCCACTGTGATGTGTGGCATCTGCGATCTCCTTCACGGCCCGAATCCACGGGAGCACATCCTTGCTGTATTGGTTCAGCAGACGGTCCACAGAATCACGCGGGAACCCGTAACATATGGCAATCACACCATCCTTGCCCATTTCCTCTAGTACGTCCAGGGCTGGCATGATGTCTTCCCTTGTGAGTGGGGGTTGTGGGCTGTCTGGCTCATTTGGTGTGTCGGGTGACCACCCATTCATGCTCTATACCAGATACCCTTCAATATATACCTATACATAGATCTATATACTACTTAAGCTCGGACCGTACACTCCGGTTCCTTCAGCCTATGTTATGGCCCTGATCAACGCAAGCAGTGCAAGCCCCACGGGACCCAACAGGGAGAGAGCCAGCTCTATCATGATGCGGCTCCCGTTCTTGGGCTTGGGACGTGACTCAATTCCCATACACCAAACCAAAGAGGTCTATCCTGTCTTGGATTTCCGTTGTTATGGCAAACCACAAATCGAACCTGTCCTCCTGCGGCGCGTTCAACAGCGTCGCCAGCAGTAATTCGATAAACTCGGATACTATCTCAGTGTTTGCGAATTGTACTGCATTGCGTGGTACTTCGCCTTCCGTATGTCCTGCCGGTTTTGTGTATCCCAGCATCCTCTCTTCGTATGTGGGTTCGCTTATCCTGGGCACGTTGATGTTCCTGGCTTCCCAGTAGTCCCTGACGTCGTCGGCGTGTACCGTATTCATTATGTGGTCCGGGTCTATGTGGTGCGGCAGACCAATGAGGTGGCCGAACTCGTGGGCTATGGTCCATCCTATCGAGTGTGTGTTTGTGAGGGTTTGCCTGTTCCTTACGTTCACGTCAGTGAACAGCTGTATGGTGCACTGGTCGTTCTCGAACAGGCATCCCATCTCCGCGTTCCCGTATGCGGTGCCGTCCCCTATCTGCTGCTGCACTATGATGTCCGCGTCCAACCTGCTGTCCGTGTATGTGAAGGTGATGTCGTTTATGTCCGACCATACGCGGAAGCCACCCTTCACACCTGCGGCCACCGTCTCCTGATAGTCCGGTGGGGTTTCCCTGTCCCTTGGGAGGTCTAGTATGGTGTACGTGTACTCGTCCTTTATGGTGTTTGAGTACCAATACCCACACACACATTCGTGGTATATGTCGTGTTTCAGTTCTGATACCGATGTTATGTTCAGATTGCTTATGTCTTCGTTTAGCGCATTCGTATAGTATGCTGCATCGTCGGTTCCACACCTGTCATTCCTTTGGTCGAGCACTTGTGCGTTGTTTACCGTATGTGTTTTTGGTTTGATCCACCTGTCCGGCCATTCCCCATTTTCTGTGGTGTACCATGTACGTGTAACACTCTCACCTTCTCTATAGTTAGTTCTACTCCGTTCTTGCGCGTATTCATAAGTTACATATGCATCACAGACCGGTTTGTAGTAGCCGACATACTTGCCCTCGGTTACTGCGTTTATTCTGTCTGCTTGATCCAGTGCCTGTTCCGTCGCCAGTATGAAACCACCGCTTTTCGTCTCTATCCAGATGTGGTTGTCAACGTGGTCAGCATGGGCGTCAGCCACACCAAACATGGCCATACCAATGGCCACAGCGCCAAACCACACCACACCATTCATGCAGGAACCGCGCTTCCCACCACATTCATCTCCACCCTTGTGTTGGTTGGCCATCATGCTCTCCCCTTGGGTACGGCCCTGCCCGTACCATCCACCATCATTCCCCGGGTTTCCATAGCCTCCCTGTGGATCTCCCCAATACGTTCCGCCACATTCTCCAGTCTGTGTTCATCGGGCAACGTATCGCGTACAGAACCGTCATGGAGTATGGTACTCATACCCAGACTCATGCATTCCAGGGCCGTCTGTGATGTGGCCTCATGCCATTTATTGTGGACACGGTTCCACTTGAAATCACAATAGTATTGGTACTTGGAGAGCATTGCCGGCATGTCCTTGTGCATCGTAATGGAACCATGGCTCCCATGGCCATACTGTCGGCGCCTGAACGTCCATTCTATGTCTCCAAACCCATACTCCCGTAACCGACGGAGAGTGTCATCCCGGCCCTGGTCGCCTATGAGTATGGCCAGACCCCTGTTGTTGTTCGGTATGTCACGCCTGGCAAACAGTCCCGTGTCTATTGGTGTTGGCACGTACGTTGGCTCTTTCTCGTATTCCAGCTTCAGCAGGTCCGGCGTGGATACGAGTATGCGGGCGGCCCCCAGCTCGGCAATGCGGCGGGATCCTGACTGATGATCCCACACGTCCGAACCGTGATAATGCAGGATGTACGGCTTGCGGGGGACTATGTCCCGCCCCATAACCATGCCGCCTTCGCTCGGATATGGGCGCTCATAATCCATCTTGCGGACAGCCAGCCGTTCTGCCATGCGATGGCCGCCGTGTATGTGCAGCAGGTCGGCGCTCCTGGCCCGCCACCATGCCTGCGCATAAAACCAGCGTGGGCCACCGCGTACCACAAACCGGTCAGAATACATCCGCGTGCCGTGGTACGGATCGTTGCTCGCCCGGTGTATGCAGTCATGGCCCATGACTTTGGCCAGGGCGGCGCCGTTCCCGCCAATGTCCCATACGTGTAGTACTTTCGGGCGTTCATCCATGGTCATGCCCACACTCTAATACTATATCAACACAGATCGTATAACATGATCGACCATCTGTATAAAAGATCACACATCCACCTAGTATAAGATCATATCTGTTTCGTGGTTACATAGATGGGGCCGAATGGTGCGGCACCAAGTCGTACTTGGGTGTGAATAGTATAAAGATCTTTGGAATTAAGATCATAGTATCGTGGGTGAGCTGGCATGACACGGGGTGAACGTCCCTTCACTACCCAAATTATATGGAAGTGGTTTCAACCATGTGTACACACCATGACATGTGCCCAGGGAGGCGGGACCCACTCACTTGGGCAAGACCGCCTCGGCTTTCTGGATTGTGTCGGGGCGGTAATACCACAGTTCTACACCTAGATCGGCGCCGGGGTATCCAAGTCGGGCCAAAGGAAGCAGTCTCAAAAACTGTGTACAATCCAGTACCGGGGGTTCGAATCCCCCTCCCGGCGCACCATACAGTACAACCTCGGACTGCGGCCTCTCGCCACCGACATCCAACTCACCCGTTTGACACCCGACTCACGGATTTGACACCATATCCTGACTCACGTAAACTTGACAGTTCCACGGCATAGGAAGGTTCAAGGGCCCCAAGCACCTGGTCTCTTTTCTGGGACTGTGCCCCACCACATATCAGTCCGGCCAGCGCGTCACGCACGGTCGCATGAAGAAGGACAGGGACGGCGCACTCACGCACATCATGATGAATGCGGCGATGGTCGCCAAGCAGCACGACGAACACATCGCGGCCATATACGAGGGGTATGCCAAGCGGCACCCGCCCCTCATAGCCCGCAGCCACGTCGCGAACATAATGGCCACGTACATCTACTTCATGCTGAAGAACGGCGAACCCTACAGGCATGCCAATGACAGGCTATACCAGTCAAAGCTGGACAGGCTGAAAACGTCCTAGCGCACCTCGGCGCCCATCCCTCACCATATCATTGGGAGAGCGGCGACGCGAGGGACATATCAGCCACAATCGGATTCCCTATGAATCCTTCCCGGCCGCGTCTTTCTGCCGGCCGCATCGGAGACCGAACGCATGGCGATCCTAAATATTGGACGCCATATCCCGTGGGGGAGGCTGCGCACCACACTCCGCCGCAGGCCGGTCCGGGGGCCGGATTTTGGGGCTTGGATGGCGGCCGATCAGACTATGAGAAGCGGCAAAGACAACATAATGCTTAGATAAGGAACTATGGAATGGCTATCGGTGGGTAGCAAAACGCGAGATAACCCGGCCACACGCGGGCGACGAATACATAGGTGGCTATCGGTGGGTAGCAAAACGCGAGATAACCCGGCCACACGCGGGCGACGAATACATAGGTGGAGCCGGCCTTGACGTATGCCTCGTCGGTCTCGCATGTTCCCTTCAGCGGCTTCTCCGGCAGGTTGCGTATATGTGCCATAATGCCACGCATCATATAGTAGGCGGTCTTGTAGGCCTGTCCAGTCGCCTGGGAGATGAACCTTATCGAGGCTCCATTTAGCGGACCGCACAGAAAGAGCCACAGCGCCAGCATCCAATTGCCGATGCTGACGTGTTTGTAATGGAGGAGGGAGCCTGTCTTGTCGTTGAAGGTCTTGCAGCAGTCCTTGCAGGTGTACCGCTGCAGGTTTTTCTGGTAGAGGCAGTATTTGACGACGTTC
>JAEFDA010000136.1 GCA_016126025.1 Nitrososphaerota archaeon | reverse complement strand
CGCAATAGTATGCATCACAGTATGATTTGGTTACCTTTCCGCGGCTGAGAAGCCGCGGCCCAATTGAAGCTGGTCCTGCGTACGTGTTATGAATTCAATGCTGGAACGAACATTCCAAGTCCGAAATGGCATCCAAATCCTAGCGCGATGGGGCCCCTGATATTTTTCTTAAATTCCAGCTCTACCGTTTCTCCAGTTTTGGTTATAGGCTCCCGTTCCCCGTATCTACTCACAAACAGCGTCCTGGGAATGTTCCTTCCGTCAACTTTTATATCATGATGCGCAATGGAAACGTTTCCATATTTTCTTATTTTACATTCTTTTTTCAATTGTGCCTCCAATCCAAAGCCCTTCTTTACATGCCATGGCATAAAGTATGGAGTTGCTGAGACCCATTTTGTTCCGTTACCAAACAGCGTACAATCCTTCATATCTCTTTTGACAAAAAAGTCCACAAGGCGGACATTCAAATTCACACCACTCCCATCATAGACCCTTGTGATTCTCCCAAGCGTTTTCTTTGCAACATGATCAAGTCCCCCGGCCATGTAGACAGCTATATGGTCTATGAGACCGTCGCAGTTAGCGTCAAGCGGTAGCCAAAACGCATGATCATGGTTTCGGCGTAGAGGACTCCCGTCACTCTCATGGCCCGATATGGAGGTAGGCGCGAGTGCATGGCTCCGCCTGATCTTCGAGAGAGCCGCCCTTCTCATGGCACTCCCAACTGCCAGCGCCATTAAGACCGGAACGCTTCGTCCAAGAATCCGGAAATACGCAACATCGGGAACTGCCATGGGCGCAAGCAGGCCAAATCCCTGTTCCTGTCCATCTCCAACTATAATAGGGCCGGACACTCTAGACTCGAACTCCAACTCTGCAAACACCCCGTTCTGGCCAATCACATTTTTTGCGTCCCAATGCGCTCCATTATTGATCCTGATGTATGTAACCGCGCTCCCTGTCTCGTTTTCCAGCATACCGGACAATATGCTTGGCGCCTGTATGCCCTCCACTTGCCTCATCTTTACGGGAGTTACAAATGCAAAGAACCTGGACGATTGTTTGTATGTCCTTAGTACCGGATCATCTGTTCCGAGCGCCTCCAGCTGGTATGTGTTCGCTCCTACGTTGATCATTCTGCCGTCGATCTTCTCCACGGCGTCGCTCATGTCTGGCGGTGCCAAAAACGCTATCCTGCGTATCATTGCGTCTGCGTGTTTGCCTCCAATGCTGGGCAGGAGCGCCGTCCGCACGCGCCTTACGTTGTCGGCCCCCACAAGTCCATCTTTGATGCGTTCTACCTCGCGGATAAGGTTCGGCGCCATGCTGTTAGGAATTATCCCCTTTTGCACAGGCGCCATGCCGTCTTCCTCGATCCGGTTGACCCTGAATCCTGTCAGGACGATCTTTGAAATTTTTGTACTGTAGCCCTGTGGTCTGCTGCCGGTGATCTCCACGGGTTTGGTGTAGCGGCCATCCTCCAGCCTAGTGCGGAACATCTTGTGTCTTCTCTTTGCGTTGGCCAAGAGCCCAGTGACGGGCACTTGGATGAGTAACTTCCCTTGATCGTCGGGAACGTATCGAAGCAACCTGTCTTGTACTATGGGTTCTTCGGCCACCTGCCCATGTGCCGCCACTGGATCTACTCCTAGACCGAGGGCTGGAATGCTCTTGGCTAGACGGCACAACACCTTGGCATCGTCTTGGTTGTCCAGACCAATCCGCCATGAGTACAACACTGGCTCGTCAGATGTGTATGGAGATAAGATCTTGCTTGTCTTGAGCTTCTCCGGCTTCTTGGGCATGTCCCTATCGTTGTTGGGCACAAATATGGTGTATCTGCACCCTCTCTCCATGCGTGACGCGTATATGTCGGGTGGCTCCATTCCTTCAAGCGACTGGAGAGCCTTCTCTCCCTCACTTATGCCGACGAGTCGACCCCTTCCCATGTATAGAGCGTACACAAGCGCTAGGAAAAGCCTGCGTGGCGAAGGGGGCCACTCCGAGCCGTGGTATCGGCCATGCAAAAACCTAACACTCAAAACAAGCGACGTACGCCTTTGCAGATCCTGACGCGTCATTACTTTTTCTTTGGTTTGGCCGCCGCCTCTATCTTGTCCTTTGCTTTTGCCGTCTCGAACACAGCATCTATGTCGTCACCCTTTCCGAATGCCTTGGCAGCTTCCTTTGCATATTCTAACACTGATCCGTGGTCGATCTCCACCCCCTCGCGCCTACCGTCAGGATAGACGACCTCCCACCGGGGAGTTCCTCTCTCCGGGTCTCTTGTCAGAATACATCCTTGACGCAGGTGTCCAATGCCTCCGCAAGTTGCTGCTAGTAGAGAGAGCGACAGGATGTATTTTTGCACCTCTTCCTCCCTGTCGTCGGAGATAATCAATCTAAGGGCAGACAGGTTGACCACCGTATCCCGGCGTATCTCACCATGTGCTATTATTCCTCCATGTGTGTTCGTGGATGGTATCTCATTGAATCCTAGGTCCGAACGCGCATCACTGTGCTTCTTGTCGCTTGCTTCGCCCAGCAATTCCTCGTCTCTATAGTTTACGGGCAAGAAATACTGTGCAGATCTGGTGAGCTGATCTATATCGTAGGCTCGTATGACGGATGATACTATTCGAGGCAGTTTTACCTGCGTGCCGCGGGAGTCCCACATCCCGAAGACAAATGATGTCGGCGCGATCCTTGCCAGCGGAGCTGGATCACCGTCGGCTAGACTGCGCAGGGCCTTGTCCAGATCCGTGCCTACAGACGAGTGCCTCAGCAGTGCATCCGCAGCCCTGTGTCCTACTTCAAAGATATTTGTGCTCTGTTGTCCAGCACTGATCACCACCTGCGGTACCAAACCACTGTATGGCTCCTTTGCAAAAATGGGCTCCATTCGGTTTGCTTGTGAACCGACCGTGTCCACCAAGCATGTCTGCGTACCGTCCTTCATGGTGTCTATGCAGTAGCCGCTACCTTCAGACCCCGTCCCGGCAAAAGTTGGAGGAAAGAAAGGCGAGTCCTTTCCTTCTGCTGGAATCAGATATTCCCGCTGGACCAACGCCGAGGCGTCACCGTCTAACCACTTACTCACCGTCTCTGCCAGGTCCATATTCTTCGTACCGCACCTCTCTACCAGTTTTTAATATTTGTTTCTGACCGCTCTTCTTGGCCTCAAACTCGACAAGCGTCGTCATACCGGGCATCTCTAACGCCCCCGCGGCCACGGCTCTCGCTATGCGCATCGGAAGCGGTACGTGCCAGACGTTGTAGTAGTATGACGAGCTACCACGTCTCCACCCGTACGCCTGCACGCCTACGTATGCAAAGAACTCTACCAGTGGATACACCTTGGTCTTTATCTTGTGCTCATTGAGCGAGAACCCGACGTCCAGCGCATTCCACGACGTGGTGACATCAAGTCCAGATGCAAGGTCTGTGACTGAAAATTCTCGCAGATCTCCAGCCCCTGTGAATTTCTCAAGATGGCCCAGCCACCTGCCTACCTCTCCACTAGACGTCTGTTGTCCCGCAAACAGCTTGATAGTGGGCCTGTCATCAAAGTGCTTCCAAAAGTCCAGCCGTAGCCCAATTCCCCGTAGCGTTATGGGGGTGGCCTTGTCGTCAGGGTCGTCTAACTTCATGGGGCTTGCTGCCATGGCAGAGTTGACCTTCTGCACTATCTCACTTAACATGTTGCCATCGCAGTCTGCCTCTAGGTGGAACCTGCCGGCTTTAAAGTGCCCCTTCGAATTGTCGAAAAACCTGTCGGCGCAGTAGAGGACACCCATGCATGCAAAAAAATCGCCCGGGTTCTCCACGACAGTTGCAAAGGACATGCCGCCCATCACCGTGTCCTCCTGCCATCCCGCGCGGCTGATGTTGCCCAGTCTGCGCCGCGTAGCAGCCCCTCAAGCCACGCCAACCCCCAGGGGCCGAATCTGCTTTGCAGGCGCGCATATCTTGACATGGAGTTGTGCAACTCGACTATGGGGTCGCCATCCATCAGGACATCGGGCTTGAAGCACGGCCTTGCCCGGCCGTGGTGCGCTGCAACTAGGTGCAGTATGAGATCCCGCTCCGGATGTTCTGCCACCTCGGATCTGTCGTTCGAGTCCACCACCGATGCAAACTCGTGCCGGAACCCGCCTAGGGGGAGCGGCCTTATGCGCCGCCCAGTCTTTGCCAGTGGTCTGTCGTCCTCTGCAACCCGCATACACCGTTGCCAGTGATCTCTCGCCTTTCCATAGTCGTGTATGCGGGCCGCCATTATCAACGCATCCGATAGGTCTTGTCCCAAGACGTCCAGCGCGCTTACTATCCGGCCTGCCTCTTCCTCTACTTCCGCGTGGTGCTCGTCCAGACTCTTCTTGGTGAAGGTGGATCCCTGTCGACTCAGCATCTCCATGTAGTACATGATCTCGTTTGAGGCCTCGTCCTCGTCGCCCGACGCACCCAGCTCCGCTCTGTAGACCAACGTCATTTGTGAGTGTTCCTCCAGCCAGTCTTTCAGCGAGATATCTTGGTCTTGGAAACTTCCGCCCACTACGGCTCCGGTTACACGATACTGACCATCACCGTCCGGGCTTACCACGATCCGCGCGCGCCGTCTCTGGAGCGGACGTCTCCCGCTCCCTGATACGTCTCCATCACAGGTATCGCCCACACCATGTTGCCGTATGGTGCGGCTCTCCTTGTCCGCGACATCGTCTACAGCGTGTTTGGCGCTTTCCAGCATACCATCGATAAGACCACCTGCGCTGCACGGGAGCAGTATGGTGGCATATTCGATCTCATTTTTGCCAATACTTGATGTCTTCTTTACCGTGCAGGCGTTACCTGAAAGCACAACTGCGTTTGTGTCGCCCATGCCTTGCAATATTCTATACACGTCTGCAGAACTGCCGCGCGCAATCTCGTGAGGGAGTATTCTGTACTCGTCTAGTATCTCCTGCACCCTGTCGTCGCCCAGTCCGGCAATCATCTGGACATCGGCCCTCCACGCTACGTATGTCTCTGGTGCCTGAGCCTCCGGCTTCCCATGCAGCCAGTATTGCACAGACGGCCGCGATGCATACTTTTGATACAAAGATGTCATGGACCACATATCTAGTATGTCGTGGGTCAGCGGCTGGGTCTCTGGTGTTGGTGAGAATGCAGCTTTCATTCTGTCGTGCGGTATTTTGCTCAATGTTGCCGGGCTCGCGCTGGGCGCCCTGCCGCCGGATGTTTTGTCGCTGGCTATCTTGCCGTCTGCTATGTCTCGTAGTATCTCCAGTGTGTTTTTACGAAGTTCTTCCATCAAGACTTTGCCCTTCTGGTTCTTACCCTTCCGGCCTTTGTCGATCGCCTCTCTTGTGTACACCACCGTTACTTTGGCCTGCCTGCCGCCGCTTCGGTTGACCCTGCCCAGCCTTTGTATCATGGAGTCAAGTGTGGTAAGGTCGCACACCATGTTGTCCGCGTCCAGATCCACTCCCACCTCCCCGGCAGACGTGGAGATCAGAAAACACCTTCCATTAGACGGATTTCCGGACTCAAACTCGATATAATCCCGGTCCTGCGCCCGTTCGTCGCGCTCAAAGCCACGTATGGTCCCGGTCAGCGTCACGACGCGCTCCTTACTCCTCCGGAGGGCAGACGACACCTTCTGTACGTCCCTGGGCTTCTCCAAGTACACCAACACCCTTCCCTTCATGCGCCGCGCCTCCTTCTCCACCGTCTGGACGACATCCTCTGCCTCGACTATGTTGAGTATCTTTTCTGACTCGTATCGTTTCCTGATCTCCGGATCCCTCATGTCTTTGTCATTGAGACTAAACGTGTCTGCCGATTCACCACTGCGCTGTGTCGCGGACATGAACATGACCCTTGGCGGCAGCAGCACATGTCTGACATCCTTTGCTATGCTCTGCGCGTCAGACAGGACCATCTCCATTGCAGGCGACAGGTGCGTCTCGTCCAATATGATGAGCGAGTCTTGGCCCAGCATGCCTGCGTAAAACGGTCTGCTGTTCATCCCCACACCGTATCCCGAAAAGAACAGTCGGCTACCGATCATGTCTATGGTCCCCACTATGATTGCTGGGACATGGGGTTCTATGAGCCACTCCTGCCCGTCGGCGCTGCCTCCTCCTCCACGTAGGCTGCTCACGTTAAGTTTCTGCGCGCCACCGCATACCGTGGATATCTTGGCTTGGAGACGCAGCGCCTCCGCAGATGCCTGATCCACGATGGCCCTCCTGTCTACCACATACACCAATCGGGTTGGAATGTGTTTGGAGCAGTCCGTACGGGTGGCTAGTGCCAGCATCCATATGGTCATGACTGACGTCTTTCCTAGCCCGGTTGGGATGTCCAGCGCGCTTGGAAAGGCACCCTGCGAGAACTGCTCGTACAGTCTTGTCTGCCACGGATACGGACTGTTTCCGGTTATTTCTCGAAACATCTTGCCAAAACTTGGCATGTCCTGCACGTCTGTTGTCAATTATTTAGGAATTGTGGGTTCTGGTTCGGTAACTCTGTGTCCTAATTGTGCCCACATATCTGCCCAACTTCGGCCGTGCGGCGGCATGACTCTCATGTCATGTGTGGCACACTCCTCTCCAGCTCACGGGCTATCGATTCGTTCCTCCACCTGTTGTACAGGGCCACTTTGAGCCGTATCTCTTGGATGATGTTCGCCCACCTGAGGGACATCACGTGTTCGCCGAATATGCGCTTGAATATCGAAAATGCCCCCTCTACCACTCATCTCATGTTGTATCCGATCTTGGCCTTCCAGTATGTCTGGTTCTCCCCCTTCTCTTCCCGGCTCAGCAGGTCCAGCCGCGTGGCCTCGGGGCCCCCTCCCAGCTGGTCCCTTACCGATACGCC